>NZ_JBFAQA010000011.1:0-301107 GCF_040677005.1 Nonomuraea sp. NPDC049421
GACCAACATCACCGCCGCCACCGACCACTACCGCAGCCACCCCGCCGACGGTCTCCAGCTCCTCGGTCTCACCACATGAGAACGCTTCAGCCCTGCGTAAGACAGGTCTCCGTAGAGGTTGTAGTCCTTGGCGATGACGGTTCGGTAGTCGGTCAGAGTGCTGGGGTTGACCCAGGCCGACAAAGTGAGTGAGTCGGTCGGCCGGAGGGAGGAGGAGCTGTTGATGGCGACCCAGCTGGATCTGCCATCGAACGACAACGCTTTGCCGTACTTGCCGTCGACCCAGGTGGCGCTGCTGGCGGTGCCGTTGTTTTGGCCGGTGGCGTCGGTGACAGTGGTTCCGGTGCCCTCGTTCATGCCGTAGCCCGCGACGAGCCCGTCGGGCAGCGGAGGCGTTGTCGGGTCCGGCGTGGGTGTCGGATCGGGATCGGGAGTTGGTGTGGGGTCGGGAGTGGGTGTCGGGTCCGGGTCGGTATCGCCGTCGCCGCCGTCCTGTGGAGCGGTGACGCAGGTGGTCATCTGCCACTTGTAGGTGGTACCGGGCTGCACGGTGTTGGCCGGGATCTGGTAGGAGGCGCGTTCGCCGCCGTTGACGGTGCGGCTGCCGAGGGGTGCGGAGCCGACGGGCAGTCCCTGGTTGTCGTACAGGTAGTACTTGGCGGTGACCGGGCCGCCCGAGGGGCGGTTGACCATGCCGGACAGGATCGGCTGGGTCGGATCGGCCATGCCGGTCTCGGTGTCCGACGGAAGCACCGGAGCGTCGCTGGTGATGCGGTACGCAGGGCTTTCATTGCAGACCGGTGGGGTGACGCCGGTGCGGCATGCCTTGACCACGAACTTGAAGCTGGCCGGGTTGTCCAGGGTGAACACCTTGTCCAGCGCCTGGCCGGAGGGGATGTTGTTGTGGGTGGTGGTGGTCGGGACGCCGACCATGGTGCGGATGTCGGCTGCGCTCAGCACTCGCTGGTATACGTGGATGTCGTCGAGGGCGCCGTCGAGGCCGGCGTTGTCGGGGTCGAGGCTGTCGGTGAATCCGTCGCCGAGCTGGAAGGGGCCGCGGGCGTTCCAGCCGACGCTGACGTCCCGTTCGGCGGACAGTTCGCCATCGACGTAGAGCCGCATCTTGCGGGCGGATGCGTCGTACTGGGTCGCCAGGTGGGTCCATTGGCCGACCTTGGCGAGGTTCTTGGATTGGATCAGCGTGTCCCGATAGGCGTCCGGGTTGTCCTGTGCGGCCAGTGAGAGCAGCCAGTGCTGGTCGAACTCGGGTGCGTTACTCACTGCGTAGTACAGGGAGAAGGCGGGATTGTTGGTGCCCATTTGAGACCAGACGGCCTGGTCGCGGTCGCTGCTGTCCAGGCGGACCCATCCGGCCACTGTCCAGCTCTGGTTGGTGTTGAGCACCGGGCCGCTGGTCCTGGCACGGGAGGTGCTGCCGGAGAGCTTGACCGCCTGGCCGAGCTGGCCGGGCACGCGGCTGTAGGTGCCGGACAGGGTGGCGGCGCGATTGTTGCCAGAGGCATCGGTGAGCGTGGCTCCGGATGCCTCATCAAGCTTCCAGTACGCGGCCTCGCCGGTCGGTAGCTCCTGAGCGGGCGGTGCCATGGTGGAGTCGTTGACGGTCACGGTGTAGTCCAGCGGTGTCACCTCGGCCACGCTGGACTTGTAGGTGACCTTGACATTGGTACTGCGAGCGATGGCGTCGTTGCCGTCCATGGAGTCGATCGACTCGGCGGTAACAGTGGGGATCGCGGGAGGCAGCACCCAGTCCACGCTGAGCTTGGGGACGTTCTGACCCCAGAACTGCGGCCAGAAGCTGTAACCCTCGGACGTGTAGAGGTCCATGGGCAGCTCTTGGCTGAGGCTGAGCATCACGCCGTGGTTGGGTGTGTCCCCAGCCCACAGCCGGGCCATGGCGGTGAGGTCCCAGCTCCACACCGACCCCTCAGATCGCGGCAGCGCGCAGGGGTTGACCAGGGCTCGCCCTTCGTTGGTGGTGTCGGGCTGGTTGTCCCACCAGGTGTCGTCGGCCTCCCAGGAGGAGGTGATCCGTCGAGCGGCGACGCCCTGGAACTCATCGCACAGGGCCTCTTCCCGCAGCGTCAGCTGCATGGTGGCCCTGACCACCTGCTTACCCTTGATCGCCTCCGTGTCGAATTCCATCAAGGTCCGGATGAGGGTTTCCTCGCCTGTGTAGGAGTAGCGCTCGACCCTTCCCGGCGTTCCGGTCTGCCCATTGGGAGACATGATGCCGATTTCCTGGGTGACCCCAAGGGTGGTGGTGGGGTCTACCGTCACCGGGTACTGAGTGGCCGGATCGGCCAGCCACTTCGGGTCGGGCTTGAGCACCAGAACGGTGGCGCCGTTGTCAGTTTGCACTTCGGCCTCGACCTTGGCCTGCCGGCCTCGGTTTTTGGCGTCAGTGTTCGGGGTGGCCTGGGCGGCAGTGGCATCCCACATGCGCGGGGCAGGCGCGGACGCCACCTTCTTGCCCTTGGCGCCGGTCAGCGTGAGCATGCCGGACTTGGTCTCTTTGAGCTTTAGGCTCGGAGCGTGCACCGGCAGCCGGTACTCGACCGGACCAGTGGGCCGCTCACGGAGCACCACGTCGTGCCGGAACCCAGTGGGCAGTGCGGTGACCACCAGGTCCGCGGACGGGCCGGCGGCCCCTACGTAGGTGGCGACGTTGCCCTTGATCTGCGGCTTGGGAAGAGGGGTGGGCCAGGACAAGCCGAAGCTGTCGGTACGCCCGATCCGCATAGTGGCGAAGGGATCAGTGCCGCCGGCTGATAATCGCAGGTGGGACTTGGCCAGACGAGGCTTGAGGACGCCGTTCTCCTCGACCAGAGTTGTATCGATCCACGCCCAGGAGCCGTCGTCCTGCCGCATCTGCGCCGGACCAGTGTAGGACTGGGTGGACAAATGCCCATCCGGGTACGCCCACGTGCGCGATGTCTCGGTGAAGACCGCCTCCACCGGCACCGGTACTACATCCGTAGATCGCGTGGTAACGGGTCGCCTCGTCGGCGGTAGTGGCTGATAACAGCGCGGGTCTGGTGGGCTTGCCGGAATCTGGACCAGGCCAGGACATGCTCGACGGCGCTGGCGGCCGGCACGACGAGGCGGGCGAAGACACGGCGGATCTCAGCCAGGGACGGCCGGATCAACCGGCCCGCACTCAGCTGTGACTCTCCTGATGTTGCAGGCCTTTTCCCTGATCAGCGGCGGGTGGCACCGGCTCGGGAGCGCTCTGGCCGTCCAGGCGCGCGCGGCTGACGGCAAGAAAAGCCAAGGCGAGCATGGCCGTTGTCACATGGCGGTGCCAGCCGTCCCACTTGCGGACCTGGTACTCCGTCAGGCCGAGCAGGTCCTTGCCGGTCTCGTTGTTCTCCTCGATCTTCCAGCGCAGCCCGGCGACGGTGATCAGCTCGGTGACGGGCGTGCCGGCCAGGGCATGGGCCAAAAAGAACTCGACGTCGTCGGGATCTCTGACGCCGCGGCGGACCAGCAGCGTATGCGTATGGCCGTCAGCCGGGCACTGCCCCGCCGGACTCACCGCGACCGTCGCCCACTCGTAGGCGCGTGTGCCCTTGGTGCCCTGGCCACAGGAGCGACGCTCCCACAAACCCGGGACGGCCTGGGCCAGCAGCCGGTCCAGCACATGCCCGGCCGGCTCCTCGCCGCCCCGGGCGGTCACCAGCGGCAGATCCACCGGCACGGCCATCACATAGCCGATCCGATGGGTGTGGCAGTAGGCGCGCAGATGAGGATCACGGCCGTAGCCACAGTCGGCGGCCAGATAGCGAAACGGCGTGCCCACCCGCTGTTCCTCCTGCAGCATGTCGATCACCAGCTGAGGCTTGGTCGCGAACGCCACCCGCTCCGGCACGCCCGCCACCCGCCGCCGCTCGGCGTCACCGGCCCAGTCCTCGGGCAGGTAGAGCCGCCGGTTGATGAACGCGTGCCCGACCGCGGAGGCGTAGGTGAGCATCGGCATCACCTGGCAGTTCTCGACCTGGCCGGTCAGCCCGCAGTACTGGCGGGCCACCCCGACCGACCGGTCACCCTTCTTGATCGCCTGCGTGTCATCGGCGATCAGTACCCCGTCCGTGCTGCCCAGATGCTCCACGACGTAGGCGCGCACGTCATCGCGGAGCGCGTCGGCGTCCCACTTGGCCCGTGACAGCAGCCACTCGATCGGGTTGGCGGTCGGATGCCCGACATGGTCGGCCAGTTGCCAGGAGTTCTTGCGCGGCACATCGGCCAGCAGCCCGCGGACCAGGTCTGCGAAGGTCGTCTTCGGCTCGGGCCGCTTGAACAAGCGATCAGCGATCCGCGAGGTCACCGCCGTGAGCTCGGTATCCCAGGACACGACGAGATCGTAGGTGAGGCACAAGGTCACTCGCAGACCATCGCCGATACACCCACAGTCACGCTGGTGAACGACTTAAAGATCTACCGATGTAGTACCGGCTTGTTCTGCTTGATGGCCTCCTCGACGGCCGCGCGTAAGGGCGCGTCCGGGTCCTCAGGTTGGGGGAAGGTGGTTACGGAGGGCCTCGCGGAGGCCTCGGTGGGTTCCGGCTCCGCCTGAGCGGCACCATTCGCGCCTGCGACCAGCAGCGATGCTGCCACCGTGAGCACCGTCGCCATCGCTACCTGCCGGGTAGCCGGTCGGCCGCGCTTTCGCGTGCTGACTAACTTGTTCACTGACACCTTCAATCTGGTGTGAGTAGGAAACAGCAAACAAGCTTTACCTTTGATCAAGATCACCCGGCAATATGAGAAAACTCACGCCACATGACCCCCTCAAAGCCGTAACACCTATCCGCGCAGGGACGATGTACATGGTCAAAAAGGGTGCTCGAATTGGTAATCGGAATTGTCGAATACTACGTGTGAAGTCGCCGATGGCCGTACAAGAGGACAGCGAAGAGGCGTAGGCTCGACCTGGTGGCAACAGCTGCCACCTCGCTACTAGTGATCACTCGGCAGCGACTTGGGTGCTTGCAGCGTACGAACCGGCACTCACCCTGTACCGGAGATATACGCCCGACGGTCGCAACCTTTGACCTGCGGGACCTTGCCTCCTTGGCGGCAGCCGCGAGTTGAACGAGGCTACGCCGACCGGTCGCGGCAGGCTTGCTTCTCGCTTGCAAGACACGGCATACAAGCTGATGAAACGACTGCCCTCTACTTCGTGACTGACCCTGTCGACGACGTTCGCGGATACCGCTGTACTGCAGGTTTTTAGCCGCCTATCTAGTCGCCGCTCTCGTGGGCGAAGGCCCAGTCACACGCCATTACGAAACAGTTGCGCACTGTCACCGCGCCATGGTGCAGCTTCATGTGGACGGCCTTCGCCTCTTAGCACTAACGTTCTTCTCCCGAACGTATAAATCTATACGCGCGAAAAGGTCGGCCTGATAGCAGCAGGCCGACCTTCTTCATTTCGCTACGGCCGCCGTTCGAGCGTCGATGTCGAGGTGGACCCACACTGTGTGTCCGGTCGCCGGGCTGCCGATCTGGGAGAGCTGCACGACGAGGTCTCTGACGATCGCGAGCCCGAACCCGCCCACCGTCAGCTTCCCGTTTGCTGGGCGGCGGTCGAGCAGCGGCCTGCCTGCTCCTCCGAGATCACAGACCCCGAGGTAGGCCGGGCCCTTCTCCGGGAGGTGCATCTCCACCCCGAACCAGCCTCCGGCGCGGCCGGAGCGGGTGTGCAGCAGGGCGTTCGTGGTGAGTTCGGAGACGATGAGTCCGGCGTCGCCCTCGCGGCCTGTCCCCTCGAACAGTGCCTCGACCATGCGGCGTACGCGGCTTATCTGATCGCGTTCGCCGGGGAACACGCCTCGCCAGTCCATCCGGTCGGACGAGCGCATCCATTCCCATCGTTCGGGCGTATGCATGGTTTCGATCATTCGCGGTGTTCCTCCTGGTTGTCGGTGGCGATCCGCACCCGCGCGGACGCGATGGCCCAATGGGCGCTCGACTTCATGGCAGGGGTCAAGTTGTCCCCCGGTTGCGGGACTGCTCAGGAAGCTGTGCGATGCCTCGTCGATAGCGCGGCGGCCAGCGCTTCCTGGGCGAGCTTGACCGAGGCGGTGATCGAGTCGAGCAGCGGAGCGGCAAGGCTGCCGCTGCCGAGGCCGGCCGAGGTAACCAACTTGGTGAGTCCACGACGGTGGGCACTGGCCAGCTGTGTCATGGGGTGGTGGCGCAGAACGTCGCGAGCGGCGTACCCGTCTCTCGATGTGAGTGCCTCGGTCGCTACCTGGGTTAGGACATGGTCTGCAATATGCGGGTCGAAGGCGCCGGCCAAGGTGGCCACGGTCAGCCCGTAGCGGGCGCGGTAGACCGCGTAACCCGGCATCGGCTCGCTGCCGAGGAAGTGCTCCGCCATCGCCTGGCCGTCCCGGTTGAGCGTGCTGCCTGCGGACATCACGTTCAGGCAGGTTGCGACCTGTCGTTCCCATGGCTCGGTCAGGTTGCACTCCTCCAGGACGTGCCGGGCCGCTCTGGGTGCACTGTGCAGGCAGTGCGCGATGATCTCGGCTTGCCGCCCCTCCATCAGATGGACCCCGATGCCGTTGTGGGCCTTGGCATGTGCGACCGCCTCGTCCCAACGCCCGGCCATGGCCAGCACGCGGATTCCTTCCGCCAGGTATTGGAGCCACGCCCACTCGCGGAGCTTGTGACGCTCGTGTCGCGTCCCTTCCAGGGCGGCTGTGGGGAGGGTCTGCCTCTCAACGACGAGGTCGGTGCATGTGGTCGCCGCCTGGTAGACGGCAGCGAGGAGCCGCAGGGCCTTGTCGCCGTTCTCCGCGCGGATCTGCAACCGTGCGAGGTTGAGTACTGGTTCGAGCATGTACCGGGCCTGCAGCACGGTGAGGGGTTCGCCGGCCTGCCGGTAGACGTTGATGTGCTGCCAGCAGAGCTCATGGGCAAGGTCGCTCAGGCCGCAATCGCTGGCAACCAGGGCGGCCTTGTTCAGGGCGTGGGCCGCCTCGTGCAGACCGTTGTCGCCCTGGTGCCACGCGGTCTCGGCGATTCCCGCTATCTCCCGCACCCTCTCCTGGAGTGAGGGGCAGGCCGGGCGCGGGCGGCCGACGAGGGGGAAGCGGCGCACGGCGTTGTGCAGTGTGGTGAGGTCCAATGCTCAGCTCCGAGGCAGGAAGGCGGCCTTCGCCGCGTGGGCGAGGACGCCCTGGGTCGTGGCCGACAGGCCGAAGCGGTTCCAGTGGAAAATCAGTACGTGGGTGAGTACGGCTCGGAGCCCTCGATCAAGGCGTCCTCGGGCGGCCTCGTCACCAAGCCGCTGGCCGGCTGTCTCGTATGCGGCGAGCCAGGGTTCGGCGAACGCCACGGTGTCCGCGAGCAACCTGCGGTCGGCCTGCCTGGGCACCAGCAGAAGAGTGCGTACGTTGAGCGCCAGCTTCTCCACCGCTGAGGTCTGGTTGCCAGGCGGCGCCGGACGGATCGCGGCCACCCGGCCGAAGACGTCGCCGCGCTCGAACCAGTCCAGTCCCGCTTCACGGAGCAGGGCATTGATCAGCAGGAGTGAGAGTTCTCGTCGTCCTTGGTCGGCGGCCTTTTGGCGGGCGTAGGCAAGCACGCCATGGCTGTCGGCGCAGAACAGTTGGTGGGCGATGTCGGTCCCCTCTGGACCACCGAAGGCAAAGGTCTCCGGCTCGTAGATGGTGGACCACCAACGAGCGATGACGCGCTCTTCAACAAGCTCGCGGAGTGCTCTATCGACAGCAGTGCGGTCCGTTGTGTGCACCCGGAGCCGCCAGCCCGGCGGCTTGCGCAGGAACCACCAACCCTGCACGACGCCCTGGTCCTGTAGACGGTCCAACCGGAGTCCCAGGTACATCGCTCCAGCCGATTCGGCCGTACGTTCCTCTGCGAACTCGATCGCGAGCTGGTACCACTCGCTCCGCTGTTCCAAGGCGGTGAGACCGGCCGCTTGGAACAGCTGAACGGCATCAGCCAGCTCGACAGGGGACATCCTCGTCTCCGTCGCGGTGCTCTCCAGGTCCGCCCCGGAGAGTACGACGAGGACGGCGGCGGCGATCTTCGCCGGCGAAGCAGTGGTCAGGTGATCAGCAGGCATGAGTCCCATCCCGATCGGGGAGGCGTGTGTGTGGTCTCCATCGCCAGCCGAACGCCTGCCTCGCCCGTCAGCAGACCGGCGCCCTCGACATGGAGGGCCGCGGCCTGCTTCCTGAGGAGCGATGCCAGCTCGGGGAGGCACGCTGTGACGGCTTCACTGTCAGCGTCCTGGGCGGCTCTGGAGGCCGTCTGGTACACGCCGGCCAGGCCGTGGCACAGCCCCGCCTCACTCAGCCGAGCGAGCTGTCCAGCGGTCAGGCACGCTGCCATGTCTTCCTCGGCTGTGCGCTGTCGCTCTTGGTCGCCGAGGGCTATAGCGCCGAGCTGAAGGGCTCGGGTGATGCCGGGCGTGCCGTAGCACCACGACGGGCGGCCTGGACCGGACTGGGCGGGCCGTCCGCTCCGCAGATCCTCTTGGGTTAGCCACTGCGGCCACCAGGGGCCATCCCCCGAGAACTGCCGCCAGCGGTCGAACCACAGCATCAGGAAGGTGATCGCCTCGCGCTGCCCGAGCACGACGCATCCACGGCGGGCGGCCAGGGCCAGTACGGCGAGCAGCCCTGCGGCACCGTGCGCCATCCCCAGGTTGGCGTGCCCGCCGGGAGTAGGCAGGAGCGGGTCCGGGTCGTGCGGCACCCACCAGCCGGGAATCTCCAGCCCATCCTCGACGCGGGGACGGGTCAACCGGACCAAGTACCGAAGGATCTGGGCCAGGACGTCACTGCGCGGCATGCGGTTCAGCAGCAGTGCCGCGATGCCGATCAGTCCGGAGAAGAGGTCGTACTCGTGGAACGTCGCCGGCGCTCCCCCATCCATTCGCGCTGTGGCGGTGGCCAGGCGACGGCGGGCGATGCCGAGCACGAGTTCGTCCAGCTTGGCCGCTGTCGAGGGGTAACGATGTTCCCCGTCAGCGCTTGCGGCGTGCAGGACGAACGCGATGGCGGGTGCGCCGTAGTAGAGGCTGGCGTGCTCAGCGGCGACGACCCTTCCGGCAGCGGCCTGGCGGATGTGGGCGTAGATGTTCCGCCACTCCTCCGTTCCGGACAGCGCTCGCTCGATGTGCAGCAGCGCGATCCCGGCTGCTCCTCGCGAGAGCGACTGGGCGGTCATCTCATCCGCGGTCAACATCTCCGAACTCACAGGGCACCTGCCAGGGCCAGACGGCGCAGCGCGACCGCGCGAGCCAGGCGCCCGGTCACCTTCTCGAAGGCTGGATCGACGCCCAGTGCTCGTACGTGGTGCTCGTGCAGGAGGGCGCGCAGCACTGTCTCCGGGTCGCGTTGCTCGACGAGCATGCGGTGGTACGTGCGGAGAGCGTCATCGCGTGCGCGCCAAGCGGAGACGACGGCATCCCCCGCTGGCAGGGCACCGACCTGGGCGAGATCGCCGCAGCGGAGTGCGTGATCCCGTAGAACGCGGTCGAGCTGGCCCGTTGTCCGTTCCAGGCACCTGACCAGCCATCGGCATCCGGTGAGGGGGTCTGGTGCGAACGCCGCCGCGAGGTGAGTCATCGATGCTGCGGCCAGCGCTTGACCGGGCAGGTGCGAACGCTCGACTGCCGTTATCTGCGCGATCGCGGCCAAGGTGTCCGCGGCCGAGACCTGCTCGGCGACCTGCAGCGCCGCGCCTTCCCCGTACCTGCCAGGCTGCTCGTAGTGAGTGGTCAAGGTGAGGTGCGCGAGCAGGCCCCCTACTTGAAGTCTCTCGGCGAACGCCGCCAGGCACTCGGCGACCTTTCCGAACTGGCGGCGGTCGGTCAGGCGTATGAAGAGTGCAAGGTGCTGGTCCGTGTCGAGACGGATCATGTCGCGGTGCCGGCTCACCCACCAGCGGAGAACGACGTCGCCGAGTTCGTCAATGAAGGCCGGTAGGTGTCGGGTCAGGATGGCGTCGAACCGTACGGGGTTGCCGATCAGATGGGCACGTACGACCTCGGAGGCACCCGGCCGGTCCACAGCTCCTGGTGATGCGGTAGCAGGAAGCTTCGATAGGGGCGGCTGGATGGCCGTCATGGGGATCAACAGTTCGGCCGGACGCCCTATCCAGTTCTGGCCCTTGGGCGGGCTGTCCTCACACAGCTCGATCCGTTCCGCGCGGTGCAGGTGAACACGGAGCACGGCGCGATCCAGCTGCTGATCGAGGTTGAGGGGCAGGCGCAGCTCTCCGTGGCACAGCACTACTCGCGCCGGTACTTGCCACCGTGCTCGCCATGCGCGAAGTCCCTCCTCCCATTGACCAGGTAGGTCTGCGGCAGTGAGAAGCCAGCGCGCCGGGGACAGGATGGTGCGCCGGTAACGGATGCGCGGGACGTACGGCAAGGTCCGAGCGGCGCCCAGGGTGAATGGCGTGAAGACCGCGCTGCGGGCTTCGGCGACCTCGGCGAGGAATCGGGCCAGCGGCGGACTTTGAACGACGGTGTCCAGCGCGTGCGGCACCTGGGTGAACACACGCCGGCCGGTGGAGCGCTGCACCAGGTACATCTGCGCGGCATCGGCGGTGACCGCCAGGTCGTCAAGATCGATCATTCCGCGTTCGGCGTGCTCACCCAGGTGGAGGGTGTCTTGGAGAAGCTGTGGAACGCGTACGACGTTCTCGTTGTGCGGGCGCCGAGGTGGGAAGGACAGCTGGACCACCACCGCGTCTTCCCCTGCGTGCTGGTACCCGGCGGCGAGTCGGGCTCGGTCGTCGTCATCGAGCAGGTAGGCGAAGCGCCCCGCCATGCTCGTGTGAGCGCGGGGTGCGGCCGTGATCCAAAGCTCGAAGTCGCCGCGATCGATCATCTCGGAGGACTCGGCGTGCAGGGTCACGCCCAGCTCCACCCGCCGCGGCGGTACGACGGTGGTGTGGTCACCCACGGTCAACGCCTCAAGCTGCGCCTCCGTCAGCGTGATCTCCTCACATCGGGAAAGCGTCGTTTCCTGAATGAGCGAGAGGAGGGCCGCGTCTCGTTCGGTCAGCGTGCGCCATGTGGGCCTCGCGCGGGGTGCGCCGAGGTAGCCGGAGGGATAGCCGAGAGCGGAGTCGTCCACCAGCTCTCGTACGGGTACGAGGGCGCCGCGGCCGTACCTTGCGAGGAACCGGGCGTGGTAGTCCATCCATGCCGTCCGGCCGAAGGGCTCGGTGCACAGGCGTAGCAGTGCGGTGGCGGCGAGCTCTGCCTCCTTGAGCACGACTTCGGGGATGGCGATCGTCGCGTCGAGCCGTACATCAGTGGCAAGGCTGGCTTCCGGGCTGAGTGCGCTCATCCGCTTGCAGGCTTCGTCGCGGACGATGGCAGCTTCGGTCGGGTCTGTGAGAGCGTCATGGCGGGTCAACAGTTGCCCGATGCTTTCGAGTCGGCGTAGCAGCTCCGCGATGTCCGGCAGGTCTGAACAGCTCGCAGCGAGCAAAGTCTCGATCAGGTATCGCAAGGGATCGGCTGCGGTCGTCGGCGGGCGCAAGCTGGTGATGAGAACCCGCTGATCGACCAGAGCGTTCAGCAAGGCATGGATCTTGTCTGGCGATGTCGCGGGAAAGCGCCGGACCAGGTCACTGGTCAGTTCGTCAAAGCGCTTTGGGTGAGCGGCTGCCATCAGCGCCCGCCGTACAGGCCGAGTCAAGCGTACGGACGCCTCACGAAGAGGCCCGGGAGTCCTCGCTCCGACCTCCGCGCGAGCAGCGACGATGAAGCGGCCGTCGCGGACGATGCCGCAGTTGTCGGTGACCATTATCAGGCGGGGTCGCAGGCCGGGATGCTGTTCGAGCTGGTCGATCAGGGTTATGAGCCATTCGGCGTCCACTCGGGCTCGCGTTATATGGCACGTTCCAAGGCTTGCCTTGGCAGGACCGATCGTGGCCGTAGCAACCCCGGCGAACAGCCCGAACGGGGTTGTGCGTCGCTGCCAGCGCAGAAGGTATGAGGTGGTGGCGAGGATGGCCCTGCGCAGGTCCGTAGTGGCCGGGTGCTCGGAGTTGAGCATCCGGTCGATACGGCTCGCGAGGGCAGGACTCGCCACTCGAACAGCCTCGCGTACATCGCCACGCGCCCAAATCTTCGCCAGCCAAGGTCGGCCCTCGTGCTGAATCGCCGACTCATTCGAGAGGTCGAGGTCTGTCGACAGGTCAAGGTCGCCTGGATCGGTGCTCGCGCGCACCATCACCAGGCCGGTGTGTTCATACCGCGGGAGGACGGTCACCGTACTTCTTCCTTCGTCGGTTACGAGCTGGGCCGCCAGCGCCCACAAGGGTCTGGGGCGCCGGCGACCGCGAGGGCGATCAGGAAGGGTCGTTGGAGCTGGTGCTGCATGCGCTGGTGCTGCAGGTGTTGCCGCACCCGTCGCTGGTGTCGCACATCATGACGACCAGCGACGTCGTCGCCTCGACGACGCGCATGTCCAGCTCGAACTCCTCGTCAGCCACGACATCCGTGGACACGTCGGCGGCGTCAAGGGCCAGCAGTGGTGACATGGGATACGTACTCCTTGGTTGGGTTCGGTGTGGACGGCCTGGCCGTACGCGGTCACTCAGCCGCAGGCCAGGAGATCGTGAGAAGGCCGTGGGCCTTGCGCAGGACGGCCACGTTCTCGGGGATATGGGTGGGTGAGGTGCCGGTCGGCCAGTAGGCGAACGTGGGCTCAGACCGGTCCCTGGCTCGCGCGTCCCACGCCCGAATCTGGTCGACCAGCGCGTTCGCCGGCTGGCCACCGTGCGGACCGTAGGCACGAGCTCCGAACTCGACCCCCTTCCCCTGCGGCAGCGGCCTCACCGACAGGTAGGCGAAGGAGTCACCGCGCACCACGGCGAACGGGAACCAGGTCTTGCGCTCCTGAGCGAGCTCCGTCCCCTCGTCGACGGCCATCCTGCAGAAGCCGGGCAGGAATCCCGCGAGCCAAAGGTGCAGGTCGGCGAAGGACACCCCGTTCCCGATCGTCACGCCGGACCACACCTCAGTGCGTTCGCCGGCGAGGACACCGTCCAACGCGCTCGGGTCGTCAGGCGCTCCGGCGTCGAACCGAAGCGTGATCACGTGCCCCTGCGGATCCGGCAGCCGAAACTCCCGATCGGCGTGCTCCCCCGTCCCCTGCATCGGAACGAACCCACACACCACCGCAGAGGTGCTGACCAGATGGTCGCCCTCGCGCCGGAACGCTATGGATCGGCTGACACCGTTCATGCGCAACGGCAGCACGAGCCTTCCGTCTGCCTTCAGCTGGCTCAGCCAGGCCGGAGCGACGTCCCACGCGCCGACGGTCACGATGATCGCGTCGATCGGCCCATGCCCCGGTAGCTCGTTGTGCGCGTCAGCCGTGATCACGGTGACCCGATCGGCGTACCCCGCGGCTTCGAGCAGTTCCGTCGCGCGCTCGGTCACCTCAGGATCGATGTCCACGCTGACCACCTGGCCGCCCGGTCCGACGACCTCAGCCAGCAGGGCCGCGTTGTAACCCCCGGAGCCGAACTCCAGCACGCTCATCCCCGGCCGCACCTCGGCCTGCTCGATCATCGCCACCTGGACGAAGGTCGCGCTCACCGAGGAGATGGCGACGCCGCGCTCGTCCCTCTTGGTCACTATGGCGCTGTCGACGTCGTAGGTGACTTCCAGCGGCGTATCGGCCGGAACGAACGCGTGCCGCGGCACCGTACGGACCGCCTCCTCCACCGGCTCGGACCTGATGTATCTCGCCGCGATCAGCTCGTCTGCGAGTTTGTCCCTAAGCTCCGCAGCCCGAGCCTGCTTCACGATTTCGTCGATCACGATTCGTTCCTCTTTTCTGGATCTTGCTGAATGGCGAGGGGCGCAGTCGGTGCTCGTCTACGAGAGTGGGTTCACGCTGGACGAACCGATGACAGGAAGCCACCGGCCACGCCGTCAGACAGCCCAAGCGGCTATGGAGATGCCTGCGGATCGGCGAGCACAGCGAAGGCCATGGAATTGACCTCCGGTGGCCCGCCCGCACAAACGTGTCTGCTCGATGCTCGGAATGGGCACCGCGCCAGAATCAGCGAATGGGCACCACATCCTCGAGTCGCAAAGGCTTGGATGACCAGCCGGGAACCGAAGATCGTCATGTGAGTCCCTTGATCGGTGATGAGAGCAGCGCGTTTGTGAGTCTCCGAGGATTGCTCCCGGCGTGGGTCCCGGCAATGGTGACGGCCGCTTTGCCGTGCCCCTATGACTCCAGCCGTCACTACTTCAGTCACTAGAACGGGGTAGACGTAGCCAGCGACCTAACTAAGCGTGATGGACTGCTTACGCTGGATCAGCCCAGCAAGCGGACGGAGGCTGGACATGGCGCATAAACGGTCGTGTGCCGCCCGATGGCGGCAGAGGGCCCAACAATTTGGATGGGACCTCTCCCGAACGGTGGACGAGATAGTCGCATGCTGTCAGGTGAGCCGCTTGCGCGCGCAACGCTTGGCCCGCGGCTGGACCCTCGCGGACGCGGTCACCCACCTGCAAGCCCTCTGCGAGGACTTGGCGGTTGAACCACCGAAGACGGACATCCAGCAGTGGGGTCAGTGGGAAACCCGGAAAGGCCGTGTACCCCTGCCGAGAACCGTCGACCTCCTGTGCCGGCTCTACTCAGCTGACGCCGCCGACCTCGGCTATGCCACTAGCGAGGACGTCCCTGCGCACCCCCAGCGCGCAAGATCGGCTCCGCCCTCGATCTCGAAGCTGGACATGCCTCCTGGCCGACTGGGAACGAACAGCATCTCCGGAGAGCTGCTAGCTTCCACCCGGCAGATGATCGACCGCACGCTCGCCTCGGGCAGCGTGACCAAGGTCCAGCTCGACCTCCTCAATGAGCGGTTGAAGTGGCTACGGGAGCAGTACATCGTCACGCCTCCGCAGACGATGATCCCTCGCCTGCTGACCGAGCTCCGCGAGGTACAGGTTGTGGCCCGCGACAGGCAGCCTGCCACCACGCAGGCTCGCCTGTCAGAGATGACGGCGATGCTGGCCACGCTCATCGGAGACTCGTTGATGAAACTGGGCGAGATACCGGAGGCACACGCGTGGTACGGCACCGCCCGCGCCGCCGCCGACGACAGCGGCAACCGCCTGCTACGTTCCCGCGTACGAGCTCAAGCGGCAATGCTGCCCTACTACTACGGACCCATCGAGGCCGCCGTCGATCTGGCGAAGGAGGCGAGCGAGCTCAGCGCCGGCCGAGCACCGACCATCACAGCGGCCTTCGCCGCGGTGGCCGAGGCCAGGGCACAGGCCCGCATCGGCACCACGACCGCAGCCCTGCACGCCCTGCACAAAGCGCAAGACCTCTTCAGCCGGACCGTACCGGGAGGTCAGGACGACTACGATGCCTTCGGTTTCCCCGAGCGCCGTCTTCTCCTCTACATGAGCGGCGTCTTTACCAACCTGGGGCAGCACGCCAAGGCCCGTGCTGCCCAGCAGCGCGCACTCGAGCTCTACGGCGACAACCCCTGCATAGACCCTGCCCTGCTACGTATCGAGGAAGCAATCTGCTTCGCCCAAGGGCACTCTCTCGACGAAGCCTGTCAACTGGCTATCAGCGCCTATCTCAGCGTGCCCGCCGGACACCGAACCCGCATCCTGGACGTTCGCGCCCGTGACGTCATAGTCGCCATCCCAGCACGCCTGCGCGCTGCCCGACCGGCACGGGAGTTGAACGAAGTGCTGGCGCTGCCCCCGGCGCAGATGTGAGTCTGACAAGCATGAATGGTGTCCCCGTCCACGGCGGCTTCACCGAAGCCCAGCTGTCCGACCTTCTCCGACGCGCTTGCGACGCAGCGGGATTGCGTGCTGACGGCGCCGTGGTTCTTCGAGGCCAAACCAACGCCGTCATCCGGCTACAGACCGCACCAGTCATCGTGAAAATCGCCCGCGTGGGGACCGAACCAGCGGAGGTCGAGCGGACAGTACGCTTCGTCAGCTGGCTCATGAAACTGGGCTTCCCCACCGTCCCCCTATACAGGCCCGAAATCCAGCCCCTGCTCGTAGACGGCCACGCCATCACCCTGTGGGATTACCTCCCCCAGCCACCCGAACCGGTCCCTACCGAGACGCTGGCCAAGCCCTTAAGCCGTCTCCACAGCCTCGACAACCCGCCTGTTTCACTGCCCCAATCCGACGCCATTCAAGCCATCCGGCGCTCCCTCCGTGCAACCACTCTCCTCCCCGAACCAGATCTCCGCTTCCTACAAGAGCGCGTCGATCAGCTGGAGGCTGAATTGGCAAACGTCCAATACGCCCTCGACCCCAACGCGATCATCCAGGGCGACCCTCACCATCGAAACGCCCTGCACAGAGTGGAAGGGGTTGTCCTGTGCGACTGGGACAGCGCCTCCATCGGCCAGCCCGAATGGGACCTGATCACAATCGAAGTTCACTGCCGACGCTTCGGCTACGGCCAGTCCTCCTACAACGACTTCGCTCAGGCGTACGGCTTCGATGTCGCCGCATGGAGCGGCTACCGTGTCCTGCGCGATCTTCGCGAACTACGAATGATCACTACAAACGCCCGGAAGTCGATCCACGCATCCGAGAAAGCTGCCGAAGTCATCAGGCGCGTCCGCAATCTCCGCCAGGGCGCTCACGGGATGGCCTGGAACATCCTTTGATGATCTACAGCAGTGACACTCTCCTCGGCTCATAGGGTGAAGTGCGATTGAGGGCGGACGACTGACCCTGACATCAGGAATACCCGAACTGGCCGAGGCGGCGGCTGGCGATCTCAACCTCGGCAGGGCTGAACAGGCTCGCGAACTGGGGCTGTACGACCAGAGCCTCGACGGTAAGATCCAGCCTGCCCCGTTCCCAGAGGGCCGCGAACCCGTCGGAAACCGCTGGCGTGTTGAGCAGCTTGCGAGCCGTCGCAAGGCTGCCGTGCTCAGCCAGCATGCTCAGGAAGTAGCTCGCGTGATAGTTGGCCTCGCTTCTGGCCCTGTCATAGATGGAGCGCATGGCCTGATCGAACTCCGAAGGCGCCTCCTCTGAAGGCTCTGCGGGCTGCTCGACATCGCTCTCCCCTGCCCGGGTCCTATTGAGCCGCTCGGCGTAGCCGAGGAGCGCGTCCACGGAGGTAAAGACGATGAACCCAAGCTCCTCCAGACGAGCGACGTCCGAGGTCTCGGGGTCGAGTTCCAGAACGACCGGCTTACCTTGACCTGTCTGGAGCCCCTCAGGCCAGAAGGCCTCGGCCACGGCCAGAACGCGTCCGTCGGCGGGATCCGCTATCTCACTGTCGAGAGCCGGCTCCACGTAACCAAGCTGCCGCATCCTTTCGACCATGCCCTTGATCTGAGCCACGCGGACATCGTCCTGCGTCTCGCTGACACCGACGGGCACCAACTGACCAGCCTTCAGAGCACCGTCCCTGAGTTCCGTCAGGAAGGACTGTGCCGCCTCGGCCAGCAGCTCGCGCCGGGCGGCCAGGAAGTCGAGATAGCGTTCAGGGCGCCACAGGTCGGGATCCTCCGGAATCCACTGCGAGGCGAGGACGCCTGGATGCTTGTCCTGTGCTTCGGCGAAGTAGTCCTCCGGCGACCTCTTGTTGATCTTGAGGTTAGTGTCCTGGGTGAGGAAGCAGAAGTTCGCGATGGCGTTCACCTGGGCGCGGTCGTAGCCGACCCGGTAGAGCAGCGCCTTCGGGAAGATGTGGTGAACCTGCAGTGAAGCGAGTTTGCCCAGCATCTCGGCTTTCAGCTCTAGACCGCTGCCGAGGTCACGCGCTCCCTTGACCCGGGTCAGCATGTAGAGCAGCGGGTAGAACCGTGAGCCCTGGGTGGATCCTTCGAAATCATGCGGCTGGATGTCGAGATTGCCGCCACGCCAGCGCTCGAGGGCGGTGATCAGTCCGTCGATGCCGGCCCGCTCGGCGACCTCGTAGTCCTGCGCGAGCGCTGTCTCCGTCGAACCCGCGAAACGACCCCACAAGGCGGTGTGGATGTACCAGTAGAGCACGCGGTCGCGGTGGGAGCTGTCGGTGAAGGTTCCGCCGGAGGTGAGGTGGAGCAGGCGGGAGATCACGGGAATGGCGTAACGCCCCATGAGCACGCGGTCGTGGTCGAGGCCAAGTCGGCCGGAGACAGAGTCCAGCACATTGCCTATATAGCCCACTGCCTTGTTCAGCGCGGTCTCGAACTCCTCCGCCGACACCTCGTTGAGCGCGGTGAACACCGCACGGCCTGTCGCCACCGCGGTCGTGTTCCGCAGCAGCCAATCGAGGGAGAACGTGAACCCCGCCTCGGACCACTTGTTGAGCTGTTCCCGCATGACGTGGCGGGCGGGTGCCCACTGCGCGCAGATCTTGGCCAGCGCGAGGTCACCTTTGGACAGCGCCGTGCCGCCGGAGTTGACCCGGTTGAAGATGTCAACGACGACGTCGACGTCCTTGTCCGGGCCGGTGATCTTCTCTTCGTGGAATTCGCGCTGCTCGATGTTCTTCAGCCGGTTGAGGCGCTCGAGATAAATCGCGAACTTGTCCGGAAGCTGGGCGAAGTCTTTGATGAACGGCTCCAGGCCCTCTGTGAACAGGCGGGTGACGTCCACCCACCGCACATCATCCTTCATCTTGGCCGGGCCATAGAACTCGAACGCCTCCTCCTCGACGTTGAAGCGAAGGCCGGTGAACGCGGAGACATCACCTTCGAAGAAGGCCGGCGCGCGCCCACGCATGACACCGTAGAGGGAGGTGATGCGTTGCTGGCCGTCGAGCAGGAGCCGCCGCACGCCGCCGTCCGGTGCCGCCCCCCGGACAGAGGCCGGGCCCGGCTCCGTCTCCCAGATGAGCAGGCCGCCTACCGGATATCCCTTGTATAGAGATCGCATCAGGCCGCGCACCTGGTCGCGATTCCAAACGTAGCCGCGCTGGAACTCCGGCAGGAGCACCGTGCCGTTGTCGATCTGGTGGAGCAGCACCGAGAGAGTCGCCATCATCCGTCCTGTGAGATGAGAAAGGGGCTTGGCGCGCCGTGCCATGACACATAGAGGCGTTCTCTCGCCCTGGTGCAGGCGACGAAGAGCAGACAGCGTTCGCGCTGCAGGTCGTGCGCGTGTGTCAGCTCGTCCTCGGCGGCCGGTGTGATCGCGCCGGCGGGCGGAAGCTGGTGTTCGCCGGCGCCGATGACGGCGACGCAGCGAAACTCCAGGCCCTTCATACGATGCATCGTCCCGGCTCGGACGACGCCGTCGTCCTCCCGGGCCTTGGCCAGAGATTTGGCGGGAATGCCGGCGCGCTCCAGCACCGCGATGGCGGAGTCGGCCAGCATGCTGGAGCGCGCCGCGATACCGATCGCAGCCGGCTCCACGCCTGCTTCCAGCCATTCGGCGACCTTGGCGGCCAGGGCATCCAGCTCGTTGCGTTGCGAGCCGAAACCGCGCGTTTCCGGCGGCATGCCGTGCACCAGAGACCGGTATCCGGCGACCGTCTCGAGCCCGCCGTTCATGTCGTCGACTTTCTCCCCGCGAATCATGCCGAGGCTCCACGCCAGGATTTCGGCGGTCGTCCGGTAGTTCACGTTGAGGCGGGTGGAGCGTCCGGTCACATTGATCCCGACGTCCCGCAGGGAGACTCGGTTGTCGTAGATCCGCTGGTGGCTGTCACCTGCTATGAAAATGTCATCTGGTCCTTGGGCAACAGCGGCCCGTAGCAGCCGCCACTGCACTGGATGCAGGTCCTGCGCTTCGTCGACGATGACATGCCGGTACGGCTTCGTCTCCCGAGCGCTCAGCAGGCGGGTGGCCTCCATGCATACGGTTTCGTACGTCCATACGCGGCGCCGCTTGAGCTCCTCCTGAAACTCCCATAATGCCTGCCACACCTGGGCCTTCTGCCTGGCGCCCAGGCGCCTGCCTCGCCCCGCCCGCTTGGCTGCGAGATAGTCCGCGGCGCTGCTCACCTGCTGCGCGAGAACGACGTGCCGCCACTCCTCGGCCAGGAAAGCCACGCTGAAAGGCACATCGAGCTTGCGGATCACGCGGCGCCAGATGTCTTTCTCCTCGCGATCAGCCAGGATGGCGGGACGCCCGTGTTCCTCCGAAAAGATGCTGTAGGACAACTGGTCCACGTGACGGACCTCGATGGCGTCACGCACTTTGTCGGAGTCGGCCAGCAACCGAAGGCCCGCTTCCAGCGAAGCGGACAGGGTCGAGGTGAAGGTGGTCACCAGGATCGGCCCGGCTCCCAGTGACGCGAGGTGGTGGGCCCGATGCAGAGCGACGACCGTCTTCCCGGTGCCAGGACCGCCCGTGACCCGGGCGGATCCGCTGTAATCGGCTTTTACCACGCGTTCCTGCGAAGGATGCAAATAGATTTTCCACGTGGCGAACGGGTGCCGGAAAACCTCCATCAGCTCATCCGGCCCGGCCACCAGGACGACGCGTTCCGGCGTACGTTCGATCGCGGCCACGAGGTCCTCGGTGTCGTATCGCTCGGCCGACACGCTGCCGCTGATCTCCTGCCACACCTCCTCCGGCGTCAGGCCCGCCGCCAGCCCGAGAAGGGCGTCGTACTGTGTCTCCGGCAGGAACCCCTGCGCCGCCTCCAACTGGATGATGTCGGTCAGCGCGCGGGCGAAGGTGAGGACCTGCCCCTCCACGCCGAACTGCGCGAGGACCGCGTCGTCGATGTGATCGAACAGGCGCCGAGGTGCCGCGCTCGCCATCTCGGTGAGCTGTGGCAACGTCGCCTCGACCGCCGCGGTGTCCCAGATCTCGATGCGGCCGGTCGCCGCGTTGACCGAGGCGTGACGGCGCTCGGCCCAGCGATAGGCCGCGTCATGCCCCAGAACCTTCAACAGGAGATAGAGGTCGCCCGTATCGGGGACCAGCACTACTCCGCGCCAGTATTGGTTGATGCGGATCGTGCGGAAGCGCGGGTCGGCTGCTTTCTGTATGCGTTCAAGGTGCAGGCCGGCATGTGTGGCGTGCTCGAACTCGCGGAAGACCTCGTCCACGCGGTCTTGAACGGAACGCTCCAAACGCGCGTAGTCCCGCAGGAAGTCGCGATAGATGCCAAGCCTCGCCATATCCAGCGCTCATCTCCCAGATAGTCGCCGACGATCAGACCCGTATCAGGGTTCCAGGCTTTCGAGGACCTCACGGACCGCTCTCGCACTGGGATGGTTGGTACCGTACCGCCGTTCAAGATCCGCCAGTAGAGGAACGAAGGTACCCTTTGCCCGTACGGCATCGCCGGCGCCCAGCTCGAGCAGGCCGATCTGACGTCGCAACTCAAGGGTGCGTTCCTCGTCGATGCCCCATCGCTGCTCATCCGCCAGCAGTTCGCGGAGCTTGGACAGGGCGAGGCGCGTGTCGCCAAGCATGGCCAGGCAGTTAGCCTCCATCATCCTGCACCGCAAGGCCAGGTCGGTAGCTGGTCCTTCCTCCCGGGCGATGTCCGTGGCAAGGTCGGCGAACTCGGGCGCGGCTCGCCGGTAGTTGCCTCCCAGGAAGAGCACGTCCGCCAGTTCGATTCGGAGCGCGAGTACTTCAGTGTCCATGGTTCCGAGGGTCTGCGCGGCGGGCTGCACAACTCTCCTGAGGACTTCCGCTGCTTGAGTGAAGCGCGACTCCGCCTTGAGCGCTTCGGCGTCCTTTCTCGCGAGCGAGATATCACTCGGCCGGAAGACGGTGTCCGCGACGACAGGGCGGGGCGATGTCGGCAGGGGCGCTGTTTCGACGGGTGCCCCTACGTTCTGCGTGCCGATGCGGCCTATCACTCCGGCGTACATGCGCACCGGATGCGGAGAGCCGGTGCCTACATAACCGATGAAAGGCGGCAGTTCCGCACAGAACTCCAGCAGCCTTGCGTAGACGTCCGCTGCGGATGTGGGCCGCTGTCGCGGCTCCTTCTGCAGCAGCCACAGGACCAGCTGCTCCAGCTTCTCGGGAACCCCTGTCCTGCGATGGCGTAGTGGCTGCGGTCGTTCGCGCATGTGATTGTGCATGGATGCGAGAGGAGTGGGACCGCCGAACTGATTCTTGCCGGAGATCATCTCATCCAGCACGACGCCCAGGGAGTAGAGGTCAGCCTGGGGGCTGGTCGTGCCGGCCATCGCCTGTTCGGGCGCCATGTATTCGGGTGTGCCCACGGTCATGCCGGTTCGGGTCAGGCGGGTGGCGGTGGGCGAGATGGCCGCAGCGACCCCGAAGTCGAGCACCTTGACGGCGCCTTCCGGCGTCAACATCAGGTTGCTGGGCTTGAGATCCCGATGGACCAGGGAGTTCGCATGAGCCGCCGCCAGCACCGAACACACCTGGGCGGCGATGGCCGCAGCCCAGGGGATGGGGATTTCGGTCTCATCCAGCAGCGTTTGGACGGATACGCCGGGAATTTGCTGCATGACCAGGTAGAGATTGTCCTGGTGCGTGCCGCAGTCGTACACTGCGGGAACACCTGGGTGTTCAAGCCGGGCGGTGATGCGAGACTCTCTGACGAATCGCTTCGTGAGTTCATTGTCCGGTTTGCCGTCCGGTAGACGGTCCACTCTGATGAACTTGATGGCGATGGGCCGGTCCAAGCGTTTGTCGTAGCCGAACCACACCTCCCCCATGCCGCCGCCGCGACGCGACAAAGGGTCGAGTTCGTATCGGCCGCCGATCGTCTGCTTGGTCATCCGGCCGCCTCTCCATCGAACTCTGCTGTCCAAGAGGAAATTACCTGATCTCAGCGGCGTTCACAGGTGCCATGTATACCTTTGTTTTGCTTAGGATTCGCGCTATGGTCCGGCAGAACGATCGCGGCAGTGCTCCTCCTGCGCCCACGCATGTCAGGCCTCCGCTGCTCGACACCTTGAGTTTCGTGTGGGTGATCGTTCCACTCCTGTCAGTCGGCTTCCTCGCGCCCCTGAGCATCGGGTTCGCCGCCTACCGGCTCAGAAGCCGGTTGGTCGCCATCACCGCCGCCGGATACCTGAGTCTGGCTCTGGGGCTCGTGGCGACGAGAGGGATTCGCGACTGGCCTTCGGGCGACTGGCGGAACGAGTTCGTCTGGGCACTGTGGTGCGCGGGCCCCTGGTTGGGTGGAACGCTACAAGGGTTCCTGCTCAGGACCAGAGTCTTTCCGGCGAGAGCCTTGTCGTCCCCGACAGCCGATCCCTCGGACACCGGACAGGAGCCCTCGATGGCGTCATGGAATCCCTGGGGGGCTCCGCCCTCGACCGCGGACGCGCCGATACCTGAGCGGCCAACGAAGCGCGTCCTGGCAGGTCCAACGGGAGCGGCCGTTCCGCTCAGCTACATCTGGGCGGTCATACCACTCCTCACGCTCGGGTTCACCACCTCCTTGGTCATCGGCTCAGCCGCGGTGCGGCTGCGTAGCTGGAAACACGGGGTCGCGGCGGCGGCCTACCTGGTGGCCCTGGGGATCTTCGTCATCACGAACGAGCCGATGTCCAAGCTGCCGAGCACGTCCTGGCAGTACCAACTGATGCTCTGGTCCTGGTCGCTGGGACCGTGGTGGGGTGGCACCTTTCACGCCTTCATGCTGAGGCAGTCCGTCTTCCGCAGACGTCCGGCACCGGCGCCGACACCGAGTCAGGTCTCCGATGCCATCGGGTCCTATCGTCTGGTCAGGCGGCTGGGTGCGGGTGGTCAGGCGACGGTGTATCTCGGTGTGGATCCCGCCGGTAGGCAGGTCGCGGTCAAGGTCATCCATCCGTCGCTCGGTTTCGCTCCCGCCGAGCACGAGGCGTTACGGCGGGAGATCGCCGCCGCCCAGCGAGTGCCTCCGTTCGCGACCGCACCCATCCTGGATTTCGGGATCACCAGCGATCACGCCTACATCGTCAGCGAGTACATTCCGGGCCCCTCCCTGCAGGACTCGATCAGTCAAGGCGGGCCGTTGGACACGCATGCGTTGATCCGGCTCGCCATCGCCACGGCCGCGGCTCTGCGCGGGATTCACAACACCGGGATCGTGCATCGGGATTTCAAGCCCGCCAATGTGCTGCTGGGCCCCGACGGCCCGCGAGTGATCGACTTCGGCATCGCCCGCGTCCTGGACCGCGTCACCATGACATCGGGAGGCATCAAGGGGACACCGGCGTACATGTCACCTGAGCAGGTGTCCGGCCAGTTCGTCGGCCCACCGTCCGACGTGTTCAGCTGGGCGTCCACCATGTATTTCGCGGCGACCGGGCGGCTGGCTTTCGACGGACCGACGTTCGCCGCCGTCGCCTACCAGATCTGTACGCGTCCACCGGACGTAAGGATCTTCCCGCCTACGCTGCAGATGCCGATGGCCGCCTGCTTCGACCCCAACCCGCAGGCCCGGCCCACCGCGGCCCAGCTCATGCTGGCGCTCAGCCAGTGACGGGCTGAAGAGCACCTCCCGTGAGCCCTTCCAGGATCTGTGCGGCCAACTGCCTGCCCACTCGGGCGGTCTCGTCGATCGCCCGCTCGTAGACCTCCAGTTGCCGGAAGGCTTCTCCGTAGCGGCGCTGCTCGTCCAGCGGTAGCCGGGGAATCTGCGCCCTCCGTACGTCTACGCGAAGGGTCCCGGACATGGTGCTCGCCGTGCGCTCGGCGGACAGCCTGAGGAAGCCAGCGAGGAAGTGCGGATCGAACAGCTCCTGATCCACTCGGATCATGAACAGGTGGGGGCCGAGCGTCACCTCTTCAGTGATCACTCGGGCATGGACAACCCTCGTGATCGCGGGGATGACCACATCACCTGGCTGAGCGGTGATCGTGCCGGACTCGACCGTGCCCTTGCCGGTCGGCCCACGGCCCAGCGTGACGTCCTTCGCGGTCAGCAAGGGCACATCGCCGGATTCGATCTCCATGCGCATCGGCGTCTGCTCGAGTTGGACCGCGCCGGCTCTGATGAGCTCGCCGAGCGTGGTCATCGTGAGAGCGCGCGGCTCCTGGAGCACGTTCGGCACGGCATCGGCCAGCTCGCGGGCGAGCGCTGCCAGCTCCGCCCGTGACTCGTCGACGCTCCGCGTAAGAGGCGCCACTTTGCGAACCAGGTACCGGGAAGGCGTGAGATCGACCTCGTCGTCGAGGAGGTCGATGATCGCCATGGCTCCTTTGGATTGCTCGAGATAGGACCGCCATGCGGGAAGCACGTCCTCCAACTCGCAGTCGGCCATCAGGACCTGGGAGGGGACGGCATCGTCGTCGCTGGGGCGACGTAGCAGCCACAGATGTGGTGGTTGCGTCGATTGTGGAGCGGAGCCCGCGGGAAGCCCGATAATCCCTTGGAGGGCCCCGGTGCGGAGCAGCTGCGAACGGATGCGCCGGCCGGAGCGGCGCGTGGCGGCGGCAGGCGGCATCAGCACGACGACTTGGCCTCCGGGTCTGACTCGTGCCAGGCAGTGCTGTACCCAGGCCAGCTCGGATTCCCCTCGGGGTGGCAGGCCGTATTGCCATCTGGGGTCATTGGTGAGCTCTTCGTAGCCCCAGCCACGCTCGCTGTAGGGAGGGATGCAGATCGCCGCGTCCGCTGCCATGTCGGGAAAGGCGTCGGCGGTAAGGGAGTCTCCGGCTCTGATTTCCGCCTTGACGCCGCGAGCCGAGAGGCGGGCGGCGGCCAGTCTCGCCATGGCCGCGTCCCGCTCCTGGCCGAAAACCCGCCCAGCATGCCGGCGGGCCGCGTCGAGGGCGGCTACGAGAAGCCCGCCGAAGCCGCAGTGCGGGTCGAACACCATGTCCGGTGATTCGAGCAGTGCCGCCATCGTGGCGGCCACTTCCGATGAGGGAACCTGGACTCGACGAGAGTTGGTCTCGACATAACGACGGTAGAGGAACTCGACCGTTTCCGGCGTTCCGAGCTCTGCGGCGAGCCGACTCGCGGCATCGGCCAGATCCGCCGGTGGCTCGGTGCCTCCTCCGACCAGTGAGCAGGCCACATCACTCACGACGGACAGCAGTTGAAGGTCGTCGGCGGAGTTCCGAATCTGCTGCCAGACCCGCTCATCGAAGGGAAGCTCGTCCAGCTTGCCCTGGCTGCGGAGCCAGGACTCGACCTGGTTGAGGGAGAACAGCGGATTCGACGACGTCCCGCCGACGGGCCCAGGGAAGTCCTGAAATCTCCGGCGCCAATTGCTGACGGCCGCACGGCCGACACCCGCCAGCCGGGCGATGTCACCCGCTGTCACCGTGGCATCGTCCCGCATGACATCCCTCTTTCTAGGTCCGGAACCCAATTTAGTGGTTCACCGTAATCGCTCGAGAATGCCCTTCGCGCGCAGCTCTGCGATGTGCTCGGCGGCGCGGAGCGGAGCGGTGCCACCTCGTACGAGCAGACCGGCCTCGATGTTCTTCGCGACTCCCGACTGCGTCAGGTTGGCGCTGGAGACCAGCAGAGTCCGCCGGTCGGCCACCGCGAGCTTGGCGTGCATCTTGGCTCCGGCCTTGTCACGCTTGCCCAGCGGCCAGTGCCACAGCTCTATCCCGGCGACCGAGGCGAAGGCGGCGGCCGGCTCACCACCGTTCATGGCGGAGCCCGCTCCAGCTAAGGTCTCGACGACGATGGTCACCGTCACCCCGCGATCGACCGCGTCGGCGAGTGCGGCCAGCAATGGCTCGTACGGCTTGGCGGAGTACGTCATGATGGCGAGCTCCCGCCTAGCCTCGGATACCACCTCGGTCAGCACGTTGCCGGTGGCCCGGACGGGCACGGGCAGCGTGCGCGGGCCCGTCCACACGGGCTCCACCCGTACGCGGTCGGCCTGCGCCTCCAGGCCTGCGGCGAGGCCACGGAGGTAAGCGGCCAGCTCGGCACCTGCCTGGCCGGCGTCGAGCACCTCCGCGGCCACTTCGGCGAAACCCGCGCGCGGCACGGCGGCCAGGATGGCCTCGCGGTGCCAGTTCTCTTCTATGCGGGTGGCGAGCAGGCGCAGGTCACTCGCGCTCAGGCGGCTCGCCGCCCGAGCGACCGTCCTCTCCGCCCTCGCTCTCTCTGTCATAGCAGGCCGGCGAAGAGTGCCAGATCGGGGTCTTCAGCGAGCGGAACGACGAAACGGCGGTCCAGGTAACGGTTGCCGCGCTCGCAGGTCGTCTCCGAGACGAACAGGCACACGTGGCAGGCCGCACCGTGCAGGAAGTCCGCCGGCGCCTGCGGGCTTCGCTCGGCGCACAGCGGATCTGATGAGCAGTGCCGTGCGTCATGCAGGGCCCCGGACGTGAGCTCGACCAGCCGGTCAGGCTCGGCGAGTGAGACGAGGCCGCCCAGGGTGCCCTCCGAGTCGGGAACGGCGGTGTAGATGAGGATGCCGCTGCGAGGGTCGTCGGGGGTGCCGGCGTAGATGCGCTCCGACAAGCTCGCCGAGCTGTAGCCGCATTGCAGCGCGATCGTGCGGATGAGCAGGTGGGAAAGCGTGTGGAGGGCATAGAAGCGCGGCCCTGGCCAGCCACGCGCGGCGTCGAAGCCTCCCTTGATGCGGTCGGAGTACCGGTAGCTGCGGAAACGGATGTACGCCTCTAGGTGCTCCTTCATGGCCTCGGACTCGATGACCCGTTCCTCCCAGCCGCGCAGCAGATCTTCCGGCAACCGCAGGAAGATGCCTTCGCCGCGCACCTGGCTGGCCGGCACCCAAAGCGGTTTGGACCTGCTCAGCGGCGCGCGGGTGACCAGATCGGGGTCTTCTGGGTCAGGAGCGTCCAGCCGGGTGAAGCCGATCAGCGCGCGGACCTCGCGCAGCCGTTCGACCTGCAGCACGTCCGCATAGATTTCCTTGAGCCGGCCGGGAACCTCGTCGAGCCGCCGCACGGCGAAGTCGTCGTTCGGCTCGGGAAGGTCCTCGGCGGAGAACACCTCCCACTCCGGAGAGCGCAGGTCCGGGTAGGCCGGGGGCTTCTTCTCCACCTCCCCCGCCTCGATCGCGCGGCGGCGCTCCGTGGCCTCCCATACTTCCTGATCGGACCATTTGGCGAAGTGGTCACGCATGGCGGGCAGGTTCTCCCTGGCCCACGGATACATGGACAGGACCAGCGGCTTGATGGCCTCCCAGTGCCGCTCCACCATGGTGTCGATGGCCTTCGCGCCGGTCTGAGGCACGGCCAGCGCGGCCAGCGTCTGCGGGAACCACTGGTTGGACGCACCGACCACCAGGACATGCAGCGGCCTGTCGCAGCCGTTTTCGTCGAAGTAGGACAGGTGCGGGTGCCGGCCTCGGCAGCGCGGCAGCTGTTCCTGCCCTCGACGTCCCAGGGCAGCCCGGATGTTGCGCTTCTCCTCGCAGTTGGTGCACCGGACCTCGACGTTGGCTCCGAGGTTGCCGCCACGGTCGGTCATCTGCAGCGTCGGATGGCTGACCTTGGCGCACGGCCGCCCGTGATGGACGAACTCCACGTAAGGGAAGTCGTCCAGATGGCCGCCGGTGCAGGCGAGGACGAAGCGAGCCGCCACGGCGAGCGGCTTGCGTCCCTTCCGCTTGCGGCCACAGCTGTCATGAAAGAAGCGAGCCTCATGCGGTTTGCGCGGCTTGTCATTCTCGAAGCCGAAGACCTTGGAATCGATGGGCGCGAGGATGTTGCACGCCGTGCAGCGCATCCATCCGGGGAAGGGCACTGTGGGGACGCCGACCTTGGACGCCGGCCCGGACGGTTCACGATCGATCCCGGCCAGCCAGGGAGCCGGGCGCAACTCCTTCACTGAGCGGAGGTTCAGGTACTCCCGGTCACCCTTGCGGAAAGGGAAGGACTGGATGGCCGCGAGCAGTCGCGGCTCGGCGATGGCCTGCCATCCATAGGCACCGTCGTAACGCCAGTCATCGAGTCCTGAGACCAGCACGGAGAAGTTCGGCAGGTCGACGAGGGAGCCGACACCGCTGGTGAACATCAGGTGGCTGGGGCGCACCGCTCCAGCGCGGACCCGGTATTTGTCGCCGGCCAACTATCTGCCCACCTCTCCGAGTTCGTCGCCCTCAGGAATGTCCGTCGGATCCTGTTCTGTGTCCGTCCCGGAGAACGACCAGGCCGGAGCTCCGTAGGCCGGCGCGAAGATCTGGCCGCCACCCGGAAGGATCAGGTTGATCTCGTTCTCCGTCTCCCGCATCGACTGGCCGACGGTGAGGTCACCCCATTTGCCGTCACCGGCCGTTTCAAGCAGTCCGACGAGCGGCTGCTTCTTGTAGGTTCCCTCGCGGTAGCCGAGCCGCGTGGAGCCGGTCTTCTTCAGCGTCCACAGGTCGACGATGACCTTCAGCCGTTCGAGCAGGTACTCGCGAGCCCTGCTCTCCCCGACGGCTTCCGCCCGATCGAGGAACCTGCTCGTGATGCCCTCGACGATCTCCCCGTCCAGTGGGACGTCGTGCGCGTCGAGTTCGCGCGAGTACCCCTCAGCCGCCTGGCGCACCGCGGCGACGAAGGCGGCGGTGGCGCCGCGATCGAGCGCCCGCCGCGTGAACGGCGTCACCGACAGTGCCTCGACCTGCCGATAGAAGGTGGCGTGATAGTGCTCGAAGTCCTCGAAATGGGCCAGGTCGCGAGGCCTCGACCAGTTGTACAACGTGAGGACCAGACCGGGTCTCGCCGCATCACGTCCGACTCGAGAGGAGGCCTGGATGTACTCGGCGGTGTTCTTGGGCTGCCCGATGACCATCATCAGGCCGAATCGGGAGACGTCCACGCCGACCTGCAGCATGGAGGTCGCAAGCGCGACGTCCACAGGCATGCTGTCGTCGTCGTTGCGATCCGCCCACTTCCTGGCCAGCGGATGTGGTTTGCGACGCTTGTCGCGGTCCTTCTCCTTGAGCACGTCCGACCATTCCGCCGGGATCTCCAGGCGGCGGCGCGAGGTGTCGAGGTCAGGGTCGAAGCGGTGCTCCAGCCGGCGCAACACCTCGCTGATGTCTCCCGACGAGATACGCGACGTGAGCTCCTGGACGGCGAGCATCCCGGTCCTGCTCACGATCCGGTTCGACAGGCCCTTGAGTTTGCCGTGGCGGCGTACGCGCGTGGTGACGTCGTCGTCGACATAACGACGCATGCCGGCGAGCTCCCTGGTGGCGTTGAAGTAGCCGACCAGCGACATATAGGGGTCGGCGGGAGCGCCGTACTTGTCGAAGAGAGTCTGGCCCGCGATCAGCAGGATCTCCGCGAGGCGGATCTCGGCCGACTTGAGCCGTACGCCGTGCGCGCAGAGGCCGAGGTAGCGGCGGCCGGGGTGCTCGCGGGAGAGCGGGACCTGCCGGGAGAAGAAGGTGTCGCCGATGTCGACGACCTGCGGCGGGAAGATCGCCAGGTCCTTGCCGAACACTCCGAGCACCTGGGCCTTGGCCCGCTTGGTGGTGGCCGTCGAAGCGACGATCTTCGGACCGGTCTCCTGACCGTCCGGCAGCCGCCAGGTGCACAGCTCCGCGATCGCGGTCTCGAACAGGCCCACCGTGGTTCCGAGCGCGCCGGAGATCAGGTGCAGCTCGTCCTGGATGATCAGGTCCGGGGGGCGCAACCGGGTCACGGGCTCACTCTGCGGGACTGCCGGAAGGTCGTTCTTCTTGAAGTGCCGGTCGCCGCAGTCGGTCTTCAGGTCCAGGTCGTCGTGGCGGTAGCCGTGCCGCGGGCACCTCCGGGAGACCCGGCCGAACAACAGCCCGGCGTAGCCTTTCCAGGGCAGCTGCGCGAGCTTGTCGACGGTCGCGATGACCAGGCTGGGCGCGTAACGGTAGATCTCCTCGTCGATCGTGAGGATCGGCAGGCCCTCACGGTGCGTGGCCAGGGCCGCCTTCAGCTCCTCACCCTCGCGGCCGGCGAACAGCTCGCGCAGCATCGCGTCCTCGCCCCGCTTGGAGAACGGGCAGGGGTCGTCGCCCTCGCCCCGGCGGCAGTAGAGCAGGACGCGGCGGCGGTCGCCATCGGGGTGCAGATCCTTGTGACCGGCCAGTTCCTCGCCGCACCACGGGCAGATCAGGGTCTGCAGGACGTTGGTACGTTTGCCGTCACCCGCCTGCCTGGCCTCATCGATCTGATCGATGGCCTCGTCGAACCAGTTGGGCGACACCCCCGCACCCACCCACAGGCCGATGCGGAACGGCTCAGCTCCCCACGTCACCGGTTCCTCCCTGCGCAGCACCTCGGCCGCACAGATGAGCGCCGCGGCGCGCTGGAACTGCTGGGCGGTCAGCAGCCGGAGGGTGTACCGCATAAGCACGGCCACGCCCGCCGACCCGTCCCGGGGGGCCGCGCCCGTCCCGATCTTTCCCTGCAGCCTCCTGATGGCCAGCGTGAACGCGGTCAGCCCCAGGTACGCCTCGGTCTTGCCGCCGCCGGTGGGGAAGAACAGCAGGTCCACCAGCCCCGTACGATCCGCGGCACGCTCCTTGTGTCCTGGATCGGCCAGGGCCGGCAGGTTGAGCAGGACGAAGGCGAGCTGGAACGGGCGCCAGGATGCCTCGCCAGGGCCCCGGCTCTCGACCTCGGACAGCGCTTGCTCGTACCCCCAGCCGTTTTCCTGCCGGAGCTTGGCGGCGGTGCTGTGGCGACGCTGGTCGGCCATGGCGGCGTTGGCGAAGCGGAAGGCACGGAGCGCATCCTCATGGCCGGGCCGGCTGGGGTCGGTCAGCAGCTCGACGCCCTGCTGGACGCGCTGAGTGATCAGCTTGGCCTCGAATATCGCCTTCTCGGCGGTCTGGCGCAGAGCTTCGGGCACGTCGTCGCGGCGCTCCTGCTCGTCGAGCCAGGTCAGGTAGCCCTGCGCCAGCGGGGACAGACCTCGCTTCAACTCGTCGGGGCCCGCGATCGCCAGCTTGTCCATGGAGAGCTCGACGCCGGTCAGCCCGTCGCTCGCGGCGATCGTGGCGGGCACGTCGTAGTGCGGGATCCAGGTGGTGACCAGCTCGTGCGCGACCCGCTCGTCGTCACGCACCTTCGCGTGCACGGCCACGTTGCGTCCCGAGGCGTAGCGGCGCTGGTTGCGATAGAGCAGGCGCAGGTGCTTCTCCTCGAAGTCCTCGCTGCCCCACTGGTTGTCACCGTCCAGGGGATCGTCTATCGGCAGGAAGATCGCCGCGTGCCCGTCGAGCGCCCGTACCCGCAGCTCCGACTGGAACAGCCAGGCCGTGTCGGGGTTGCTCGCCGGCTCCGGCTGCGCGTTGACCAGCGTGATCTCCACGACCCTGCGGTCGTTGGGCTGCGGCCGTACGGCCACCGCCAGGTAGACGCCCTGCTCGCCACCGGTCAGCGGCACGTGGTGGGTGGGCTCGCCGTCGAGGCGGATCTCCTTGTCCACGCTGATCGGCTGGCGTGCCCAGGTGCTGACCTTCTTGTCCTCTTCGAGCTCGGCCTCCGTCTTGGCGTACCGGCCCCATGAGGCCGTGACCGAGACGGCGTCCACGCCGGCCGGGACCGCGAAGGACATACCCATGGAGGAGGCCCAGATGCGGCCCAGGTTCTGCGGCGTCAGCTTCTCGCCGAGCTCGGAGTCGCGGGCGTCGCCGCTCACCCCGGTCTCGGTGTCGGGCACCTCGCCCGCCTCTTCCCGTACGGACTTCGGCGTGTGCTTCGGGCCGAGCATGCCGAGCAGGTACCGCTCGCGCGGGCCCGCCGCCTTGTGCGAGAACGCCTCCAGGTCGCCGCCCCAAGGGCCCAGCAGGTCGAGCCGGACCAGTTGCTCGAACTCCTCGCGCACCTGGAAGGAGTCGGCCTCCGCGAACTCCTGCGGGCTGTCGAGCGGCGAGCTTGGGCTCTTCTCCGGTACGGCCTGCGCGGGGGCGAGGTCGAGTGTCTGCTGCCTGTTCCCCAAGCCGGGGAAGAGGTCACCCTGGTCGTCAATCAAAACAGGCGTCCTTCGGGTTCGGCCTTCTTGTTCACGGCTTTCTTGCGGGGGGCCTTCTTGCCCGACTTGTCGTGCAGGCCTGCCTTGACCTCCGCGGCGTAGCGGGCGTGATTGAGCTCCAGCAGCCGGTCCACAAGCTCCCGCTGTACGGCCGGGCCTACGGTGAAGCGGGTCTCGCGGGCCACCGGGTGATGACCGTGGTCGAGCTTGTCGGGCAGGTCGGTCCATCCGTAGGCACGGCAGACGGCCTCGTCGATGGCGACGTGGATGCGGCGGAGCTCGGCGATGTCGTCGTCGGTGTTAGCCGCGTTGTTGACCATGTGGTAGGTGGTCGTGAGGCCGGCCTGGCGGGAGAGCATGAGGTCGCGGCGGTAGGTGTCGAGGCGGGCTCCGAGGTCGCGCATCTCCTGGGTGAGCTCGGGGAAGGGCAGGGTCTCGAACACGTCGGAGGGCGAGTAGTTGATGTCCGCCTTCATCGTGGACGAGCGTGCCCGGGTCCACCAGTAGTGCGGGGCGCTCGACAGCATGGCGAGCATGGCCGTGTCGTCGGTTGCGAAGACGCCGAGCTTATGCGCGAAGACCTGCCCGGTGGGCACCATCACCGGCATCACGACCTTGCTCACCAGCGTGATCACGATGACCCGATCCAGGCCTTTGATAGCTTGCAACATTGCGGGGCGCTTTTCGGCGTATTGCCACCAATAGTCGCTATATACCTTGCGATTATTGTTGTCTCGCTCGGGCTTGACCAAGCGAAGAACCTGGCCGAAAGGCTCCGGATATGCCTCGGCTTCCCCTTGTGACCAGTCATGGAAGTTGACGACCCACCGGCTGCCGGAGTTGTCAGGCCGGGAATTGAGATCCTGCCCGTTCAGATAAGGGAAAAGCACGTCCGCACTGCGTGAATCCCGCCCGATCATCGCCTTCGCCGCCTCTGGCTCCATCGTGAACCCGAGGCCTAGTATGGTGGAGCCCTGAAATGACTTGCCGCTGTTTTCCAGCAGGCGCTTCGGATTGCCCACGACCCGAGACACGGGATCGAGCGAGGGCGTGATGTCCCGGACTCCAATGCCGTCGGCGATGCGCTCTGCCTTCTCCCCCAGGGCTCTCCGGCTGGTCCACACCGCACAGTACTCAAGCACCGCACTCGAAGCCGGCCACGGCTGGCTCTTAACCGACCGGCGAATGACGACCCCGCTGTCCACGAGCTGGTCGAGGCCGACCTCACGACTGTCCCCTTGCGCGAGGGTATTGGTGGCGATCAGCCCAGTCTGCCCGCCCTCATTCAGCACATCATGTGCTCTGATCGCAAAATAAGCGACCAGGTCAGCACTTCCTCGCGCCCCTCGCCCGATGGCCCCAACAAGGTGCTCTCGATAGGCAAGTCCCATCGTTCCCGTAAGCTTCTGTCCGCCCAGGAAAGGCGGATTGCCGATAACGGCGTCAAACCCGGCCCCATTCGGTCGCTCTTGGTCGAATACCTCGGGAAAGACCAGCGGCCAATGGATCGGATGCCGATCGAAAGACCCTCGGATCCGACTGGTCTCCAGCCACTCTCGCCGCTGAACCTGCACCTTCAGCATGCTTTCCGGGTCATTCCGCACACTGGCGCTCGCCAGCGCCGACGTCTTCAGCGACGCCGCGTCGAACCCCCGAGCCCGATCCCGGTCGAGCGGCCCCGGCACCGGATGGTCCGCCTTGAGCCGTCCCTGTTCGACCGCGTGCGCCAGCGAAGCCCCCACCAGCAGGTCGGCGAACGACCGCGCCTGCGCAGTGTCCACCTCGATCTGCCCGAGGATACTCCGCTTCCTGGCCAACGCCCCGAGCGGATCGCCCTCATAGACCTCGATGCCGGTCAGCACCCGCCGCCGCTCAGCCACGTCCCCCAGCAGCGAACGCACGTCCTTGGTGAAGTCGACGGCCACGTCCTTGTAGAGCTTGCGCCCCCGCCGCGGATCGAGATGCATGTACTCCAACTGGTCCACCGAGGTGATTCCGAGCAGCGAGTCTCCGGCGACGAGCCGGTCGTCGAGGAAGGTGAACGGTCGCCGCGGGTCCATGGAGACCAGCCACAGCGACAGCTTGGCCATCTCCACGGCCATCGGGTTGATGTCCACGCCGTACAAGCAGTGCTCGATGACCTGCCGACGGGCCTCGACCACCACGGGATCCTCATCGGCGTCGAGTGCGCGGTCCGTCGGGCCGGAGACGTAGGCGGCGGCTCGCTCATCGCCCTCGCGGGACCACGCCTCCACCAGGCGGTCTCCGAGGTAGCGGGCGGCGGCGACCAGGAAGGCGGCCGAGCCCATGGCGATGTCGGCGACCTTGAGGTCGAGGATCTGCGCGGCACTCTTCGGCACCCACTGGCTGCGGTCGGCGGTTTGGAGCGGTCCGACCCGGTAGACCAGCGGCTCCAGGGCACCTTCGGCGACCTGCTGGGCCAGGTCACGTGGCGTGTAGTGGGTGCCGGTGTTCTTGCGGAGCGAGGACTCGGTAACGTACAGGGCGCCGGGCAGGATGACCGTGGGCTGGCCGCGCAGGTCGGCACGGATGACCCCGTAGAACGGTAGCAACCGCTCGGCCAGCTCGGCGTCTCCCTTGGTGACGGCGAGCAGCTTGCTCCGGGCTTCCTCGGTCTCGACCGGGCCCATCGGCGCGAGCGCCTTCTCCACGGCCAACACGCTGCCGATGCCCGAGTCCTTGTACTTCTCGGCCAGCTCACGCGGGGAGAGCCGTTCGAGGTCGCGGAGACGTACCTCCTCCTCCAGACCTTCGGTGCCGACGAGGCCGACAACGACGTCGGTGGCGCGCAGTCCCTCGAACGAGAGCAGACCCTCGTAGACGTAACCGATCTGCTCCACGTCGAGGGTGCGGAAGCTGAGCTTGCGCCGTTCGCCCTTCTTCGCCTTGTCGCGATTCTCGAAGTCGGGCACGTTCATGCTGCGGTTGGTGCGTTGCTTGCCGGCGCTGATCCAGACGTACTGCACGGCTCGGAGCATGTGCAGGACGGTGCGGTCGTCGACCGACAGCGGCAGCCATGCGTACTGGTCGGGGTCGAACAGCGAGCCGTCGTGCGCGTGCATGGTCAGCTTCGGGTGGTCGACGCCCCGGTAGACGGCGTTGCACAGGGCGAGCAGCCGGTGCCAAGCGGCGTAGGTGTGCTCCAGCTCGGTCTCCGAGCCGGCGTTGGCCCGCTGCTCCAGCTCCTCGCACAACCGGCCGGCCGAGTACGCCTTCAGGTAGAGGTCGTTGTCGGCGGGAAGCAGGCCGCGTTCCTCGGCGAAGAGCAGGAAGACGACCCGCATCATGACGGTGACCGCGCCCCGGTAGACATCATGGGGAGTGACGTCCTTGCCGAGGCCAGGGCCGCCACGATCGCGGTCGGCGGCATCGGCCCGGCCGATGGCGGCGACGAGAAGCTCGACCGCCTGGCGGACCTGGGAGCCGAGCCGTTCGGTGATGACCTCCTGGTTGTCCTTGCTGGCCACGAGCAGCGCGGGCAGCGTCTCGTCGTCGGTGACCCCGAGGAAGCGCTCGCGGCTCAGCAGCGAGACGAAGGCGCGGACGACGACCAGCTCGGCTGCCTCGTTCCAGGCCATGGCGTCGAAGACCGCGGTGGTGGTGACGCTCTGCCGTGGCGCCCACACCAGCGCCCAGCGCCGCCCGTCGGTGGCCAGGCCGAGCGGCACGTCGTGCACCCGGCACAGATGCGCGACCCGGTCGGCGGGAGTGGCCGCCCATTCCGAGCCGGGGATCCGCTTGACCGGGTCACCGTCGCAGATCAGCCCGAGCAGCCGCCCGTTCATGGTGAAGTCAGGAACGAGGGTGGTGTCGTGCTCGGGCACCGCGACCTCGTACTTGCCCAGGTCCTCGGTCCGCAAGGCGTCGCCCCAGCCGAGCAGGTCGCGCAGGACATAGGTGATCCACGCGTCCCGGTCGCCGGAGCTCTGCCAGGCGCTGTGCCGGGAGCGCAGCCGTTCGCGGTCCTGCTTGGTGAGCGCGTCCAGCGAAGGCCAGGTCTTCCGCAGGACCGGCAGGCTGAGGAAGGGGCCGGAGACATCGACCAGGCCGAGCCAGTCGAGATGCTCCCTGTTGGGGTCACGGGGCTTGCTGAACTTCATCGGGTGGCTGCCTCACGCTCGGGAACGACAAAGATCAACGCGACGGGGAAGGTGTGGGGGCGAGGGTCAGCGTAGCGGGCCGCGATCGCTTCCAGCTCGCGGTCACGCTCGACGGCGAGCTGTTCGAGACGTTCCTGCCACGACTGCCGGTCCCGGCGGTACTGGGCCAGCTCGCGGGCGTCCTTGGTGATCTCGCTCATGCTGATCAGCGCGCCGTCCTCGTCCTCGGCGAGCTTGCCGCGCAGCGTCGCCTCGAACTCGCGCAGGTTGGAGACGATCGTGTTCTGCTCGGACTCCTGGCGCCGGGCGAGGACGCCGGCGAGCGACTTCTCCCGGTCGGCCGAACGGGAGTAGACGGCGTCGAGCAGGCCCTCGCGAGCCCGCGGCCACGCTTCGGCCAGCCGCGAGCGCAGGTGCGCCGGGGCGGGGACGCCTTCGGCGAGCGCGTGGTCGAGGATCTCGCGGGTCTGGGTCAGGGAGGCGGCGCGGGCGAACCACGGATGGCGATCCCGCAGCCATCCGCCGCTGTAGAGGATCTCTTCGTGCAGCAGGATGCCGTCACCGCCGGCCACGACGAAACGTGAGTAGGCGCCGACGAAGATGCCTTCGAGTGCGGGGTGGTCGCTGACGACCGCGGTCACGCGGTTGAGGTCGATCTCCGGGTTGGAGACCGCGGCTCGCAGCAGGCCGGTCGACATGGCCACCAGCGGATGGTTGAGGTGCGCGAGCACGACGTCGTCACGGACCCGGCCGTCGGCGTCACGGGTGCCGGCGGGATCGAAGGTGATGGGCCTGCGCCGGGGCACGACGCCCTTCGCGAGGTCCTCGTCGGAGAGCTTCTCCAGCAGGCCGGCGCTGCCTCGTTCCCAGGATCCGGTGAGGATGGGCACCTCCCAGAAGCCGTCCGCGAGCCGCCGTTCGTCCGTGTGCCGCCGGAGCGGCTGCTGCCGGGTGAGCTGGAGAGCGGTGTCGACGACTCGCTTGACGTTGGCCGGCGTGATGCGCAGCTCGTCGATCGTACGGTCGAGATTGGCGCGCAGCTTGCGCACCTGCTCGGGCAGGTCGTGCTCAACGGGGACCTCGTCCGGGGGCGCCTCCTCATCGACGTGGTCGATGGAGACGTTCTCGCCGAGCAAGCGGCGCTGCAACCGCTCGGAGATGACCGCGTTCACGGGGCCGAGATCCTGGGTCTGCTGGGCGACCTTGCGCGCCACACGGGACAGGAACTCCAGGTCGGCCTCGTACGTGTCGGTCGTGCCGCCCTTGACGACGCCGACGAAGTGGCGGATCTCCGGGGTCCGGCTCTGGCCGTACCGGTCGATGCGGCCGATGCGCTGCTCGAGCTTGTTGGGGTTGAACGGGATGTCGTAGTTCACCAGGCGGTGACAGTAGTTCTGCAGGTCGATACCCTCGCCCGCGGCGTCGGTCGCGAGCAGGATGCGTACCGGATGCTCTTCCGGCGCCTTCTGGAAGGCGCGCCGGATCTGCTCGCGCTCCCCTGCCGGCTTCTGCCCGTGCATCGTCTGCACGGCGTCGCCGCTCAGACCTTCCTGCGCCAGCAACAGCTGCAGCCAGTCCAGGGTGTCCTTGTACTCGGTGAAGACCACCACCCGCTCTGACGACCAGGTGCCACCGTCCGGCATGCAGACCGCCTTGAGATAGGTGATCAGCTCCGCCGCCTTCGCGTCCGGCAAGTTCGCGTACTGGCCCGCCCATGCCCGCATGCGGCGCAGGAGATCGGCCTCCTCAGCGGTGGCCCCGCCCTGGAGCGGGTACGCGCGGGAGACCGCGTCGTCCTCGGCCTCGGCGAGTTCCTCGTCGCCGAGGTCGGCGACGTCCTCATCGAAGTCCTCCATCCACTCCGGGATGTCGTCGCTGTCGGCCAGTGTCTCCACCCGGCTCTGGACGGACTCCAGATAGACGTCGATGGTACGCGCGAACGCCTCAGGGCTGGAGAACAGCCGCTTCTTCAGAAGCAGCGTGACCAGGTCCGCCGCCCTCCGCCCGCGCCGCTGTCGCAACCGTGCCCTCCGGAGCTTGGCCAACTCCTTGAGCAGCTCGTGAGCCTCGCGCTCGTCCTCCGGGTAGAGGACGGGGATCTCCTTGGCGACCCGCTTCGGGAACTTCTCCTTGCCGTTCTCGCGGATCTGGCTCTTCAGCCGCCGGACGACGGTCTCGTCCAAGGCGCTGCGCTTCGGCTTGACGCCACGAGCGAACCTCTGGTCGTCGAGGATCTCCAGCAGCGCGGTGAAGGACGCCTCGTAGCCGTTGTGAGGGGTCGCCGAGAGGAAGAGGCGGTGCGTGAAGTGCGGCGCCAGCCGGCGGATCAGTTTGGTCTGCTGCGAGTCGACGGCATATGCCTGCTTGGGGGCAGCGGGCGCCACATGGTGGGCCTCGTCGAGGATCAGCAGATCGAAGGTACGCGGATAGGACGGCCCGTCTGCCGGCAGCAGCTCGGCCAGCAGCCGCTGCGCCTTCTGGCCGCGCAGCCAGGGCAGGCTGACGATGCTGAGCGGGTAGATCTCGAAGGGGTTGGCGGCGCTGCCGTACGAGCGGCGTACCTTGGCGCACCGATCGGTATCGATGATCGTGAAGTCGAGGCCGAACTTCTCGGCCATCTCCTCCTGCCACTTGATGGTCAGACCGGCCGGACAGACGATCATGATACGCCGCCCGCGATGACGCAGCAGCAGCTCCTCGGCGACGAGCCCGGCCTCGATGGTCTTGCCCAGGCCGACGTCGTCGGCGAGCAGCAGGTTGACCCTGGGGGCGTCGACGGCGCGGGCGACCGGCTCTAGCTGATAGTCCTCGATGGCGACCCCGGAGCGGAATGGCGCTTGCAGCGTCTTGACGTCAGCACTCGTCACGGCCGACCAGCGGATGGCGTCGAGGAATGCGGCCAGTCGCCCGGGTGAATCGAATCCTGCGGCCGTCACTTCGGGAAGTGCCCCGCTGGGCAGCACTCTGCCTCCGGGCTCGACCTCCCAGACGACGGTGAGTGTGTCGCCGTAACGCCCGTCCTCGACGCTCTGCAGCGTCACCAGCGTGCTGCCCGGCCCGGGTTCCACCTCACCGACTACCCAACGCTGGCCTCGAACCGACACAAGCCGGCCTATCTCCGGCCGCTCTACGGCAGTGCTCGTCACCGTCAGCTCCTCGCCCCAGGGGGCTATCAGTCTGGCAGAACAGGGGTCGATACGTGTGCGGCATCCTACGGCCAACATCCGCTTACTGTCTAGAACGGCAATAAAGTTGTGCGCTGAGTTCACAATGTGCTTCTCTAGTAGCGAACTTCACCTCCGAGGAGACCTTCGATGATTCTCCGTTCCCTGGCTGTCCTGGCTCTGGTCTTCGCCACCCTGCTGGCTCCGACCGCCGCGCACGCCGACAAGAGCTACACGGGCATGGGCGACCAGGTGCTCCGCATCCGGTCCACCAAGAGCCCCGGTCTGCTGACCCTCAAGCACACGGGCGAGTCCAACTTCATCGTCACGACCGTCAACTCGTCCGGGAAGCAGGAAGAGCTCCTGGTCAACGAGATCGGCTCCTACAAGGGCACCGTTCTCTACAACGGCGACAGCACCAACAAGAGCATCGCCGCCGTGCAGATCAAGGCCGACGGCGCCTGGAGCGTCGTCTTCAAACCCTTGAGCAAGGCCAGGTGCTGGTGCGCGGCCAGCGTCCAGGGCGCCGGCGATCAGGTGCTCAAGCTCTCCCTCACTCGCGGCCTGCGTACGGTGACCGCCACACACACAGGAGAGTCGAACTTCATCGTGCAGAGCTACACCCGTCCGGGCAGCTGGGGTGACCTGCTCTTCAACGAGATCGGCAGCTATCAGGGCAAGGCGGTGCTTCCCGCGGGCACCCGCCTGGTCACTGTCCAGGCCGATGGTTCGTGGACGCTCAAGCGCCGCTGACAGGAGATCATTCGTGCATATCACTGCTCATCTCGACGTGACCGTCGTGCCCTTCGACCGGGACGACGAGATCACCCTCATGCTGGAGATCTCCGCTCCTCCCCCCATGACCGCCGATCGGCCGCCCGCGACCGTACAGGTCGTCCTGGATCGCAGCGGTTCAATGACCGGTGCCCGGCTGGCCGGCGCCCAGCGTGCGCTGCTCGGCCTGGTGGACCGTCTCGACCCTGCCGACAACTTCGGCCTGGTCAGCTTCAACGATTCCGCGCGGGTCGAGGTGCCGGCCGGGCCCCTTGCCCACAAGGCCGCGGCCAAGCGGACGATCGAGGCCCTGCGCCCGATGAGTTCCACCGACCTGTCCAGTGGCCTGCTCCGCGGAATCCAGGAAGCCCGTCGCGTCGCTGACGAGCGCGGCGCCACGCTGCTGCTCATCTCCGACGGCCACGCCAACGAGGGCATCGTCAACCACGAACTGCTGGGGGACATTGCCCGCGATGCTCATCAGCACGGCATCACCACCACCGCGCTCGGATACGGCCTGGATTACGATGAACGGCTCATGGCGGCCATCGCGGACGGCGGCGCCGGAAGCTCCCTGCACGCCACGGATGCCGACACCGCCGTTCAGCTCATCGCGTCAGAGGTCGGCGTTCTGCTGTCCAAGGTCGTCCAGGCGGCCTCTCTCACGATCACGCCGCGCACTGCCGTCTCCGGCCTCCGGTTGTACGGCGGCCTGCCCTGCACTCAGCGCGCCGACGGCGCAGTGGTCACGGAGCTGGGCGACTTCTACGGCGGAGAGACACGCAGGCTTCTCATCCGGATGCCCGTGGCCGGGATGGCCGTGCTCGGTCTGGCCACCGTCGCCGAGCTCGAGCTCACATACGTGGAGAGCCGGACGCTGACCACCTATACCGTCACGGTTCCCGTGTCGGTCAACGTGGTTCCCGGAGACGAGGCCGCCGGGCGCATTCCCAATCCCGCCGTCCGTGCCGAACAGCTCTTCCACGACGCCCAGGGGGCGAAACGCCGCGCATCGGACGCCCTGCTCCGTGGGGACGTGAACGCGGCCGTGACGATCCTCAACGCGGCCGGTGATGCCCTGGAGCGGAGCCTGGCCTGTGCACCGAATGCCGACGAGTTCCTGGCCGAGATGGAGAAGCTGCGCAGGCACGCGCTCGAAGCCCGGCATGACGCGGCTCGGATCTCCAAGCAGGCTCGCGCGGAGTGGCACATGCGCACCCGCAAGCGGGGCCGCTCCTACGACGACCGGGAAGGCGGCTGAGATGCGGAGAGGACTGCTTGTGAACATCATCAACAACTGCTTTAATTCTGCCCTATGCCCTTCCAACCGGCCCGTCAAGCCGAAACGTTGGAGAATGCGATACGTCGGCATCGCGGGCTGCTCGCGCCGCTCGGCTGCTGAATGACAGGCGGTGCGCTTACATGTCCTCCCAAAGCCACGCGTCAGAAATGTCGGCTACGGAGTCGGCCGAGCTTCTTGACCGCCGTGAATCCGAATGGCGTCCCCTGATCCCCGCCGTCTCCCTGCTCACGGAGGTTGAGGTGGGCCAGGATGTCCTCGATTCCATGGGCAAGGCGCTCGGGGCTCTGTATCAGCTGAAGGTGACGAAGGGGAAGTATCTCTCCCTTTTCGACCGTTGGCCAGCCTGCGTCGCCCTGACCCTCACCGGGGTGGCGGTTCATCACTATCGGCAAGGCACTTTCTGGCCTTATCTGAGGACGACGCTGGGTTACCGTTCGTTCACCATTCCGCAGGACTCAGCAGCGTGGGGAGCCGCGTATCTCGACGCGTTGAAGAGGTTCCGCCTGCCACTGTTTTCCGAGCGGGAGCAGAAGTATGTGGGACCGATTCTCATGCATGCGGGCATACCGACCTTCTGCCTGGACGACTTCTTCGCTCTGCTCCTCCGCCGGCACAAGCAGGATCCCGCGATCGACGCCGACGCTCTGCTCTCGTGGGCGACCGCGAGAGAGACTCGACTGCACTCCTTGGACGTGCCTGCGCGCAGGTTCATCAGGAATGGCACCGACTTCGCTGTTGACGTGATCGACCGTTGCCTCGATCTGCTGGACCGCATGAGATCTCCCGAACCCGACCTGGGCGGCCTTGGCCTACCGGTCCGCTTCATCGAGCGCGCCCAGGAACTGATCGAGCAAGGCCGACTGGACCTCAGGCGAAGCACGGCCACGCCCGCTCGGCACACGCAGGTAGAGCGGCCCCGGCTGGGGCTGGACCCGTTCGGGCAGGGCGTCCAGATTGTGCTGCCTCCCGTCGGGGAGGCACCGGACGGCATGGCGCGCTGGAACGTGACAGTCGATGGCGTGCCGAATCTCGTCAGGAGCCGGCCACTATGGGTCGGCGCAGCGGAGGGAGCACCGACGACGTCCTTTCCCTTGACCAGGCCCGCCCGTGTCGCGCAGGTCTTCCTCCAGGGGGCGGAGCACGAGACTGAGATCGGCATCGTCGATTCCGGCGACCCGTTGCTGATCTTCACTGAGAGCGGCCGCCAGCTCCAGCCTCACCTTGGTGTCCCTCCAGACGCCGTATGGTTCCTCCACCCCCGTGACAGGAAGGTGATCGCCGACGCCCCGCCCAGGATCATCGCCGAGAGCCCCCTGCCCGTGGGCTGGGACGGCTGGCGTCTCGTCCAGGTGGTGCTGGAGGGCGCGACATGGGTCGCGCTGAACGGTGATGACGCCAAGCGCAGGCCGATACGTGGGCACAGCAAGCCGCGAGTGATCACCGGCGATCCAGTACCGGGTGTCACCACGCCGTACGGCTCACCCGTCTACTCCAAGCCCCCCGCCGTATGGTTGCCTGCGGAGACACCGACGACCTGGCTCATAGACATTCGGTCGGCGACAGGCGACGAGAAATTCCTCACCCGCCGATTCACGGTCGAGGAGCCCACGGAAATCTCCGAGCAGCTTTGGGCCGATCTGCCGCGGCCACTCCTTGGAGCGTTCGAGGTCACGGTACGCGGCCCGATCGGCCGCAACGCCCGCAGGACCATCTCTATCGCCGAGGGCTTGGCCCTGCGCTGTGCCCCATCGGTACGACTGTTCAACGGAGACGGCCTGGTCCCGGGAGAGGCGTCGCTGATCTGCGGGCCGGGCATGACGGTCGACCGCCCCGCTCTCTCCTACTCCTCTGTGGAGAGGGAACGGGTTGTCACTTGTACGGCATCCGACAGGACGGAACCGCTTATCGTCGCCCCCCGCTCCATGCGGGTCCTGGTGGAGGAGGCGAACAGCAGCCCTCGGTGGAACGCCGGCCCCGTGCGGCTGCACACGGAAGGCTTCCACAACGCCGACGCCCTCCTCGTCGAGGTACCGGGCATCGACGCGCTGCCTCCGCTCCAGGTGCAGGCGGGGCGGCAGGTCATCCAGGAGATCGCGCCATCCGGACGAGGCCGCTACAGCTTGCGGCGCGCTCTGGACACCGTGCAGGAACACCGCAGTGTCGACTTAGTCCTTCCCCTCGCCGGCGTGCCCGTGCTCGTCGGCAGCGTGCGGCCGGCCCGGCTTGCCGCTGGCGTCACCGCGGCCGGTGAGTCGTTGCAACTCGACGAGTGCGTGTGGGTGGAGAACCTGACCGCGGGGCTCTACCTGTGCACCGCCCCATGGCGAGAGCCGGAGATCGTCCCGGTGGAGAAGGACGGCTCGATACCGCTCCCCGACGACCTGGTGAACGCCGGGCGCATGCACGTGCGACTGGCCGTAGAAGATCCCTGGGTCGCCTCCGAATGGCCGCGATGGCCCCATCCGCGGGAGATGCTGGTCTGCGAGGCTCCCGGGCAATTTGAGGGAGGCGATGCGGAGGACCGGCAGCTGTCCGGCTACCTGGCGGGAGCGAACGCGTTCCCAGAGAATGTGAGCCACCTGGACCGCCTGTGGACGATCGTCGATCTGGCCAATCGCATCGACCATTCCACCGCCGCTCGCTGGATCGAGGACTCCGCTGTCCTGCTGCGCAACCATCCCGAGGCGATTCGTTCACTGCCGGATGCCGGCCTGCCTCCTGACCGCGCGGTGGTCGCCCTGATCACGACCGGTCTAGCGGCCGCTAGAGTGGACCACTGCGTGGAATCCGACATCGCGTTGTGGCGCAAGGCTCCCGTGGCGGCCGTCCTTCTGACGGGATCTTCGCTCGCCGATGCCGTGGAGGACTCCGACCTGCTGGCCGAGGTGGGCGCGGAGTGCGGCGAATCAGCGCTCGCGATTCTCAGGGGCGAGGATGATCCCTTTGCCGCGGCCGGCTTGTTCGACGTGGGCGCGGAGCTGATGGCCCGCCAGGATCCAGAGATGCTCGAAAGCCTCTGGAGCGCCGCGCAGGTCGTCCCCTCGGCCCTGCTCGATGAGGACACCCGCGTGACGGCCGCACGCCTGCTGTTCGACCAACGCAACTGCCGTGACGGCCGCAAGCTCGCCGATCAGGCCGAGCGCGTCGTGCGCGAGGGCTTGGCACTGCCTATCAACGAGTACCGGGCGGCGGGCAAGTACGTGGCCCTACGCTGCCATCCGAAGCGGCTGCACGGTTGGGTGTCGCTGCCCGCGATGTCGATCGCGCTCGCGCTCATCGCCCGCATGGCCGCGCATGGGCACGCGAACTGCCGGGTCCTTGAGGAACGCTTCCGCTTCCTCTGGCGAATGCTGGCCAAGATCGCCCCGGCCCTGACGACCATCGACCTGGTCCGCGCGGAACTCATCGTGACCGCCCGGCCGGCCTGCTGAAAACCTTCTGATCTCCCCGTACATCGGAGCTGACCATGGATCCGCTGAAGACAAGCGCCCTCATCACGAACACGTACCGGCGTTATCTGCGCTCGATCCTTCCCGTACGCGATACAAAGATCGCGCAGGCACTGGCGACCGAGATCACGAGCAGCCCGACGCTGACGAAGGGACCATTGCTGGAGGCGACGCCGCCGTACCAGCCCGGCGCCACGCTTCAACAGCTCATCGAGGAGAACGTGCTCTCGCCCGCGTTCGAGAAGCTCGGCGGGCCGGCTCTACCGCTGGACCGGCCGCTCTATCTCCACCAGGAACAGGCGATCCGCAAGGCCACGAGCGGCAGGAACCTGGTGGTGGCCACGGGCACCGGTTCCGGCAAGACGGAGTCCTTTCTACTGCCCATCCTGAACACACTGGTCGCCGAGCATGAGAAGGGAGAGCTCACCCCCGGGGTCCGGGCGCTCCTCCTCTACCCCATGAACGCCCTCGCCAACGACCAGCTCAAGCGCCTGCGCCTACTGCTGGCGCAGACGCCGTTCATCACCTTCGGCCGGTACACCGGTGACACGAAGGAACGCAGGCACGAAGGACTCGCGCAGTTCGAGGAGCTTAACGATGGACACCATCGGCTGCCCAACGAGCTGCTGAGCCGGGAGGAAATGAGGGCCACACCACCGCATATCCTCCTCACCAACTACGCGATGCTGGAATACCTGCTCCTTCGGCCAGCCGACATGGAGTTGTTCGAGGGTGAGCACGGCGGGCGCTGGAAGTTCATCGCCCTGGACGAGGCCCATGTCTACGACGGTGCCAAAGCCGAAGAACTCGGCATGCTACTGCGCCGCTTGCACGACCGGGTAGCTCCGCAGCAGCGGCTGCAGTGCATCGCCACCAGCGCAACGGTGGGTGACGAGCCGCAGGCGGTCATGGACTTCGCGACCAAGCTGTTCAACGTGCCCTTCGAATGGACTGAGAACGACGCGAAGCGCAGGGATCTCGTCAGCGCCACCCGCATCAGCATGCCGACGGGGCCGTTCTGGGGACCGCTGTCGGCGCAAGACTACAAAGAGCTCGCGCGGAGCGACGATCCCGCGGACGACCTTTTCTGGCGAGCGGGCCAGCAGTACGCCGACGCCTCCGCAGCTCTCACACATGAGCACGCGATGGCGCGGTTCCGCGGCACCCTGGCCACAGGCCCGCGGTCCTTCGACGACCTGGCCGAGCTCATCTTTGGCGGCCAGGACGATCCAGCCGGCGGGCTCGCCGCCATGGTCGACGTAGGCAGCCGGGTCCACGACGCGACCGGCGCCCCCGTTCTGTCGGCGCGTTATCACCTGTTCGCCCGGGCAACCGAGGGCGCCTACACATGTCTCACCGCAGGCGGGCCCCACGTATCCCTGAACCGGCACGAGTCCTGCCCGCAGTGCGCTGGCGCTATGTTCGAGATGGCCGGGTGCAAGCGCTGCGGCGCTGTCCATCTGATCGGCGCGATCGTGCTCTCGTCCGGCGGCCAGATCTTCACCCCGCGAGGCGGCAACGACGGCGTCCGGACCTGGCTGCTGCTAGACGACGCGCCGGAGGTGACCGACGAAGACGAGGTCACACTGGAAGAGGCCGCCACCACCGAGAGCCAGACGGCCTTCCTTTGCCCGCGCTGCGGCGCGCTGCACACTCAGCCGCAACTCTCCTGTGGCAAGGACGGCTGCACGGAGACTGCCCTGCGACCAGTGCGCAAGCTCAAGACCAAGGCCGCCTCCCCCAGCGGTTGTCTCGTCTGCGGCGGGCGAGGCTCCGAGCTGATCAGACAGTTCGAGAGCGGCAACGACGCCGCCACTGCCGTCCTGGCGACCGCGCTTTACCAGCAGATTCCGCCAGCACCGGACATCGAGATCGCCGACCACCCGGGGGAAGGCCGCAAGCTCCTCACGTTCAACGACAACCGCCAGGCGGCAGCCTTCTTCGCGCCCTATCTTGAGGCCAGCTACGGCGACGTGCAGCATCGGCGCCTCATCCTCCAGGGCCTGCACCGGGCGACCGAGGAAAACCAGAACGTCAGCATCAAGACCCTGATCTTCCACGTGAGCCAGGCAGCAGAGAAGGCCGGCGTCTTCCCTGCCAAGGACGACGCGCCGACCCGCCAGCGAGAGGTTTCTCTCTGGGTGATGCGTGAGCTGCTCGCCCTCGACGAGCGCAAGTCCCTGGAAGGCCTCGGTCTCATCCGGGTCGGGCTCGACCGTGACCCCGGGTGGAGGCTGCCCCCACCACTCCTCTCGCTCGGCCTGTCCGAGGCCGAGTGCTGGGACCTGCTGGAAGAGCTGATTCGTTCGGTACGCAACCAGGGCGTGCTCACCATGCCCACGGACGTGGACGCGAGGGACGAGGCGTTTAAACCCCGGACAGGGCCGATCTACGTCCGCAGGGACGGCGCGGAGGCCAAGCTCAAGGTGCTGAGCTGGCTGCCCACCCGGGGACGGAACCGACGGCTCGACTACCTGACGCGCTTGCTCGCGGTCCTGGGCTCCAATGCCGATCCAAAGGCCGTGCTCGAGGGCTGCTGGAAGTTCCTCACGAACCAGAAGAACGGCTGGCTACCCAGTGACAATCCCCGGCGGGTCGGGATTGTCCACCAGGTAGACTATAGTCGGATCCGCCTCTCCGAGGCCGATGTGTCGTACCGGTGCGAGCTCTGCCGCCGTTTCACCAGCGTAAGCGTGCGCGGTGTGTGCCCGATGATGGGCTGCGAAGGGCGGCTGATCGAGGCCAAAGCCGATCCTGATGAGCACTACACGGCTCTCTACCAGTCGATGACGCCCATCCCGCTCACCGCGCGGGAGCACACTGCTCAGTGGACGGGTGAGGAAGCAGCCAAGATCCAGCAGCACTTCCTACGTGGAGAGGTGAACGTGCTGTCGTGCTCAACCACCTTTGAGCTGGGAGTGGACGTGGGCGAGCTGCAGACCGTGATGCTGCGTAACATGCCGCCCACCACGGCCAACTACATCCAGCGCGCCGGGCGCGCGGGCCGACGTGCCGCCTCCGCGGCGCTGGTGCTGACCTATGCCCAGCGGCGTTCTCACGACCTGTCTCGCTATCAGCAGCCGGAGGCGATGATCGCGGGTCAAGTACGTGCGCCATACGTGCCGCTGGGCAACGAGCGCATCGATCGCCGACACGCTCACTCGGTGGCTCTGGGAGCGTTCTTCCGGTATGCGAAGTCCACGAGCGGCGCGGTCTGGCGTACGGCCGGCGAGTTTTTCCGGCCGGGCGGTGAGCAGGACGCTCCCTGTGACCGCGTGCTCCACTTCCTCAGCCCCGTACCCGCGGAAATCACTGCGACGCTGCGTCAGGTTCTGCCCACCGAAGTGCGCGCTGAGATCGGGGTGGAGTCTGGAAGCTGGGTAATTGATCTGTGCGAACACCTGGAGAAGGTGCGGCAGGAGCTGAACCAGGACATCACGATCTTCGAGCAGAAGATTCAGGAGGCGGTTGCGTCCAAGCGGTACAACCTGGCGGATCGCTACCAGCGCACGATCAACACCCTCACCACCCGCAACCTCATCGGTTTTCTGGCGAACCGGAACGTGCTTCCCAAATACGGCTTCCCCGTCGACACGGTCGAGCTGCGCACGCTTCACTGCGACAACCCCGTGGGCTCAAAACTGGAGCTCGCTCGTGATCTCTCCAGCGCGATCTACGAGTACGCCCCTGGCTCGGAAGTGGTGGCGGGCGGAGTCCTGTGGCGTTCGGCCGGCGTTTACCGCCTGCCTGGGCGCGAACTCATCAGCAAGCGCTACTACGTCTGCCGGAACTGCCAGCATTTCCGCCACGTCGAGGACGACCCAGATCCCATCTGCCCGGCATGCAAGACGATTTCCGACTCGCCGGTACGGCAGTATTGCATCCCCGAATTCGGCTTTGTGGCAGAGCCGAGGACGAGCAAGCCGTCCACGTCGCCGCCGAGGACGTCCTGGAACGGCGCCACGCTCGTCGTCAAACTCGCCGACGATCCCGCTCTCTTCCGCTGGCGCACCGCGACCGGTGTGGTCGTTCAGTGCCGATCAGGAGCGAGGGGGGAAATGATCGCCCTGTCCGAAGGGCCGATCGGATCGGGTTACGTGATCTGCGAATGGTGCGGCTGGGCGAGCGCACACCTGGGCCGCCTGCCGAAAAGCCACACCAGCCCCCTGCGGCAGGGCGAGTGTACCGGCCCCCTGCAGTGGCGCACGCTCGCGCACAAGTACGAGACAGACATCCTAGAGATCCGATTCGAGGGCTTGAGCCAGCCGAGGGAGGACTGGTTGTCCACCTTGTATGCCCTGCTCGAGGGCGCGGCCCATGGCCTGGAAATCGGCCGGGACGACATCGACGGCACAGTTCACGCGGGAGCCGACGGCCACACGAGCCTGGTCATCTATGACAACGTGCCGGGTGGCGCAGGGTCGGTGCTGCGAATCGCCCAGCGGCTGGACATCGTGGCGGAGACCGCGCTGCAACGGATGTCAACCTGTGAGTGCGGTGAGGAGACATCTTGTTATGGCTGTCTTCGCAACCGGCGCAACGAGCGCAACCATGAGCTTCTGTCTCGTGGAGCCGCGCTGAACGTGCTTCGCATTCTGAGCGGAGACGGACGCCTCCGGGCGGAGTAGATCGATAACATGCATTGGACGAACTCTTCACATTGGCGCAGATGAACAGCTCATTACCTGATGGCGTCACACGCGCGGAGGCGGTGGCTGCATGGCGCCAGAACCGCGCGCGGCGCAAAGCGGCCAGATCTCCCGACGGGAGGATCGTTGACCAGTCCGCAATGGCCTGGGCAGACTTGGGGTTGCACGGCCGGGACACTATCGAGTCCCTCAAGCGAGGCCTGCGCGACTTACTCGAGCGTTCACCGAGCGCCCCGGAGCAGGATCGAGTAACTGTCGAAGAGGCGATCATTTCCGCACCGGATCCCGATCTTCCCAAGGCGGTGCGAGGTCTCCTGAGTGTTATGCCGCCTCTCCAGGTTATCGAGGCCCTGAACAGCCTCGTGCAAGCAGGCATGCCCTGGCTTAGCCTGCGAGGTGAACGGCACACCCAGTTGCTGGCCATGGACCTGCCCGGCATGGGTGCGATACAGCCGCTGTCCGACGAGTTCCTGGACGGCGGCCCTGGATGGCGTTGCTACCTCGCCGCACTGGGACACCCCACCCGAGTCACGGCCGATGAGATTGGTCAGAACATCCCGCGAGTTCCTCTGACTGTCGTCGACGACCTCATCGATCTCGGGCTGGTCGACGCGGACGAGCAACCGTGGCGGCTGAGGTCCGACGCCAGCGAGGGCGTCTACGTACGAGCCCGGCTGGCGCCAGAAACCATCACCCGCGCAGACGCGAGGCAGCTCCAGTGGAGCGAGATGGAACGCCGGCACGCCTTTCTGAATGGGGAGCACCTCGGCGGCGACGACATTTATGGCATGCTCACCAGGCTGTGGCAAGGAGAGGTCGACGTACGGCTCCGCGGCCAATTACGCCTGGAGCAGCAGACGCTGCTCGACCAGATGCAGCACGGCGCCCAGGTAGGACGGTGGCCGCAGGAGTTGATCGACGATCACGGCCTGTGGGGCGCGCTCGCCGCCCTGTGGACACCAGGAGAGGCGATCGAGGCCAAGCTGAGCGAGTTCCACGCCTGGCGCGGGCTCTACGTCTGCTACCGGCACATTCTCGCGGGAAATTTCAGGAAGGCCAGCCTTCAGGTGCAGAAGCTATTGGAGGCGGCCTCTGCCGTCGACGAGAAGGGCGGATGGCTACTGGACAAAGAGACCTTCGCCGAGGTCCGCAATATGGGCGCATACCTGGCCCAGCAGAGCAACGAACTGGAGCTGGCGATCAAGCTGCTCGCTGACAAGGACGTGGCGAGCGATGAGATCGCTGCCCAGAACCTGGCCCTCGTCCGGAAGCGGCGCGAGACGCTCGTCAATGATCGTGAAGACTGGCAGAATCCCTACCTCGCGCTCGGGCTCGCACACGGCGACCCTAACTGGAAGGAGGAATACCGTTGGTTACTTCGACAGGTCCGAGGAGACACCGAGCAAGAAGCTGCCATCAACCGAGCCGAGCGTCGGCTGAGGCGGGCCACCAGCGAGACCCAGTTCTTCGTGGTGCCGCTGAGCGAGGACATTTTCCTCCCACCGGCTGACTGCCGCTCCACCGCTCTCCTACCGCCCCTAGAACCGCTCCCTCGACGCACCCCAGCGAGCACCAGCGCGGACTTCCTGACGCTGCGCGAGCAAGCCATAGAAGAGCTACTCGCCGAGTTCCATGTACCTCCTCCAACAGAAAAGACGATCAATGCCGAACAGTGAGAGAGGGCCCCGGGGCAAGGGCCGCGGTCACAACGGCCAACCATCCGGTTCGGGAAGGTCCAATCCAGCGTCCGCAGGTCGACGTCCTACGCCCCAGATGAAGGACGGTGATTTGAAGGCCGCCCTCGACGCCGGGTTTGACCAGCTCTCCTCGAACTTGGAGAAGACCGTCAAGAAGCACGTCCGGCAGGCGCTTAAAGCCGAGATCCGCCAGGAGGTTGAACTTGAGGTCCGGGCGGAGATCGAGCTCGACGTTCACCGGGAGATGGCGGCACGGCTCGCCAAACTGGTCGACGAGCATCAGCATCTAGACCCTGCTCCCATCCTGCAGGACTTCGTTCGGCAGGCTACCGAGTTGCTTTCCGCCTCGCCCCAGCCCGCAGCAGACACTCTCACACAGCAGGAGCTCGTGGAGGCTCTGCGGCAAGGCGTCCTAGATTCCTTCCGCGCCCGTCGGCTACACATGGCCCACTTGGCCGAACTCGACTCCCATCTGCGTGAGGCCACCGACTTGGAGGGCATCAGGCTGCTCGTCGACGAATGGTTCGCGGTGACTGGGCTCAAGCGTGTCACCAATCCGGCAGAGAGTCCAGAATGCTTTACCACCGTTAATCCGCCAGCCGACGGTCCTTACCTGGCTGTCGCACGGCCCGCCTACGTCGATATGACCACCCGCAAGACCGTACGGAGCGGGCAGCTGCGCCACACGGACGACCCTGCGAGTGCGATCCACGACGACTCCCCCGTTGGAGGACACTGAAGATGACAACGGGCATCGACTTCGGCACGACGAACTCTGTGGTCGCGCAGTGGAACGGAGACGAGGTCGAGGTTCTCCCCCTCGACGCGGACAACATCGACTCCGACTGGCTCTATGAGGAGTTCCAGGGCATCTTTCCCACCATCGTGGGCGAGAGCTCCACCAGGCTCGGCGCACTCTTCGGCTGGGAGGCGAAGCTCCGTTCCAACCGGGTCTTCGAGGCGTGCAAGCGCATGCTCCGCAACGACGAGAGCATCCGGCTGCGCGACGCTTCCGTCCCCGCGAGCGTGGCCGCGGCCGGCGTCTTCCGCGCCATGCGTGAACGCGCCGAAGACAACCTTCTGCGGCCCTTCGACAGCGCGGTGATCACTGTGCCCGCCAACGCCCGCGGGGCCGCCCGCTACCGTACGCGTGCGGCGGCACGGGCGGCCGGCATCCAGGTCAAGGCGCTGCTGAACGAGCCAACCGCCGCCGCACTCTCCTACATGCACGACATGCAGGAAGAGGGCCGCATCATGGTCTTCGACTGGGGCGGCGGGACCATCGACGTGACGATCCTCGAACACATCGATGGACACTTCGAGGAACTCGCCTCCAAGGGCATCACCCAACTGGGTGGCATCGAGTTGGACAAACGACTTCGCGAACTGCTCCTCCGTAAGCTCCCAAGCCATCCCGTCCTCTCTGAGCTGGAGAGCCGGGAGTTGGACCTCGTCGTCGAACGGACCAAGATCCGTCTATCAAAGGAGCCGACGGCGGTCGCCCGTATCCCTGGCAACGGCAAGTTGGTACAGGTGAACCGCGACGAGTTCGAGCGGGAGATCGCCGACCTCGTGGAACAGGCGCTCCAACCAGCCCGGCAATGCCTCAACGAAGTCGGCATGCACCCCGACGAGGTAGACGGCGTCCTTATGATCGGTGGGACCAGCCAGCTCCCATGCGTACGGGATGCCGTTGAGAGGCTCATCGACGACGAGGTCGTTCCAGACGTCATCTGCCATCCCATGACAGCTGTCGCTCGGGGAGCGGCCATCGCCGCGGCCATCCTCGACGAAAAAGTCGACAGCTACCTGCGAGTGTCGTCGATGTTTGCCCTCGGCACCAGCACTACTGACCAACGCAGTGGCAAAAAGATCTTCAGCGCGATCATCGATCAGCACACACCGCTGCCCGCTATTGAAGAGAAGAAGTACACCCCAATCGACGACGGACGGCCCCAGCTCACCGTTCCCGTATGGGAGGCAGACCCGGCCAAGCCACTCGATGACCCCGAGAATTTCCAGCTGACCAAACTCGAGCTCAAGTATCCAAGGCCGCTTCCGCGGGAAGAGGCCATATTCAATCTCCGCTATACATACACGGTGGACGGTCTGCTGCATGTCAAGGCAACCCTCGACAAGTCCGGCGAAGTTCTTCTAGATCAAGAAATTCGGGATTTCACGAGCGGCGACACCCTACCGATCAGCGAGATCCAGCGTCGAATGAGCGCGTTGGACCGACTAACTCCATCAGGAACCTCAATCCCCCAAGTAATGTCCACTACAGCGAAGTCGTTCGTTGTGGACGGTTCAAATCTGGCCTGGTACGGGCGAGACGCCAGAAAGGGTGATATTCCTAGCCTCAGCCTACTTCTCAGCGGCATCCAGGCGCTTCAGGAGAAATTCCCTGGCGCAAAGGTGACCGTCTTTGTTGATGCGACCCTGCGGCATAAATTGACGCTAGCGGAACAGATGATGCTAGACAATGCCATTCGACAGGAAATCATCCTGCCAACCCCCGCTGGAACCCATGGAAAAGCTGACAGATTGGTAACGATGTTTGCTCACGACACCGGCAGCATCATTGTAACCAACGACAGCTATAAGGAGCTCCAAATCGAATTCCCTTTCCTGTTAGACGATGGGCGCTTTCTCGGTGCTACGCCTGCTGGCGGTCATTGGTTGTTTTCACCGCGGTCGCCGGTCCGATACAGGCCCAACTCCTGAGTATCGCCAAGTAGGTCATGTATCAAGGTCCCAACTGACCATCGAGTGACGCGATGGCCCGCCACGATGAGCGCGGGGACGTGTGGGGGATGATCTCCCAATTTGTGCAAGCACCACGAAGTATCCACGCAGGTCAGAGCACCCAATGTAGTCGCAGAGCTACCACGCTCCTACAGCAGGTGCTGCAGTTCCTAGTAGCGCTTGTGCCTCACGAACGTCCCATATGATCCGCAGCTTTCACCACCGCGACACCGTTGGCGACCATCACCTCCTCAGCGATCGAAAGGATCTCTTTGATCGTCTCGGCTCGCCGCCGTCGGCCGCACCGGCTACGGCTGATGCGGTTGCACCACTTCAGCAGCGGGGGCGGCCCGTACTACGCCGCCGACCGGGCTTCCACTCCGACGGCCGCTTCACCGCCCTGCACCTGTACTCCCCCACCGAACGGTGTAAGCCAGCGGCTACACCGATGCCACTAGCTGGTGCCTCAACGCCTTGCTGGCCTACAAGAACCGACGCGCCTTGCAACGCTGCGACGAATTCCCGGCCGCCACCATCGGCGACACAGAACGTGCTGGACGCGCTGCCGATCGCTCAAGCCGTGGCCATGCGGTATCGCCGGCCGTGCCGTGCGTCCGTCCCCGCCCCAGCGTAGAAGAGACGGGGACATTCTCAGGGCAGCTCGCAACTCACGTGATGACCTGCTCAGCCTCTTCCGGAGCCATGTCAGCCAGCTGGGTTCGCCAGTCGGTTGGCAGAGTTGGAAGGACAACGCACCGCGGTGGGCAGCCGACCAGGTCGGCGACCGCGGCTTCTATCATCCGCACGGCACGGACCGGGGTGTCGTCGCGCAACCCGATGACCGCCACGCGGGCCCAGTCTCGCAACCGGTCCAGGTGCTTCCGCTGATGCTCACTGACGACTCGCTGCCATGCGGCGGTCGAGGTGCGGCGAACCGCTGACCCGACATAGTCGATGCGGTATCCGTGGAGGTGCTGCCGTAGCGGCACGTACACACACCGCCGATGGGACAGCGCGCGCAACGCTGGCGGGAGGTACAGGACGGGGTCGTGCGCGACGCGCCACTTTCCGGCCCGACCGCTCATGGCCTCCCACAGTCGAGGTTCGAACCGCAACGTGGTTACCGATCCCCTCACACTGCCATCGCTGGCCCGAGTGCTCGCGTGAGTCGTCACAGATTCACCTGCTCATCACCCATGTCCTCAGAGTTGGTCTCGAAGACATCGTTGGCCTGTGCCTGGGTGCGTGCTATCTCATTTTTGGAGATCAGCGCGTCCAGGCGCGGCGTTAGAGCGCCGAGAGTGAGCGGGTTGACCATGTTGCGCAGGTCGCGGGAGATGCCCTCCAGGCGCTGGTGATGCTCCTCGGAGAACAGGTGCCCTGTCTGGCCGACTTCCTCGAGCGTGTCGACGACCTCGGTGAGGTAACTCAGATTGGTCACGAACCGTTCCAGCGCGCCATGGACGCGCTCCTCGATCGTCTCAGGCCGCGGGACAGCCTGGCCGCCTCCTCTGAGCTTGTATGCGTCTGATGCACGGGTCTGCATCCGTTGGGTGGAGAACGAGTCAAGTACTTCGCGGGGCACGGGGACCGGGACGGTGATGAGGGTCCGCTTTACCTCGCCATTCTCCTTGCACACGTTCCCGTCCGCGTCGAGAACTGTGGCGACCACCTCACGCATCTTCGGCGTGCCATCCTCTTCCAGGAGCCCGGTCCCTGAGTCCGCCCATTGCTGCCAGCGGCCAGTGCTCGGAGCGTCCAGCTGTATCCCAGCGATGACCTCGGGGGTGGGTTCCTCCCACAGCAGTCGGCCCTTGAGCAACTCGCGGATGTAGATTTCACCTGAGGGCACCTTCACGTGATGCTTGATGCCGCGCTCCTTGTCGACGGTGGCATCCATGCCCGCGACCGCGTTGAACGTCTTGGGTCGGAAAAATCCCCTAGCGGTGCCCTGGGAGCCGAGGTCGACCACCGACATGCGGTTCTCCACGCCAGCGACGATCGTGACGATGTCGAATAGGGCGCGCTCTACCTCTGTTGCGGTCCGCGAGGACACCTTGGCCACGAGGGCATCAGTGTCACCGTCCCAGCGTATCGGCGGGTCATCCATCAGCGCTCTCGCCGACAGCGGCTCGAAGACCCGCTTATTCACCCCGGAATCCAAGTCCGGGAAAGTCATCTCGCGTAGTAGGTTCGCCCGGCGTTCCGCCATGATGTTGTTGTAACTACCGCCGTTGCGCTTCGAGCCCAAGGCCTTACCAATGACGGCCCGTTCAGGTCCGTTGCCGTAGACCAACATCGCAGCCGCCACGCCGGCGCCCATTCGGTCGGCCGGTAACCCGAGACTGGCGAGGTCGCTGTACTGGCCATGGCCGGCGAGCACAGCGATGAGCTCGTGGGTCCATTCGATTGGGACCTTCTCACCGTACTTGTTAGTGCGGGCATCGGCGTTGACGACGGTGAAGTGGCCGCCGTCGATGGCGGCATAGAGTGCTTCACGGGCCTTGTCCGCCACGAGCCGCTCAGCCTCGGCGTCGGGGTGGCCAAGGTGGTCCTGGCCATGGAAGTGCTCCTGGATCTCTCGGAACAACGCGACCGCGTCGAGGTTCGCGGGACGGCCACGGTTGTCCTCCACGGCGTAGACGAGGCGAACCGGCATCACAGTGGTATGGAGCCGCTCGCGGACATCGTCGTCGAGCTCGTCCAGGTAAGATGCGGCACTCGTGGACAGGACTCTCTTGAGGTGGCCGAGGGTCATCCCGACTGACTCGGCGATGGTCACTGGTGCCTGCGGGTCCGTTGATGCGTCGGGGTAGATGTCGGCCCGTCGGGGAGCCAAGAGCGGCATGGCCGCCAGCTTGCCCTCGGGGTCGATGCGGTCGTCGCAGACGGCCTTACGGCTGGCGGCGTCCGCAGGTGCGAGCCCTGCCTGAGCAGATTCGAGGTTGGGGCTGCCATCTGGGTTAAGCTGCGCGAACACCGTCTGCATCCACAGGCCGCCGTCCTCGACACCGTCGCGGTAGATGAGATCGCGTAGCGGAGTCCACCCATGCTGTTTTTCCCGGTAAGCCTTCACCTTTTGGTGGGCGTCACGCAGAGTTTGCTGGAGACCTTCAGCGGTGCTGTAGGTGTGCAGCAGTGTAACGAGCGAGCTGCCATGGGAGGCTGCCATACCAGTGGCCATCGAGACCGGCCGTTGGAGGGTGGGGACCTTTGGTAGGTTCCGACCGATCCCGATACGGTAATTGAGGACTTGTTGGAGAAGCACCGCGACCGGGACCATCAAATCCAAGTAGTACAGGGTGTAACCACTCATCGACTTGCGGCCGGCGCGGTGATGCCAGCGACCGTTACTGCGTCGGATCGGCAGGGTCTTTTCGACCTCGTCCCAGTTCAGGACATAGCGCAGCCACTCCAAGAACATTGGATGCAGGCTCATGCCGCCATCTTCGATGATCCGCTGGACACGCCGACGTCGGCGCCTGAGGGCGTCGGCGTCGGCCACCGACCAGGTGTGCGCCCTTTGGATGTGCGGGTCACCACGTTCTTCGTGGTCCTCAGTGGGTTCGAGGCCTGTACTTTCGTGCTGCTCGCCGGTGGCATCGGCCGACGGTGCCAGGTTCACGAGAGCAGGAGGCACGTCGACAATGGCAGACGGGAGCTTCTCCCCGAGATCCGAGGTATGAGCGTCGACAGGGTGTGCAGTAGCCACGGTATGGCTCCTTTCGGAGGATCGGACGGCGCGGCCGTTGGGTACGTCCGTATCCGACTCCCGCGGGGTGTCGTGGTCTCAGTACGCGTCCCGGGTGAGGCGCTTGGCCGTTGCGCAGTCCTGCCACGCTGGCCGCCCTCCGCCTGTCTCGACTCGGTCACATGCCTTCCACCGGTTGATGGAGCCCACATGCTGGTGCCGAACTGGCGCCAGAACGGGTGTGCGACCCGTCCGCTGAAGCATTACCACGCTACGACAGGACACCGACAATTTGTGGTGATGTTAACAGTCAGGTGCCAACCTAGCCTTTCGGCCACTCTAGAATTGCTATGCCTGACTCACCATTAGGTCCGTAAATGATGCCGAGCATGACTATCACCTATTTTTCGGAACTTCCTGAGCATTTGTATCAAACACTCCAAATGCGACCGAACGGCTCTCAAGTGGTTAGAGATGCATTTTTGGGACAGCCGGCGAGCACCCTGCCTGGGCGGGAGCGCCCCGGCCAGGAAGACGAACCGCCAAGGCCCACCCCCGGCCGCCCAGCAGAGATCTCTTCGCCGTCCCCAGATATGGCCGACATGCGCGACCGCGACTACGTCGGCAGCGACGTGGTGGATCCGGATCTGCGACACCAGACGTTCGTCCTACCGATCAAGGAAGCGCTCGGGCCAGGTCGCAATGATGCGACCGATCAGGCTCGGCTCGGTGACGACGATGTTGGACCAGGCTGGCGAGGCTGCCGACCAGTAGCACGGTCCATGCCAGCCAACCCTCGCGGGAGCCGTCCCGGACACTGGTTCTGAGCCAAGATGCCTTGTTTACATTGGGCGAGGGCGGCCGAACATGGCGGCAGTCTTCAACGGGTGCGGGGACATGTGCGGGATGATCTCTCGGGTGGTGCGGGCTGCGAGACGCATCTGCCCAGGCCACGGTACGGAATTCAGCCATACAGCCACCACTCTCCTAAAGCGGGTGCCGCACGTTCGAACTCTGCCGGGGCCACTCACCTAGATCGCCGCATTTGGCCCCTGACCTGCGGTTTCACAACCACAGGGCTTTTGCTTGCCGGGCCTCGGTAGGCAGCCAGCGGTCGCTGCATGCGGCCGTACGACCATGTTCATGGAACTTCTATCAGGCAATACCCCAGGTCAGGCCCTAATTCCGGGTTATCCGCGCAGCCGACAACCCGTCACCGAACGCTTCGGTGCGCGGGCGGCGCAGTCGTCGAACGTGCCGAATACGTGCGTACAGCCGGGAGCGTCCCTCGGGCATCGCCATTGAAGGCGGCGGCAGCCTGCGCTGTGTCCTGGCCGTGGACCGTCCCCGATCGGGCGGCCACCATCCCGGCTCCTTGTCTGCTGGAGGGTCGGGGCTCAGCTGGCCGGGTGATGTTGCCGACAGGGCGGGCGCCCACACCACTCCTGTGGGTGACGTCTGAAGGAGGCGGGCAACCGTTGGTGGGCTTCATCGGGTCATAACGGGGGCCGGGACGACGGGAAGGGCGCGGTTGATGCGAGATAAGTCGGATTTCGTGGCGTATGTCGAGGCGCGATCGCCACGACTGTTACGAACCGCGTACCTGCTCTGCCGTGATTGGGCGCAGGCGGAGGACCTGCTCCAGACCGCGCTGGTACGCGTGTGGCGGGCCTGGGGCCGCGTGGGTGAGCATCCGGACGCCTACGTTGCCCGGGTCCTGGTCAACACGCACCTGTCCTGGCGGCGTCGGTTCTGGCGGCGCGAGTTGCCCACGGAGGCGCCGCCCGAGACGGTCCTGGCGGACGACAAGACCAGCGTGACCGACGAGCGGGCGGTGCTCTGGGCGGCGCTGGGACGCCTGCCGCCGCGCCAGCGGGCGGTGCTGGTGCTGCGCTTCTTCGAGGACCTGCCGGAATCCGCCGTGGCCGAGATCCTTGGCTGCTCCATCGGCACCGTCAAGAGCCAAAGCAGCAAGGCGCTGGGCAAGCTGCGCATCGACCCCGAGATCGCGCCGCCGGCGGTGGCGTCCCGTATGGAAGGAGAGCTGGGATGACGCCTGCCCTGCATCAGCTGCGTGATCTGTTCGACGACATGAGCGCCGACGCGCCGGACAACCACGGGCGCATCGCCCAGCTCGAGCGGCGTATCCGCAGCGACGCCCGCCGCCGGGCAGCCGACGCCGCCCTGGCGGGGGTGACCGTGCTCGTCGCCGCCGGGGTCTTCATCCCCGCGTTCTTGTCTCCCGGACGGGCCGTGCCGCCGCGCGAGACCGCGGTGGCCGTGCAACCGCGCGAGACCACGACGGACGTGCAACCGCGCGAGACCGCGGCGGCCGGCCGGCCGGCGGCCGAGTTGCCGCCGCGTTTCACCTCGGGCGATGGCTCCGCCTATCGCCGGCTCGCCTCGGCCATGCTCAAGGCGGAGTCGAAGGGGGAGACGAAGGTTTCGGTCACGGTTCCGGTCTCGGGCAGGCCGCTGGAGGTGGCCGCGCTGTGCCCGCAGGACGACCCGATCAAGGTGGCGAGACTGAGGGTCATCGTGAACGGCGAACCCACTGCCGGCTGGTTCCAGCAGTGCATGACCCGGCCGGGGTCGGGGGTGGCCCTGGACCCGGTGAGCGTGCCCAAGGGCGTGGAGCAGGTGACCATCACCTTCGACGTCACCGATCGGGACTGCGTTCGCAAGAAGGGCGGGACGTGCCCCACCCGTACGTTCTCGCGGCACGCCGACTGGCCCTTGGCGGTCTATGAGTACACGCCGCCGGCCCGGCCCGTCGAGCCGGATGCGGTCGAGGCGTTCCCCTCCCGGCTGGGGACCTTGAAGCTGGCCGGTCGGGCCTCAGGGGTGTGGCCGCGCGAGGCGTCCTTCGAGCTGACGGTCACGAGCCCGGGCGGCTACTTCCGGATCGAGCAATTGTGTACGGGCGATCTGGCGGATCGGCTTTCCCTCTCGTACCGGATCGGCGACGAAGCCTCAAGAGGGGAATGGGTCTGTAGTCGTCACCGGGACCTGGACGAGACGAATGGGACGTTGTGGAGCGAGAAGATCGCCGAAGGTAAGAAGATCACTATCTCGGGGAAGGTGCGGGTGCGGGGTGGGCATCCCAAGCGCCAGGTGGGCTGGTCGGTGGGGGTGTACTCGAGCAAGATAGTCAAGCTCGCACGCTGAGTTTCCACAGCCAGCCATGAGCCGCCGTACGCGGCGGTCCCGGTCACCGGCTTGACCGCAGCGACAGCGAACGCGCGGCCCCAGTCCAGAGCCGGCATGGCCGGTGCGGTCCATGTCATCGAGTGGGCAGCGCCGGCAGCCACCCGCCCCAACAGATGGGATGTCGATGAATCTTTCCGAGGAAAGCTGGGACCTGCTGCGCGCCTACGGCATGGACGACAGTCTCGTCAGCGCGTGGTGCAAAGGGCTGAGCGTGGAGGAGGCGGCGACGCGGCTACGGGCCGACCTGGGTTCGGCGACGCCATGCACGTGGGAGCGTATCGAGGACGGCCTTGATCCGGCTTCGCCGTGGGAAGGGGTCGTGTGGATCGGCGCGCAGGCACCGGGCTGGGTGCTGATCATCGCCTTCGAGGGGGACCACCTGGCGCTTCCCGAGCCGCAGCGGGCACTGACCGCGAACGGCGGCGAGCTGATCTACCTCGGCTGGCCCTTGTATGAGATGGAAGGCCCGCAGGACCTTGAGTACGTGGTCGATGGCCGGCCGCAGACGAGCGTCTGCCTCGTCGCCCCCGACGTACGGGCGGGCCGCGAACCCGACGCTCTCAACGCCCACATGGAGGGACTCACGCTGGGAGCCGGCAACGACTCCGACACCGTCTCGGACGCCGCGTTCGCGCTCATCGGCAGAGTGACCGGCCGGCCGTTGAGCGCGGACTGGCTGCGGGCCGAGCACACGCGATACGTCATCCCCATGAGCGCGTGGAACGGGTGAGCTGGGTCAGTACTCGATCATGATCTGGTCGTGGCCGTGGGCGGCGACGTCGCGGTAGTAACGCGCGAGCCACCGTAGGTTGTTCATGGCGCGCGCGAATGTTTCGTCCTCGTCGTCGTCCGAACGCGTCTTGTACGCCAGGCGCCATCTCCACGCGAGAGAATTCGCGGCGGATGGCCGCTTCATCCAGTGCCTCGATCGTGTCGGCGGCCTCGATGAGGAACGCTCGGGCGGAGCAGCGCCACGGCATGCCCTGTCCGGAGACCGCGTGGTCGGCGAAGTGCCGGTCGCCGTGGGTGATCCGATACGACAATGAGCGCTCCCTCTCCTCGTAGTCGTCCAGCTGGCGGTAGGTCGCCGGGTCGAGCGCGTACTCGGCTTGCTCATCATCACGTGCACCCGAGCACCAGGGGCCCTCGAGCGTGTCGAGGGCGCTTGGACGGTCCGCCGGCATCGCCTGGTTGATCTCGGACAACGGCTCACCGACGTCGTCGGAGCCGGAGCCGGAGCCGGAGCCGGAGCCGGAGCCGGAGCCGGAGCCGGAGCCGGAGTGGAAGGGCGGCTGCCACGAAGCGGTCTCCCCCACCGCCGCATCGCGACGCATCGCCCGGACCGGCTCCGAGTCCAGCAGAACAGGAACGGCTCCGCAGGTCTATGCCCATCGTCGTACAGCACCTTGCCTTCTTCGACCTCGATACCGAGTGCTCAGGCGTCGCGCACGAGAAGGTTCTGAGCGCACTGCACGAAGTGGGACACCAGCGGGTTGCGGTCGCCGTTCCGGGTGACGACGACCACCTGGCAGGGCTCGATGCCCTCGACGGGGACGGTGGTGAGGTCGTCGCGCAGGGCGGGGCGCGGGTCGTCGGCGGGTACGAGGGCGATGGCTCTGCCGTCGGCGACGGTTTCGAGCTTGTCCTCGAACGTGTCCACGATCATGGGGCCGAGCGGGGCCTGGTCGCCGTTCGGACGGGGGTCGAGCCGCCAGAACCCGGTCCACAGCGCGGCCATGCCGGCGCAGGCCACGAGGGGCTCGTCGGCGAAGTCCGCGGCGGTGACCGACTCCTTGCCGGCCAGCGGGTGGGAGGCGGGCAGGAGGAGCGCACGGGGTTCGTCGTACAGGACGGTCACGCGCAGGCCGTCGGTCGGGATGGGCAGCGGCGTCCGGGCGACGAGCGCGTCGACCCGGCGCTCGGGCAGGGCGGTGGTCTCGTCCCAGTCCAGGTGGCGGGTGCGGACGTGGGCGCCGGGGTGGCGGCGGCGCAGGTCTCGTACGGCGGGCGAGATGACGAGGTCCTCGACGTAGCCGATCGTGATCGTACGCGGCGGGGCGGCGGAGCGGGCGGTGAGCGCCGCCTGCTGGGCCGCGTGCACGAGCGCCTGCGCCTTCGGAAGGAAGGCCGCGCCCGCCACGGTGAGGCGGCTGCCCTGAGGAGTGCGCTCCAGCAGCCGTACGCCGAGCACGTCCTCCAGCCGCTGGATCTGCCGGCTCAGCGACGGCTGGGCCAGGTGCAGTGCCTCGGCCGCGCGGGCGAAGTTGAGGTGCTCGGCCACGACCGTGAAGTAGCGCACCAGCCGCAGGTCGAGATCGATGGCGGGTTGCGATTCCACTCCTGTTTCGGACACGTCATCACCGTATCCGTTATGCGGATCCTGCATGACGAGGTGCGGAACAGGTCTTGGACGCCCAGGTGGGAGCGGCGGTTGACTGAGGAACGTCCCGCTCGTGGACGAGAACCGGTAATCCGAATACCTATGAAAGGGATATCCGATATGAACAAGTACGAGGGCAAGAATGTTGTGATCACCGGCGGTGGGAGCGGGTTCGGCCTGGCCACCGCGCGGCTGCTGGTGGCCGAGGGCGCGCGCGTCCTGATCACCGGGCGTACCCAGGCCACCTTGGACGCCGCCGCTGAGGAGCTCGGCGACCGCGCGATCGCCGTCCGCAGCGACGCCGCCTCCCTTTCCGACATCGACGCGCTGGCCGAACGGGTGAAGGCCGAGTTCGGCACGGTCGACGCCGTGTTCGCCAACGCCGGCGTCAACGGTTTCGCCCCCTTTGAGGCGACCGGCGAAGAGCTGTTCGACGAGTTGATGGCCATCAACGCCAAGGGGCCGTACTTCACGGTGCAGAAGCTCGCCCCGCTGATGGCCGAGGGCGGCGGCGTCGTGCTCACCACCTCGGTCGCCAACGTGCTCGGCCTGCCCATGCTCAGCGCGTACGCGGCCACCAAGGCCGCACTGCGCTCCATGACCCGCAGCCTGGCCCGCGAACTCCTGCCCAACGGCATCCGCGTCAACGCGGTCAGCCCCGGCCCCATCGACAGCGGCATCCTGGAGAAGTCGATGCCCAAGGAGGCCGCCGACCAGACCAAGGCGCAGATGGCCGCCGACACCCCCATGCTCCGGATGGGCACCCCGTCCGAAGTCGCCAAGGCGGTCGCGTTCCTCGCCTTCGAGGCCACCTTCACCACCGGCGCCGAACTCCCCGTGGACGGCGGCGGCTCCCAGCTCTGAGCACGGCCCGGCCGGGGCCGGTGTGGCTTCGGCCGGTCCGGCTAGCGCTCGCAGCCGAAGGGGCCGCGCAGCCGGATGGTGTCTGTCCAGAGGCGTTCGGCGACGGCCCTGTCGGGTGCGGCGGATGAGGGGTTGACCGGGGTGAGCCGGTTGTCGTAGGTGCCGGCGGTGATCGAGGTGTCCGAGGCGAGCCGTACGACGGCTCCTGACCGTCAGCGACCGCCGGAGGATGCCGGACCGTACTGCCAGACGAATTCCAGCCACGGCGGCGCCACCCCCGTGAAGTGCGCCCAGCTGCCCGGTTCCGCGCCCGGGTGGTCCCCTCGGACCTCGGACAGAAATGTCAGCATGAAGCCCTCCCTGATCAGGCTGTTGACGATCCTGCTCAGCGTCTGCCTGTACTCCAAGGGCTGGCGGATGTGCCGGCCGGCCGACGTACGGTCGTAGACCCACTCCTGGTCGGGATAGCTGGTCGCGGCTCCGTCCGTGTACGGGTGCTGCAGGGTGTAGCCCTCCCCGTTCCACGAATGGTGGGTGAGCCCGGAGAAGAACGGGTTGGCGCACATCAGGTAGTAGTGACCGCCATCGCCGACGACCCTCGCGACCTCGCGGAAGACGATCCGGGCGTCGGGGACGAAGGTCAGCGAGTACGGATGCCAGACCAGATCGAACGAGGAGCCGTCGAGGCCCGACAAATCCCGCATGTCCCCCTGGACCGTACGGATGCCGACGCCGTAGTGCTCGGCGGCCAGGCGGTCCCGCTCCAACTGCCCGGACGAGATGTCGAAAACCGTCACATCAGCTCCGAGCAGCGCGAAGGCCGCGGACTGCTGCCCGCCTCCTCCCGCCAGACAGAGCACCGTCCGGCCGGTCAGGTCGCCGGGGATGCCCAGCCGCTCCAGGCCCAGATATGTCCGAGCCTTCTCCACGTCCAGGTCGAGCATAGGACGGGTGAACAACGCCTCCGCCTCGGCAAGCGCTTCCCAGCGTTCCTCGTTGTAGCGGTACACCTCGTCCTGCATGGCGGCCACCCTAGCCACCGTCCGACGGCCGGGGCGAACGATATTCGGGCCTCAGGAGGCCTTCCAGGTGACGGGTTCGGCGCCCTCGGCGGTGGAGGAGAAGGTGACGGTGACGGGCTTGTCGCCCTTGTCGACGAGGTACACGCCGCACTGCTGCACGCTCTTGCCCGGCTGCACCATGCCGTACGGCTGGGAGGACGGGCAGCCCTTGGGGCCGTTGCTGCCGATTGCGATGAGGGTGAGCTTGCGCAGGGTCTGTCCGCTTTCGGTACGCAGGAAGACCGCCTCGTCCATGCCCGGGTACAGCTTGGACTTACCGTTGTTACGGTACGCGAGCGTGACGAAGTACACCGTGGCGGCCTTCTGCCTGGCGTTCAGCTTGTAGTCGGAGAGCGCGCCGGCGCCGGCCTTGCGCACGCTCTTCAGCGCGACGGTCAGCGGCACGTCCTTGTCGTCGGTGTCCTTCCACGTCACCTTGGCCGGCTTGCCCGCGGCCAGCACGCCGCCGCCGACGTCGCCGCCCTCCACCTTCCACGTCCTGGTGACGGACTCGTCGCTGTAGGAGACGGTGGCGGGCTTGGCGTCCTCGGGCAGCAGCACGACCCGGCACTCGGTCGCCTCCTGGCCGGCTGTCAACGTCTTCGGGGCCGTCGTGCCGATGCACGTCTCCAGCGGGCCGGTGCCGGGCGAGGCCAGCGGGTTGCCGCTGAAGAACGAGACGGCCTTGCCGGCGGTGCCGTCGGCGAGCGCCACCCGGAAGTTCCTGACGGCCATGGAGGGCTCGACCGCATCGGTACCGGCGTTGGTGATCGAGACGGTGAGGTAGTGCGGCACCATGCCGCGCATGTCGTCGTCGAGCCGCACGCCGTCGAGGTCGTTCACCGAGCCGCGCGTGAGCTGGGCCGGGTTGAGCGTCAGCTTGTGCACTTTGTCGTCGCGGTCGGTGTAGTTCACTTGCCGCGGTGCGGTGTCGAGCGTCAGCGGCGTACCAGGGGACGCGGGCTTCTCCGCCGCCTCCGTCTTCTCCGCCGCCTCCGTCTTCTCCGCCGTCTTCGCCTTCTCAACGCTCTCGCCGGCGCCGGCGCCTCCACAACCGGCCAGGAGCAGCGCGAGAACGCCCGCCCCGGCGATGGTGCTGATCCGTCGGCTGACGCGCTGCACTACGAACCCCCGTCGTTGCTGACTCTCCTTGTGAAGGACCACCTTAGAGGTGACACGCACCATTCCTCCCGTCGGTGCGGATATCACCTGTGGGGCATGCTGGGCGTTCGCCGGTGCCGGGCCGACCACGGCCGTGACTACGCTGGAGCGGTGTCCCCCGACGCAGCGCTGCTCCGTTCGCCGGGACTGCCTCGATGCCCCGGGAGATGGTGATGAGCGCGACCGGTGATGTCGTCTTCGCTGTGTCCGACGGTGTTCTGCTGCTCGATGTGGCCGGGCCTGTGCAGGTGTTCGACAGCGCGGGTGGGTATCGGGTGCGGCTGGCCTCCGTGGATGGGCGAGCCGTTCGCACCGATGTGGGTGTCTCGCTGGGCGTCGATCTCGCGCTGTCCGAGGTGGGCGGTGACGTGGACACCTTGGTGGTGCCGGGATATCCGCGGGATGAGTTCGCCGGGGTGGTGCCGGGGTTGGTGGACGGGGTGCGGCGGGTGGCGGCCGGCGCGCGGCGGGTGGTTTCGGTGTGTACGGGGGCGTTCGTCCTGGCCCAGGCGGGGTTGCTCGATGGGCGGCGGGCCACGACGCACTGGCAGGCCTGTGCGGCGTTGGCGGAGTTGTATCCCGGGGTGCGAGTGGAGCCTGATGCCATCTACGTGCGGGACGGTCCGGTCGTCACCTCAGCGGGGGTGACCGCCGGGATCGACGTCGCTCTCGCGCTCGTCGGGGAGGATCGGGGTGAGGATCGGGCTCGTGCGGTGGCGAAGTACCTGGTCGTGTTCCTGCAGCGTCCTGGTGGACAGTCGCAGTTCCGCGCCCGCGACGCCGTGGGCGGTCCGCGCTCTGCGACGCTGCGCCGGGCGCTGGACCTCGTGGCCGCCGACCCGTCCGGCGATCATCGCCTCGCCACGATGGCCGGCGCGCTCGCCGTCAGCGAGCGCCACCTGAGCCGCCTGTTCCGGCGGGAGCTGGCGATGACATGCGGTCAGTTCGTCGAACGCCTCCGGGTCGAAGCGGCGCAGGCTCTCCTGGAGTCCGGCGAAGAAGCGGTGCCGGCCGTCGCCCGTGCCTGCGGTTTCGGCTCGGCCGAGACGATGCGGCGGGCGTTCCTGCGGGTGCTCGGCGTCTCGCCGTCGGCCTACCGGCATCGCTTCCGGCTCGCCGACCAGAGGACCGCGCCATGGCGACCGGTCAGTTGACGTACGTGAGGATGATGAGGCCGAGGCCCAGCGGCACATCGAGGAAGATGCAGGCTTCGGCCAGCGACGGCGCCACGACCAGCTTGCGGCGGAGGTGGATCACGTCCCAGATCGCGTGGCTCGCGAGTGCGAGGCCGGCCACGATCACGCCTGCCTGAGGTGCGATGAACACCGCGATCACGGCGGCACCGCCGAATCCGGCCACCGCGAGGGCCTGGGCGAGGAGCGCGGGTCGCGACACGCGCAGGGCGAGGCCGACGACCACCAGGACGACGGCCGCGCCGCCGAGGCCGGCCCACCAAGGTGTTCCGATCAGCTCGCTGACGACGACGACCAGGCTGCCACCGAGGACGGCCGGCCACACGGTCCAGGGTCTGCCCAGCGCCGCCGCGGCGAGGTAGCACACGGCGGCGACGGCCAGGGTGATGGCCAGGGACTCCTCGTTGCTGCCGGTCACCAGGGAGAGGACGGCGACGGCCAGTCCCAGTGCGGTGGGCCAGCGATGCAGGACGAAGCGCCGGCGGCCGGCCGTCGGCGAAGGGGCACTCATGACGGGGAGAGTACGAGAGCGCGATGCGACCGTGAACAGAATGACCGGAGACGTGGAATTGATGGCCGTAAGCGTGGCATACGACTATTGGTGGTGCCGCATATGTGGGTGAACGACTCCCCTGACTGACCGGTCGCAGAGCTTTGTCGGTCGGTCGCGCCATACTCGCCGCTGTCGATCACGATGAGGCAGGGCGGTGGGAGCGGTATGGGCGTGGAGCGCAGGCTGACGTTCGTGGGTGGGGGTTCGGCCAAGTTCTGGGAGGTGCGGCAGGACGGGGCGGAGCTGCACATCCGGTACGGGCGGCTCGGCGCCACCGGGCAGACGCAGGTCAAGTCGTTCGACGGGGACGCCGCCGCCACAGCGGCCGTGGAGAAGCTGGTGGCGGAGAAGGTGCGTAAGGGCTACACGGAGGACGAAACGCCGCAGGCGGGCGGCGGTGGCGTCGCGGATGAGGATCGGCTGACGTGGCCGGTCGCCTGGTTACGCGCTGTTCACCCCCGTCGCGGCGGAACGAAGGTCGCCGTGCGGGGGCCGGATGCGAGCGCACTTCAGAGGCTGGCCGCCGCGCTGGGCGAGCACCGGAAGGCGCTCGCCGGCATGGTGGCGACGTGCCAGGACCCCGAGGTCGCGGCCGCGGGCGCGGCGTACCTGGCGGGAGATCCGGGCGGCACGCCGCTCGGTGCGGCGGTGGTCGCGACGGCGATGGCCGCGACCATCTCGTGGCGCGAGCGCGACGAGCTGTCCCTGTTCGCCGATGCCTGGCTGGCCGGACGCGGCCTGGCGTTCGCGGCGGTGGCCGTGACGGAGCTGGCCTCACTGGAGTACGCCTACCACGGGGGCGCCATGCGGATCCGGCAGGTGCCCAGCGGCGCGGCCCCCGACAGGTGGTACGGCGGACACTCCACGGGGCGGATCGACGCCCGGGTCCGCGCCGTCCTGGCCACCGTGCCCGACACCGAGTACGCCGAGGTCGTCGCGGCGCTGGCGGTGAGCAGGGAGAGCGGGCTGCACCACCGCGTGGCCGCCTCCTACCTGGCGCCCACCGAGACCGGCTGGGTCACGGCCGACTGCACCGAGGTGCGCCAGAACCTCCCGGTCCTCGCCCCACGCCTGCTCCCCGCCATCAGCACGCCGGAGCAGGCCGAGCTGATCAAAGGCCTCGTGCCGCCTTACTCCGTGGGGGACGACCTCGCCGTACCCGTCACGCTCATCGACGGCATGGGCGAGGCGGCCGTGCCGCTGCTGGCCTTCTGGACGGACGGCTTCCCCGGCACGGATGTCAGGAAGCGGCTGCTGGACGTGCTGGCGGAGTTGCCGTACGACACGGCGATGCGGGCGCTCCTCGGCCATGTCGAGCAGACGTACGTGCAGCCGGCCTTCCTGCGCGCCGCCGCCCGCTTCCCGCGCCGCGCGATGCGGCTGCTGCCCGAGTACGACGGCAAGATCGTGGACCTGCTGCTGCGCACCCACGTGGCGACCCACCCCGACCTGGCGGACGAGCGCCTCAAGAAGCTCGTGGACACCACCGCCGCCCCGCGGGAGGCCCTGCCCGACGTGCTGGTCAGCCCGCCGTGGACCCGGGAGCGCAAGGCCCACAGGACGGTCGTGGTCGACGGCCTCACGTGCACCGACGCACCGGCCCTCGTGTGGGCGCCGGGCGAGCGGGACAACTGGCGGGCCAGAACGAGCAACACCTCATGGGACCGGCTCCGGAACTGGAAGGACATAGCACGCGATATCGCCAAGGACGCGGACGGCTACTGGGCCGACGAGATCGCCCTGTTCGTCGCGGGGCCGGAAGAGATGGCCGCCCCGCTGATCGAGCAGTGGCGCCCCGGCGACCTGTGGGGCGCGGGCGACTGGATGCCGACGGTGGTGGCCAGGTTCGGGACGGCGGCGCTGCCCATGGTGCTCGACAGCGCCCGCCGCGCGCCCAGCTCGCTCGCCGCGTCGCTGCTGCCGTTCGCCGCGCCTGAGGTCGCCGAGCTGATGGCCGGTTGGCTGAGCCGGCTGAAGTCCGTACGCATGACCGCCCTGGCCTGGCTGCACCGCCACCCGGCGGCGGCCGCCAGAGCGTTGATCCCGCCGGCCCTCGGCAAGCCGGGCTCGGCCCGGCAGCGGGCCGAGCAGGCGCTGGTGGCGTTGGTCGCGACCGGCCACCGGGACGCCGTGGCCGAGGCCGCCACAGGCTATGGACCGGCCGCCGAAGCCGCGATCGCCGGCCTGCTCGTGACCGACCCGCTCGACGTGCTGCCGGCCACGATGCCGGCGCTGCCCGAGTGGACGGAGGTCGCGATCATGACCCCGATCCACCTGCGTAACGGCGCGGGCGCGCTGCCCGCCGAGGCGGTCCGCCACCTGATGACGATGCTGGCGATCTCCAAGCTCGGCGAGCCGTACGCCGGGCTCGCCGTGGTCAAGGAGAGCTGCGAGGGCCGCAGCCTCGCCGAGTTCGCCTGGGGGCTGTTCCAGCGCTGGCAGGGGGCCGGATATCCGTCCACGGAGAAGTGGGTGATGGACGCGCAGGCGCTGCTCGGCGACGACGAGACCGTACGCCGGCTGACCCCGCTGATCAGGGCCTGGCCCGGCGAGAACGGGCACGCGCGCGCGGTCACCGGCCTCGACCTGCTGGCCTCCATCGGCTCCGAGGTCGCGCTGATGCATTTGCACGGGCTCGCGGAGAAGGGCAAGTTCGCCGGGCTCAAGAACCGGGCCAAGCTGAAGATGGAGGAGGTCGCCGCCGAGCTCGGCCTGACGCCGCAGGAGCTGGCCGACCGGCTGGTGCCCGACTTCGGGCTGTCCGACGACGGCAGCCTGACCCTCGACTACGGGCGCAGGCGGTTCGTGGTGGGCTTCGACGAGCAGCTCAAACCGTACGTCACGGACGCCGCGGGCAAGCGGCTGAAGAACCTCCCCAAGCCGGGCGTCAACGACGACCAGGAGCTCGCGCCGGCCGCCTACCGCCGCTTCGCGGGGCTGAAGAAGGACGTGCGCTCGGTGGCCGGTGACGCCATCCACCGCCTGGAGCAGGCCATGGTGGACCGGCGTCGCTGGAGCGCCGCCGACTTCGCCAGGCTGCTCGTCGGCCACCCGCTGTTGTGGCACATCGTCCGGCGGCTCGTCTGGGGCCTGTACGACCTGTCTGGCCGGCTCACCGGCACCCTGCGGGTGGCCGAGGACCGCAGCTTCGCCGACGTGCACGACGACGCGCTGCCGCTCCCTCAGGACGCCCTCGTCGGCGTGGCGCACCCGATGGAGCTGGGCGACGACCTGGCCGCGTGGGCGGAGGTGTTCGCCGACTACGAGATCCTGCAGCCGTTCCCGCAGCTCGGCAGGGACACGTACGAGCCGGGCCCGGAGCTGATCGCCGAGATCGAGGCCGCGAAGGTCCCCACCGGCTCGGTGATCGGCCTGGAGCGGCGCGGCTGGCGGCGCGGCACGCCCCAGGACGCCGGTTGGCAGTATTGGATCGAGCGGGACGTACCGGGCGGCAGGATCCTCACGGTCGGCTTCGAGCCCGGCATCGTGATCGGCCACCCCGACTTCGCGGAAGAGCAGACCCTGATGATGCCGGGCTTCGAGGACCTCGACCCGATCACCGCCTCCGAGGTCCTGCGCGACCTGAAGGACATCACCCGATGAACGCCCAGCGCCCTCCCGCCGAGCTCCGCCACGCCGACGAGCTGGCCAGGCTGCGGGAGCACGACACCGACGACCGTCCCCCGGGCTGGGCGCTCAGCCTGCGGGCCGCCCGCCGGTTCGTCCTCGGGGACGAGACGCTGGGCGTCAGCCGCAAGTTCGTGGGCGATCCTTCGCTGATCGACCGGTCCCTGGTGGCGCTCGCGACCGACCGCGGGCTGATGCTGGTGGGCGAGCCCGGCACGGCGAAGTCGCTGCTGTCGGAGCTGCTCGCCGCGGCCGTGAGCGGCACCTCGACGCTCACCGTCCAGGGCGGCGCGGCCACCACCGAGGACCAGATCAAATACTCCTGGAACTACGCGCTGCTGGTCGCCGAGGGCCCCTCCACCCGGTCGCTGGTGCCCGCGCCGCTGCTGCGCGGCATGGCCGAGGGCAAGGTGGTGCGGTTCGAGGAGATCACCCGCTGCCCGCTGGAGGTGCAGGACTGCCTGCTGTCGCCGCTGTCCGACCGGGTGCTCGCCGTGCCGGAGCTGAGCGGCCCCGAGTCGATGGTGTACGCGCAGGAGGGGTTCACCGTCATCGCGACCGCCAACACCCGCGACCGGGGCGTCAACGAGATGAGCGCCGCTCTCAAGCGCCGCTTCACCTTCGAGACCGTCTTCCCGATCGCCGACTTCGCGACCGAGCTGGCGCTGGTGGAGGCGGAGGCGACGGCGCTGCTCAAGCGCTCGGGCGTCACCGCGCCGCCGCGCCGCGACGTACTGGAGGTGCTGGTCACCGCCTTCCGCGAGCTGCGCCAGGGGCAGACGGCGCGCGGCGACACCACCGACCGGCTGTCGGGGGTGATGAGCACGGCGGAGGCCGTCTCGGTCGCCCATGCGGTCGGGCTGCGCGGCTGGTTCCTGCGCGGCGAGCCGGGCACCGCCGCCGACCTGGTCTCCTGCCTCGCCGGTACGGCCGCCAAGGACAGCCCGGACGACCTGGCCAAGCTCCGCAGATACCTGGAGCGCAGGCGGCACGGCGACCAGTGGCAGGCCCTGTACGAGGCCCGCCACCTCCTGCCGGGCTGACGCGATGGGGGTCGTCTTCCTGGGCGTGCGGCACCACAGTCCCGCCTGCGCCCGGCTGGCCGCCGAGACCGTTCATGCCGTACGTCCCGCGTACGTGCTGGTCGAAGGCCCGGCCGAGATGAACGACCGGATGGACGAGCTGCTGCTCGGCCACGACCTGCCGATCGCCGTCCACACCGGCTACCGCGACCACGAGCGGCGCCACAGTTCGTGGACCCCGCTGTGCGACTACTCCCCCGAGTGGGCCGCGCTGACGGCGGGCCGGGAAACCGGCGCCGAGCTGCGTTTCATCGACCTGCCCGCCTGGCATCCCGCGCTGGCGGACCTCGCCAACCGGTACGCCGACGCCCGCTATGACGAGGCGGCGGAGAAGCTCTGCCGGGCGTTCGACGTGGACGACGTGGACGCCTTGTGGGACCACCTCTTCGAGGTCGCACCGGCCGACGGGCTGGCCGAACGGCTGGCCACGTACTTCGACCTCGTCCGCGGCGACGCCGAGGCCGGTCCTGACGACGCCGCCCGCGAGGCGTACATGGCGCGATGGGTCCGCGCGGCCGCGTGGGAGGCGGGCGAGCGGCCGGTGGTCGTGGTCACGGGCGGGTTTCATCGTCCCGCGCTGATCCGGCTGGCCGCGCGGGGCGAGCGGAGCTGGCCTGAGGTGCCACGGCCGCCCGAGGGTGCGGTGGCCGGCAGCCATCTCGTGCCGTACGCGTTCCGCCGGCTGGACGCCTTCGACGGCTACCAGGCTGGCATGCCGTCGCCCGGCTACTACCAGGACCTGTGGGAGCACGGCGTCGACGGCGCCGCCCGCCGGCTCGTCGAGGCGGTGACGGCCAGGCTGCGCTCAAGACGGCAGCCGGTGTCCACGGCCGACCTGATCGCCGCGCGTGCCACCGCCGACGCCCTCGCGCTGCTGCGCGGCCATCCGCATCCGGCCCGGGTGGACGTCCTCGACGGGCTGGCCGGCGCGCTGGTCGGCGAGGCGCTCGACGTCCCGCTGCCCTGGGCGTCCCGTGGACGTCTCCAGGCCGGTCATCATCCGGTCGTCGTGGAGATGATCGCGGCGCTCAGCGGCGACCGGACGGGCCGCCTGCATCCTTCGATGCCGCTGCCGCCGCTGGTCCACGCGGTGCTCGCCGAGCTGGGCGGCCCCGGCGACGAACGCCTCCACCTCGGCGATCCCGCCGACCGCGAGCGCAGCCGGTTCCTCCACAGGCTGCGCGTTCTGGGCATTCCCGGCGTGGTCCGCGGTACGTCGGGGCTCCGCGTCGAGCAGTGGAAGCTGACCGACACCGACGACCGCATGCCCGCGTTGATCGAGGCGGGCTCCTACGGCGTGGACCCGCAGGAGGCGGCGGCGTCCGTCCTCGCCGAGCGGGTCAGGGACGCCGACCTGGGCCGGCTGACCGACGTGCTGTTCGACGCCGCGCTGTGCGGCATCGGCGAGCTGGCCGGGCGGGTGCTGAACGACCTTGAGCGGGCGATCGGCGCGGCGGCCGACCTGGGTGCGCTGGGCCGTACCCTCGCCGTCGCCCTGGGGATGTGGCGGCACGACGACCTGTTCGCGATCACCTCGGGCACCGTCGTGCGGGCCGCCGCCCTGCGGGTGTTGTGGCTGGCCGAGGGGGTGCGCGGCGGGTCCGTACCGGCTGATCCACGGCGCATCGGCGCCATGGCCGCCGTACGCGACGCGCTCAGGCACGCCGGCCCTCAGCTCGGCCTGGACGTGGACGCGGCGCTGGGCGTCGCCGACCGCGTCGCCGCCTGCCAGGACGCGCCGCCCGACCTGCGCGGCGCCTCACTCGGGCTGGCCTGGTCACTGCGTGGCACCGCCGCTGATCCCGTACGTGCGGTACGCGGCGCGTTCGTCCCCCAGTCGGCCGGCGACTGGCTGGCCGGGCTGTTCGCGCTCGCCCGGGAGGAGGTCCTGCACACCGGCGGCATGCTGGAGCTGCTGGACGAGCTGGTCGGGGCGATGACCGACGAGGACTTCCTGGTGGCCCTGCCCGCGCTGCGCCAGGCGTTCGGCTACTTCCCGCCCCGCGAACGCCACCTCATCGCCACCCGCCTGGTCGAGCTGCACGCGGGCGCGTCCGCACGGGACCTGCTGCGGCTGGACGCTCCGCCGGAGCTGGTCGCCGCGGGCATGGCACTGGACGAACGCGTCGACGCGGCGCTGCGCGGGGAGGGGCTCCTATGACGCTCGAACGGTGGCGGCTGCTGCTCGGCGAAGCCGGCGGCGCCTGCCTCGGCGGCGGCCGGCTGGACGACGAGGCCGCCGGCCGCGACGCCGCCCTGGAATGGCTGTACGGCCGCGACGATGACCTGCGCGAACGCGGCGTCCGGCAGGCGGGGACCGGCCCCCCGAACCTGACCACCTTCGACTGGCTCGACGACATCACCCGCCTGTTCCCCAAGGAGACCGTCGAACGCCTGCAACGCGACGCCGTCGAACGCTACGACATCCACGACCTCGTCACCGACCCCGACGTGCTCGCCCGCATCGAGCCCAACCCCGCCCTGCTCAAGGCCGTCCTGCACACCAAACACCTGATGAACCCGCAGGTGCTCCGGCTGGCCAGGCGGCTCGTGGAGCAGGTCGTACGGGAGCTCATGGACAAGCTCGCCACCGAGGTGCGCACCGCCTTCTCCGGCGCCAAGCTGCGGCGGCCAGGCCGGCTGCGGGTGGCGCGCAACTTCGACATGACGCGGACGCTGCGCGCCAACCTCGGCCACTACCAGCCCGGCACCCGTAAGCTCGTGATCGAGAACCCGCTGTTCTTCACCCGCACCCGCCGCCACCTCGAACAGTGGCAGGTGATCCTGCTCGTGGACCAGTCCGGCTCGATGACCGACTCCGTGATCCACTCGGCGGTCACCGCCGCCTGCCTGTGGGGATTGCCCGGCGTACGCACCCATCTGGTCGCCTTCAGCACCGATGTGGTCGATCTGACCTCCGACGTGGACGATCCCGTTGAGCTGCTGATGAAAGTCCAGCTCGGGGGCGGCACGGACATCGCGCGGGCGGCGGCGTACGGCGCCCGGCTCGTGGACCGGCCGCGGCGGGCCATCGTCGTGGTGATCTCCGACTTCTACGAGGGCGGCGACGCCCACCAGCTCGTACGCATCGTTCGTGGCCTGGTCGAACAGGGCAGCAAGGTCCTCGGTCTGGCCGCGCTCGACTCGCAGGCCAATCCCGACTATGACCGGGAGCTCGCGCAGCGCCTGGCCGATGCCGGGGCGTCCGTGGGCGCGATGACTCCGGGTGAGCTGGCGGCCTTCGTCGCGGAGCACGTGGGCCGATGAGGACGGATCTGCTCGGGCTCACCACCGACGCCCTCGCCGCGCTCACCAACCGGGGGCTGGTCAAGCGGGCGGGCAAGGAGGCCGCGCCTGACCTGCGTACCGATGACGTCGGGACCGTGCACGGGGACTTCGCGGGCGGGCCCACCGCCAGCCTGCCGTCCGGTGGGCTCGATCTTGCCCGGTGCACGTGTGGTGCTCATGGGGTGTGCCGGCATGTCGTGGCGGTGGTGCTGGCGTACCAGCGCCGGCACGCCGATCGTCCTCCTGAGGCTGCCGCCTGGTCGCCTGGGCAGGTGACCGACGACGAGCTGACCCTGCGGATCGGCACCCGCCTGATGACCGCCGCCCGCCGTACCTTCACGGCCGGCTACACCGCCCGCGTCCGCCGCACCCCTGCCCCGCAGGTCGAGCTCCCCACCGCGACCGTACGCTTCCTCATCCCCGGCGACCTCGGCTTCGTCCACACCGACACCGTCGCGGGCAGCCACGACGACCTCATCGCCCTCGCCGTGTGGGCGTTCCGGGTGGCCGACGAGCTGCATCCAGGGGTGCACGAGGCACGGGTGGACGTCGGCGGCTCGCCAGGAGCCGGCACCGGGTCCGGGCTGGAACGAGCCCTGGAGCTGGCCGGCACGGTCCTGCGCGAAGGCGCGGCACACCTCGGGGAAGGGCTCGACGCGACCATCGCCGACGTACAGCACGATCTGGACGCCGCCGGATCCCGCTGGCCCCTGCTGGCCGTCGGCGACCTCGCAGAACAGCTGACCGCGTACCGCGACCGCAGCGCCCACTACCGTCCCGAGCTGCTCGCGAGCCACCTCGCCGAGCTCCACGCCAGGCACCGGGCCGTCACCCGCCCCGACGCCACCCTCCGCAGCAGCGTGCTCGGCACCGCCGAGGCCGCCGAGACCCCGCTGCGCCGGGCCCGCCTGGAGAGCCTGGGCTGCCGGATCCGCGGCTTCGCCGGGCGCCGCATCGCCGAGGTCTACCTGGCCCACAGCGCCGGCGCGATGGTCCTCGTACTGCGCCGCGAATGGGACGGCGACGACGACGGCCCCGCGCTGGCGGGCCGCCGCGTCGCCGGCACCACCCTCGCCGCCCTGGCCACCGGCAACCTCGTCACGGAGTCGGCCGTCCGCAGCGCCAGCCGTACCGTGCGGCTGTCCACCGGACGCATCTCCAGGACGACGGTGAGCGCCTCGCGCGGCGCCTGGGCCGACCTCTCACCGTCCCTCCTGGTCATCGACCTGGCCGCCCTCGGCCGCGAACTCGACGCCCTCACCCTCCGCCCGATCCGCCCGCGGGTGGAGGCCGAGCTGGTCCGCGTCATCGCCGTATCCCAGGTGCTTTCCCTGGCCTACGTCCCGGGCGACCAGCGCCTCGACGCTTTGATCACCGATCAGGCGGGCCACACCGCCACCATCACCGCCACCCACACCACCGCCGCTCCTGGCCGCCTCGACGCGCTGGCCGCCGTCCTGAAAGGCGGGTTACGGTACGTCAGCGGTGTCGTGGGCCGTAGCGCGGGCGGCATCGTCATCGACCCCGTCGGCCTGTCCACCGGCGAGCGGGTCGTCGTACCCGACCTGCGGCCCGCCGGAGCCAGCGCCCCCTTCGCGATCGCCGACCCCGACCAGTCCGGCCCGCTCACCGCCGTACTGACCGACGCCCGAGCCCTGCTCGCCGAAGCCGCCCACCACGGTCTCGCCCACCTCCCACCGGCCTACGACGACCGCCTCGCCACCGCCGCCCGCCGGCTGACCACGCTCGGCCTCCACCGCATCGCCGGGGCGGTCACGGCGTTCGCGACCGAGACGGTCGAACAGACCTGGATCGACGCCTACCTGCGCCTGGAGGTGGCCCTGGACCTGACGTCTTCAGGTGCTGCGAGGACGTCCTGAAGGACGTCCTGCAGGGTGACGCGGGCCAGCTCGCCCCGGAGGGTCTCCTCGATGCCGTCGTAGATGCGCCGCATCGCCGGCTGGATGCCGTGGCCCACGACGCAACCCTGGTCCGGAGTGGCGCGGTGGAGGGCGAAGAGGGGGCCGGTTTCCACCGCTTCGTACACGTCGAGCAGCGTCATCGACTCCAGGTCGCGCGCCAGCGTCCAGCCCGCGCCCAGCCCGCGCCGCGACTCCACGAGCCCCGCCCTGCGCAGGTCGCCGAGCAGTCGCCGGATCACCACGGGGTTGGTGTTCGCGCTGGACGCGATCTGTTCTGAGGTGGCGACCTCATGGCCCTGGCGCTGGTAGAGGCCGATCCAGGCCAGCGCGTGGGCGGCGATGGTCAACCTGCTGTTGGCGCTCATGGTGTCGTCCCTCCGGTCGCAACTCCCGATGTTACGACATGCTCGTCGTAACAGCTATGGTTGCAACATGTTCGTCGTAACTATTAGCGTTACGACAGTTCGAGATGGTCAACCAGTTGGGACGAGAACCATGAACAAGCCACTGACCGGCAAGGTCGCCCTGGTCACCGGAGGATCCCGCGGGCTGGGAGCCGCGACCGTACGGCTCCTCGCCGACCAGGGCGCCGACGTCGCCTTCACCTACGTCAGCTCCGACGAGCGAGCCCAGGCCGTCGTCGACGAGGTACGGGCCAAGGGGGCGAAAGTAGCCGCGTACAAGTCCGACCAGTCGGACACGAGCCAGGCACCCGCCCTGATCGACAACGTGATCTCCCACTTCGGCGCCCTGGACATCCTCGTCAACAACGCCGCGATCTCCATCAACGCCACGGTCGACGACCCGAACGCCGACACCGCCGCCCTGGACCGCATGCACGCCACCAACTACCTCGGCGTCATCGCCATCATCCGGGCCGCCTCCCAGGTGCTGCGCGAAGGCGGCCGCATCATCACGATCAGCTCCGGCTTGGGCACCCGAGCCGGCGTCCCTGGCGTGGCCGACTACGCGGCGACCAAGGCCGGCGTCGAGCGCTACACCATGGGCGCCGCCCGCGACCTCGGCCCCAGGAACATCACCGCCAACGTCGTCGAAGCCGGCATGATGACGGACGGCATGGAACACCCGGACCCGGAGATCATCAAGGCCCTGCTCAGCTCCCTGTCGTTGCAGCGCCTGGGCCACCCGGACGAAATGGCCGCCGCGATCGCCTTCCTGGCCGGTCCGGCGGCGTCGTACGTCACGGGCGCCAAACTGGACGCCCACGGCGGCTACAACGCCTGATCCTCTTTGTCAGTGGCCGGCCGTAGCCTGGCGCGATGATCCGCGATCCGTGGGAGCAGGGCTTGCTGGAGGCCGCCGCCTTCGATGCCGAGTCCGCGACGCTGGAGTTCGATCAGGCCCGTTCCTGGCTGCGCTCGGCGCCGGACAGACCGATGGAGCCGCTGGGCGCCGAGGTGTGGGTGCTGGATCCCGCCCTGGAGCAGATCCTGCTGGTCCAGCACCCGTGGCGCGGCCTGGTGCCGCCCGGCGGCAAGGTCGAACCGGGCGAGAGCCCGCGCCAGGGCGCGGCGCGCGAGCTGGCCGAGGAGTGCGGGCTGCACCCGCAACTGCTGGACCGGCCCGCCGCGGTGGCCGTCCGCTCGTTCCACCCGGACCTGCCGCCGGCGCTGTCGTTCTCCTACGCCGCGATCGCCGACCCGGCCGAGCCGCTGACCCCAGAACCCGGGCAACCGGCGCTGTGGCATCGGCTGGACACGGACTGGGCCGGCTTCTTCCCCCAGGACCCCGACCGCGTCCGGCAGTATGTGAAGGCCTTGAGGAGCGGCGCGGCGGGTTGAGCGGGGCTCGAAGCTGTCGTCGCACCTTGGCCGCCGGCGCCCTCCAAGGGATCACGACTTTCTAGTAGTTGCCGCTACAAACCAGGCAAGATGACCTCATGTCCACTGCGCCGGGGTCCTTCTTGCTCGAACGCCTGCACGCGGCCGGCCTGACCGACGTCACCACGGTCGAGCCGGCCACCGGGGGTCTCGCCGCGACCGCAGGCCTCGCCCGCCGCGGCGACGACACGTCGGTGTTCGTCAAGGCGTTCACCGAGCCGCCCGCGGACGACGTCTTCACCACAGAAGCCGAGGGCCTCATCGTGCTCCGCGAGGCAGGCGGCATCACCACCCCCGACATCATCCTCGCCGACCGCGGCCTGCTCGTACTGTCCACGCTGCGGCCCCGCCCGACGACCGAGGTCTTCTGGGAGCAGTTCGCGCACGCACTCGCCCACCTGCACACCACCACCCGCCACCCGCGCTTCGGCTGGCACCAGGACAACTGGCTGGGCCGTCGCCGGCAGATCAACACCTGGACCGACGACGGCTACGACTTCTTCGCCCAGCACCGCCTGCTGCGCTGGCTCACCGAACCCCGCGTCCAGGAGGCCCTCGACCCCGCGGACCGAGCAGCCCTCGAACACCTCTGCGACCGCCTCCCCGACCTGTTGCCCCCCGGCCCCGCCTGCCTGACCCACGGCGACCTGTGGGCTCAAAACGTCATGTCCACCCTTGACGGCCAACCCGCCCTGATAGACCCGGCAGTGTCGTACACCTGGGCCGAAGTGGACCTCGCCCACCTCTGGACGACAGCCCCACCCCCCGAAGCAAAGGCATTCTTCGACCTGTACGCCGACCTGACGAACCTCGACCCCGACTGGCGCAACCGCATGCCCATCTTCCAGCTACGCCAGCACCTGGCCGTCATCGCCCAATTCACCCCAGATTGGGGCGCCGCCGACATAGTCCGCACCACCCTCACCCCCTTCCGCCACCGCCCCAAAGCCCAGCCGGACAGTCACCACACGACACCGGCGCCCGAGCCGACCACGTAGCCACCCAGCAACGTGGCCGCTACGCATTCCGGGCCTGATCTGGTGTCACCTCGGTTGGTGTGCGGCGCATTTCCTCTTCGAGGGTCTCGAGAACCGCCTGGGCCACCGCTCGTACCCGAGTGCGATGCCCGGTCAGCTCCCTGGCGAAGCCTTGAGCAGTGCGACCGACCCAGATGGCCCGGCCCGTGAACTGCTCACAGGGAGGGTCGAGCGCCGTCTCCAGCCGGTCCACGTGCGCCCTGGCCTGGGCGATGAGCTGCTGCAACTCCGCGTGGCGCGGGTTGGGTACCGGAGCCATCGGCTTCCTAAGAGAATTGGTTGAATGGGTTGCAATGACCTAGCGACCATTATGAGACTTGTCCGGGGTACCGGCCTGCCTTCGGAGGCAAATCGATGATAATTCCGGCATGGCGCGTGGTTTTGGTGTCCTGGATTGCGTTTCTCGTGCTGGCCGGATGCGGTGGGTCGAACGATCCCAAAGTGCCAACGGCCGCCGAAGCTGGTGCGACACTCAAGGAGCACGTCAATCGAACCCTCGAGGGTGCTCAGGCCAAGGCCATCGAGGTCACCGATCCGGGCGGCAGGGACGTCCCGTGCGGTGCGGGCAAGGTCAAACGCACCTACGCTGCCACAGCAAGAAATGACATCGGATCAGGGGACCCGAACTCGATGCTCCTGGTCATGGTCGGCGCTCTCGATGCCGTCGCCGAATATGAATTGAATGCGCCCGGACAACCCACCGTGCAGGATCTCGTCAACAAGGATTCCAAGACACACATCGTGCTGTCGTCACCGGCCCAGCATGTCATGGTCATCCGCGGCGAGACGGATTGTCTTCCGCCCGGCTGAGCTCATCGAATCGCTTCCACTCGTCCTCCGCCGCGTCCTTGGCTCCGCGGAACATCACATCCAACTGCTTCGTCGCCTCGCCGATGCGGCTCTTGTCCGTCAGGCCGGATCCGTTGGCGATCAGCCAGTTGTTGAGGTTGCGAAGGGCTTCCTTGCTCTGGGCGATTTTCTCGAAGGGCAGCAGCTTTCCGTTCTCGTCGACGATCGGCGGCGTGTTGAACCGTTCGTCCGCCGCCGGCACCTGAGGTTTGAACCCGCCGGCCGTCAGCACATCGACCAGCCACCTGCCTCTCGCCAGAGCCGCCAGCCTGGTCTTGTCATCGAGGGCGTCCAGTCGCGTCTTGTCGACCTCGGTCAGGTCGCTCAGCATGGATCCCGCAATGGTGGTTGCCGCGATCCAGAGTGGCTGTCCCTGCAACGCCACGGGCACTCCCGCCACGTTGATGAAGAAGCCAAGCTTGGCGAGTCGCTGTTCGCGGAACTCCTTGTCCTGTTCATCGAGCAGGCCCTGCACGGCCCGTTCAGCGGCGAACTGCATGCCCGCCGTATAGCCGAGCGCCTTCATCGCCCGTTCCAGGTGCTCAACGCTCCGTCCGCCGTCCGCTTTCGCCGCCGCAGCCATGAGCCGATCGGTCAGCTTGCCCATGCCCTCCTCGAACGGCGCGATGATGGCCGGCGAATTGGCGAACAGCTTGACGAACGCGTACGTGTCCTCGGGTGACAACCGGAAAGCGGGGTTCAGCCCCGGCACGACCGTCTTCACCGGGCCGAAGGCACTGCCCTGCGTACGATTCGCGTCGCCAAGGTTCGCACCCTCGGTGATCTCCGTTGCGTACGCGCCGGCGATCTCCGCCAGGTGCTTCCTGGTCGCGTCGTCGAGGTCCAAGGCCCTGATGCCCTGTTGTCGCTCGGCCGCGCTGGAGTTGGCGAGGTCAGGCAGCGCCCTCATGAGGTCGAAGGCGAATCTCGCCGATCTGGACGAGTGCGCCCCATCCTTCTCGTCATAAGCTCCCGCAGCGGCCGCGAGCATCCGCCCAAAGGCATCCGCCGCCTCAGGACCAGACGACACCTCTCGACGGGTCCTCCACGCCAGGTCGCGCAGCAGCGCCGACAACGGCACACCTTCCTTGCGCACCGCGGCCATGGCCAGCCGCGCGGCGGCGGGATTGTTGCCCAGCGCGGCCAGATAGCCCTCCATCTCCTTGCCCTGGAGCCGACTGTCCGGCGTCAAGGCGTGCGCCTTCACCACTTTGGCCAGCCACTCGGGCGGAAAGTCCCCCGCCCGCAGCAGCCATCCCAACGAGCGGTCGCCGGGCAGGCCGGGCCCGCGCGCGAGCTCGTTCTTGAGCTTGGCGAATCCCGGCACGTCCGTACCGGTGAAAACAGCCGACCGCTCATTGTGTCCGCGTGAGACGACGTCCCCACCCCGCACCGCGGTACCGAAAGCACGGCTCACCACATCGATCGCCTTCTCCGGGTCACGCATGCCCTGCCGCAGTTTGCCGGCGATGGCGAGGGTGCCGTCGACACCCAGGCCGGCGAAGAAGGCCGCAGCGAAATCAGGGTCGTCCCGATGGGCATCCAACTCAGCGATGAGAGCGGCGAGTTCTTCATCGTGGGGCCGATTCATCAGCGGTCCGGCACCCGATCTCGCGTCCCTGAACCGCTCGGCCAGCTCCGCCCCCTTCTTCCTGGCCTCGCTCTGGGACATGAGCCGGCTCTCGTCGAACGGCAGCAGACCGGTCCGCCACGGGGTGATGGCGTTCGCCGCCCTGGCGGTCTGAGCGCGGCGGCGCAGCTCGGGCAGTTTGATATCCAGCCACATCAAGGTGGCGGCGAGCGGCTGCAGATCCGCCGTAGGCAGTCCCGCCTGCTCCAGAATGCGACGCAGCGCCCCGGCCTCCTCGCCGACCCGATCTCCACTGCTCTTGAACGTGGTGATGAACCTCTCCATGAGCTCGGGATCGAGCCCGCTGTAGTCAGGAGAGAGTGGACCGGTACCCGGCGACGTGATGCTCATGATCGCCTCCCGCCTGTTGGCAGCGCCCTCAGCGTAGGAGCAAAACCAGCCACACCAGCATCGATCGACCCTTTCGGCATATTTGCCGACTGATGGTCGTGCATTCGAGAGCGGCTTCGCAGGATATGACTCAGGCGCTCGGTCCCCATCGCTGTACCAGTCGTAATGATCAGATGATGCTCAAGGTGAGTAGTCGAGATCTGCCCCGCTGGCCGGGAAGGGAGGAGTAGTCGGACCATCGGCACGCCTAATCATCCCGCACTTCGTTGGCTGCCTCGCGGCCCATCATCGTGCCCAAGCCGGTGTCAGGGCCCCATGCTCGTCTGCCCGCGATCTCCTGGTCCTCGTAGATCCGAAAGGCGTCTGCGTTCGTACAGCACCCATACCGGATCGAGACCAGTAGCCGGGATCGTTGGGGAGAACCAGCACAGCACCGCTCCACCCCTCGAAGCGCCCGTCCCCCACCTCACCGAGGTCTGGCCTGGACAACAGCAGATTCAGGAGCCGATGCTGTCGGTCGGCGGTCCCATAAGACACAAGCTACGGCTCATGTTCGCGGGCAGGCGTACGAACACCTGATCGCCGTGCCAGCCGATGTGCTCCTGTCCCACGACGTCCAGTCCTGGCTGGGGCCGCCTGGCGGGCCGGCCGGCCAGAGCCACCACCATGTCCCGCGACGACGGCGAGCGACCCACGAACCTGGCCGACACGGCGATGGTCCGCTGCGCCGTCAGCCCGAGCACGCCCTTGTCGAACAACATGTGGTGAATCGCGCACAGGCACAGCCCGTTCGCCACGTCGTCGGGCCCGTCGAAGGCCCACCACCGCACGTGCGCCGCGTCCAGCCCCACCACCGCGCCGTCCAGCCAGCCGTCGTAGGAGCAGAACGCGCAGCAGTACTCGTACGCCATCAGGTCACGTCCCGTCGGGTGGTGTAGAACCGGCCCTCATCGGCGCGTCGCCTTCAACGAGGAGGGCCATCGCGTGAGTCTCTGTGTGAAACCGCCAAGTGACACGCAGAGGAGAAACAACGCGATGGCCCTGGACCGGTCTGCCCTGTTAGAAGTCCTTTCGGGACCGAAGAACTCCGAAGCGAGCGAACGCGTCCGGCAACGCCGCACAGGCTGCCACATTGCGTCACTCGTGGTGATCGAACTCGGTCGGAGAGTCATAGAAGGGTAAGTGCGTCGAACCGATCCGATTCGCAGTCCCCCTCCGATGGCCCGTGTGTCATGGCGCTTCAAGCGGTGCAGCGCTCTGGCTGGGTGCGGCATGATCTTCTCACTCGAGTCAGTGCGAGCCGAGGAGCGTCGTGGGCGGATTCGGGTTCGGGTTCGGTGGGTGGGTCGGTGTCGGTGGGGACGGGTGGGCTGATCTGGCTCTGGTGCGTGGTCGGCTTGACGCGGGAGCGGATGCGAATTCGGGGGTGTACGCCTTTGGCGGGTACGAGGGGCGGCCCTTGCACTTCGCGGCTGAGTGGGGCTGCCCGGAGACCGTGGCGGAGCTGGTCGGGCGGGTGGGCTCCTGGGCGGCTTGCGCTCGCCGGTGCTGAGCCGGACATGTTTCCGTTGCCGGCGGGGCAGGCGGGTTTGTCGCCGGCCGAGAGTGCGGCGGTGGTGGAGGCGCGGCGGCTGATCTCCGTGCTCGGGGAATGTCGGCAGGAGGGTGCGGCTTTTGCGTTTGTCGCCGACGTCACCGCGGTCGAGGCTGCTCGGCGGTTGCGAGCCCGGCCGGTCGATGAGGACGCCGTCGCGGCGATTCTGGAGGATCCCTGGGCCGACTTCGATGGGAGCTTGCGGGTCGTCGGGCTCAGCGACGTTCCTGGGGGATGCGTGGTGATCCAGCCTTGGGGGCATGTTCCGGCCGACCCGGAGGTAGCCGGGCCTCTATCCGCGGGGACCGTCTGTTACGGCGTTGCGGCCAACCCCAAGAGCGGTGATCAGGGCATCGTGGCCCGCGACGGTACGGTCGAAGATGCCGACACCAATCCCGGCGGGAGTGATGCCGGCGGGCATCTGACGTCCGAGGAGATTCTCGCCGAGTACCTCTACCAGGGGCATGCCGTGGCCTACTGTTGCGCCGCGGCCGGGCTTCGGCCGTCCGATGCGCGAGCCGTCGTCGGCCCGCCCGATATGTGGGTTCGGCTGCCGTAGAACCGTACGCCGCCCAGGTGGCGGTCGGTCACCGGCTGAGCCCGCCGGTTCTGTCGTTCGGCGCTGCTATAGATGGCGCCACCACCTGATCTCCGACGACAGAAGGATGGCCGATGGCATCGGTGACGTTTCGTGATGAGTCCGCGAGTGGGCGGGCTCTGGAGGAGTTCTCCCTGCCGGGCCTGCCTGACCGGGTCTCGGCCAGGGAGCTCGTACGGCTGCGTGTCCGCGAGGAGGTGGCACGCCACAACGCCGCCCCCAAGCGGCTTTTCAGGGGGCTGGTGAAGCCGGCCGATGCCGAGGCCGAGCTGAACGGCTACCGGTTACGCGCCGCGCGGAAGCTCGACTGGGAGAAGCAGGCCGACGCCGCCGAGGCCGCGTTCGCCCGCAACGGGTTCCTGCTGCTGGTCGGCGACCGGCAGATCCTGGACCTCGACGTGCAGATCGACCTCGACGCCGACCCTGTCGTGTCGTTCGTCAAACTCGTGCCGCTGGTGGGTGGCTGACGTGGACGTGATGTCTCCGCTCGTGCCGCTGGTGGAGGGCTGACGTGGACGTGATGTCTCCGCTCGTGTCGCTGGTGGGGGGCTGACGTGGAGGTGCTGTCTCCGCTCGCGCGGCGGCTCTGCGATCTGATCGACGGCCGCGCCGACGATCCCACCCGCTGGCCTGAGGTGCCTCGGTTGAGCGTCGGCCTCGTGGGGATGGGTAGCGGATCACCCATCGCCACCGGGCCGGCGCCTTATGCGCTCGACGAGCGGACCAAGGAGAAGCTGGTCGAGCCGGCTCGGGAGCTGGTCGGGTTCATGCTCTCGAAGACGTACGGCTGGCCGGACATTCTGGTGGCGGCCGGGCTGGCGGGCATGGACGCCGACGTGCGGGCCGCGCTCGCCGAGCGGCACGGGCCGATCGCGGTCGCCGAGATCGACCTGGTGCTCGGCTGGGAGGTGGAGCTGCGGGCGCTGTTCGCCGAGACCTCCATGCACGACGGCCAGCCGGTGCCCGTCCCGATCGAGTGGATCGGCGGGTTGCCGGGATATGTGGGTTTCGCCCGTACGGCGCTGGAGATGGCGCGCGACCGTGCCGTGGCGATCCACGCGGGTGAGATCCCCTACCGGGCGGAGAAGGCGTTCGACGACAGTGAGCGGCGCACGCTCGGCAGGGCCGTGCGGCTGGCGCTCCTGCGCGACGAGAGCTGGCTGCCCGAGCTGCTTGACGAGCTGGTCCGGGGCATCGCGGTGGCGCCCACCCAGGCCAAGACGCTGCCGTCGCAGAAGCTGCTGTTCGAGATCGCCCGCGCGGCGGAGGAACATCCGACGCCCGAGGTGATCTCCGCGCTGCGCACCGCCCGCCGCATCACCCGGCACGGCGGGGTGCCGATGCAGCTCGACCGCAAGTTCAAGCGCATGGAGCCGGCGCTGGCCGACCGGCTGGAGGTGGCGTTCAGGATCCCCTACGGGCGGGTGCGGCAGGAGTTCGGCGAGCACACGGCGGTGATCTCGACGGACGGCGGGGTCGAGCTGTCGTGGTGGCACGGGTCCAAGAAGCTGCGGTCGGTCCCGGCGGCGGTCAGGCGTGAGCATCCCGACGAGGTCAAGCGGCTGCGCGAGCTGGCCAAGCTCACCCAGCAGCAGCAGGCGACGCTCGCCAGGGCGCTGGAGGCCGGCTACGCGGGCGTGACGGCGCCGCCGTACCGGCAGCTCGAAGGGCATCCGGTCGCCGAGCGGCTGATCTGGGAGTTCGAGGTCGCGCCTGACGTGTGGCGGGCCGAGCTGGGGATGCACGTCCCCGACGTGCGGGTGCGGCTGTGGCATCCGGCCAGGGCGTCGGTGGCGGAGGTGCGCGGCTGGCGGGAGGTGGTCCAGGACAAGGAGCTGCGCCAGCCGTTCAAGCAGGCCTTCCGCGAGATCTACCTGCTGACGCCCGCCGAGGAGGCGTCCGGCGTTTTCTCCGGCCGGTTCGAGGGGCAGGTGGTGCACTATCGGCGGCTGCGGGCGCTGTTCAAGGATCGGGGCTGGACGTCCAAGTTCCAGGGGCACTGGGAGGAGGACTGCGACGCGCACCGGGTCATGGCGGGCGGTGAGTGGCGGGCGACGCTGGAGCACTATCTGGCCGACGACGTCCACGCCGACATCGGCCGGGCGAGCTTCCAGCGCAGGAGCGGCGGCGTTTGGCGTGACGTGCCGCTGAGGGAGGTGCCGCCGCTGGTGTTCAGCGAGGGCATGCGGGACATCGACCTGTTCGTGGGCGTCGCCTCGATCACCCTCGATCCGCAGTGGACCGGTCAGGGGCCCGACCGGCTGCGCGACCACTGGGAGACCGGGCCGTTCGCGCCGCTGACGCCCTCGGCGGAGGTACGCAAGGACGCGCTGGCCCGCCTCATCGGGCGCACGGCCATCGCCGACCGGTGCACGCTCACCGACCGCTATCTGGTGGTACGCGGTGATCTGCGGACGTACAAGATCCACCTCGGGTCGGCGAACATCCTCATGGAGCCCAACGACGCCTACCTCTGCATCGTCTCCGCGCGCGGTTTCCAGCCGGGACTGTTCCTGCCGTTCGAGGAGGACGGGCGGCTGGCGCTCATCCTCAGCAAGGCGTTCCTGCTGGCGAACGACACCGCGATCACCGACCCCTCCATCACCCGCCAGCTGTCGGGCTAGGGTGAGGGCGTGTGGTACGTGCTCGGCGCCGTCGCGGTGCTCGCCGTCCTTGCGGTCGTCGCGCGACGGGCTCTCGTCGTCGTGCGGGTGAGCGGCGTGAGCATGGCGCCGACGTTCCGTCCTGGTGACCAGGTGCTGGTACGCAGGACCGCGGCGGTGCGGCGGGGCCAGGTGGTGGTGTTCGAGTCGACGCGGCCCCCGGGGTGGGGCACAAGGCCTCCTGCCCCGCCGTGGGCGATCAAGCGGGTGACCGCGGTGCCGGGCGACCCGGTGCCCGGTGACGTGGCGGAGGCGGCCAAGGCGCGGCCCGGCGATCGCGTGCCGGAAGGGGCGCTCGTGGTCGTCGGCGACGGCACGTCCAGCGCGGACTCGCGGGTCTACGGCTACCTGCCGGCGAGATCGGGGTCAGCCGGCTGATCCGGCGCCGGCTCCTGGAGACGCACGCGCAGCAGCGGCGCATCTCGGCGGCGTGGGAGGCGGTGCACCTGCTGAGCGCGGGGCGGCGCGGGCGGAGCCGTACGGTGACGGTCGAGCAGATCGACGGCGCCGACCGGGTCGCCGAGCGCAGCCGCTCCCTGGCGCTCGACGCCCAGGAGGTGCTGGCCATGCATCTGTGCGTCGACCTGCGGGGGCTCGGCGAGACCACCCGCCGCCGCACGATCGTCTCCAGGAAGAGCGTGCTGGACCAGGCAGTCCTGGACCGCTGCCTCGCCCTGCACCGCTCGGGCGGCCACCACCGGCTGGTGGACGACGACGGTCAGCAGCTGGTGATCGTCGACCGCGCGGTGGTCTTCGTGCCCAGCGAGCCTGGCGGTGACAACGCTTTGCGGGCCTGGCGAGGGACGTGGGGCGGAGGATGGAGTGGCCCGCGGATCAGGCGGCCTAGCCCCCGACCAGCTGGCCGGGCCTCGGGGGGTCGAGGGCGGGGTCGCGGTGGAGGACGCTTTGGAGGAGGCGGCGCAGCTCCGGGCCTGGTTCGATGCCGAGTTCGTCGGCCAGGGTGCGGCGGGTCTCGCGGTAGACCTCGATCGCCTCCGAGGGCCGCGAGGCCCGGTACAGCGCCAGCATGAGCTGGGCGCGCGGGCGTTCGCGCAGCGGGTGGGCCTCGATGTGGGCCATCAGCGCGGGCACGACCTCGTGGTGCTCGCCCGCCGCCAGCCGTACGTCGACGTGCTCCTCCAGGACGGTCAGGCGTTCCGCCTCGAGGCGGGCGGACTCGGCCTGCGCCCAGGGATCGGTCATGCCGGACAGGGCGTCACCTCGCCACAAGGCGAGCGCCTCGCGGTACAGCCGGTCGGCGGCGGCGAGGTCGCCGTCGCGGCGGGCGGCGCGGGCCTCGGCGGTCAGGAGCGTGAAGCGGTGGGCGTCGACGGACTCGCGCGGCAGGTCGAGCCGGTAACCGCCGGGCACGGTCACGATGACCTGCGGGGGCAGCGCGTCCCGCAGTTTGGACACGACGATGTGGAGTTGCTTGCCCGCGGTCGCCGCGGCGCCGTCCGCCCAGACCTGTCCCCGCAGCCGTTCGGCCGGGACGGCCTGTCCCGCGTTCAGCGCCAGCTTCGTCAGGACGGCGACCCGTCGCTTGCCGATCAGCGTGGCGGGTTCGCCGTCGGCCGTGACCTCGCACGGCCCCAGAATGTTGATCTCCAGCCCCATAGAGTCCCCCCTGTGGATGTCGGGGATACCCGCTCCCCCATGCAGCGGGTATCCACACGATCACCACCATAGGGACGCATCGGGCGGGGCACTGTCCGGCGAACGCCCTACACCTTGTCGTTCAGCTCGGCGAGAGTGATGAGCCCGTCGTCGAGCGCCCGGCTGACCAGGTCACTCTTCGTACGGGCGGCGCGCCCCACGTTCGCGTACTTGACGCGGACCCGCGTGATGTAGGTGTCGACGGTCTTGACGCCGATGTTGAGCTTGGCCGCGACCAGCTCCTTCGAGGACGAGACGAACCACGCCCGCAGCACCTCCGCCTCCCGCTGCGACAGCCGCGGCCGCTCGGCGGAGGTGTCGGCGATGAACGCCCCGGACAGGGACGGCGTCGTGTACGCCTCGCCGCGCGCGGCCGCCTGGATGGCCGGCACCAGGTGTTCGGGCCCCTCCCGCTTGGTCAGGTACGCCAGCGCGCCCAGATCGACGCACTTGATGGCGATGCTGTCCTCGATGTGCTGGGAGTACACGACCACCCGCCGGCCGCTGTCCACCAGCCGGCGCAGCTCCCCGAAGTCGGGCATGCCGGGCACCAGCTCGAGATCGAAGATCACGACGTCGGCGCCGGCGCCCGGCCCCGTCCAGACCTCGGCGAGCCGGTCGCCCGCGTCGATGAGCCGGATCGGCGGTACGGCGGCGGCGCACCAGACGCCCACCCCCACGGCGATGGCCGCGTGGTCGTCCACGATGACGGCGGTGATCACGCGGTCGTCAGCTGCCATGTGGCCTCCATCCAGATCAGGTCACCGTGCTGCACGGCTTCGACGAGGACGTCGTCCGAGGCGGGCCGCGGCGCGGCCAATTCGTCTCCGTCGGCGACGACGCTGACCGAGACCTGGTCGTCGCCGCCGACCACGGTGACCCGGGCCCGCGACGAGGCCGTGGCGAGCACGGTCAGGACGGCCTCGGTGAGGTCGCGGCGTACGGCCACGGGCGGCACCGGCCACATGCCCCGCGCGTCCAGCTCGACCGCGACCCCCTTGCGGTCCGCCACGTCGGCGCAGTGCCGCAGCTCGTGCCAGAGGGGGTCGGCGACGGAGTCGGCCTCGGCGAACAGCCGGCGCATGCGGGCCGCCTCGATCGCGCAGCGCCGCCGCACGCCGGGGTCCTCGGGGTCGAGCGAGCCGCCGGCCAGCCCTTCGAGCAGCGGCACCGTGCTCGCCGACAGCTCGTCGTAGCGGGCCAGCCTGAGCCGGTGCGCCTGCGCGGTGGCCTCCTCGGCGACGCGGACCCGTTCGGTCTCCGCGTGCGCGTCCGCCGCGACCTGGCCGAGCCGACGGACGATCGCCGAGGCGGCGAGCAGCGTCGCGAGCCGCAGGCCGTGGCGTAACGCGCCCTCGATCAGGTCAGCCATCATCGGAGCGCCACTCCAGACGTACCAGGGTGCCCTCGCCGGGCGCCGAGGTGATCGCAGCCGTGCCGCCGATGCGGGCCAGCCGGCCGCGTACGGACTCGCGCAGGCCGTACCTGGTGGCCGGGACCGCGCCGGGGTCGAAGCCCGCCCCCTGGTCGGCGATGTCGAGACGCAGCTCGCGGGCGTCGCCGGTGAGGCGGATCGTGGCCCGGGTGACGCCCGCGTGCCGGCGGACGTTGGTGAGCGCCTCCCCGGCCGCGTCGGCGAGGGCGCGCGCGGCCTCGTACGGGAGTGGCAGCTCGCCCGGCCCGTCGAACTCCACGGTCAGGGGCACGGCGTCGAGGCCGGCGCGGAGCATCGTCACGAGGTCGGCGCGCGAGCGGGCCGCGCCTTCGCCGTGGGAGCCGCGCAGCCTTTCCAGGTCCCTGCGGGCCTGGGCGGGCAGCCAGGGGGCGTCGGAGCGTACCTGGCCGACGCCGACCATCAGCAGGGTCGTCGCCGCCGTGTCGTGCAGGGAGGCGGCGAACTCGCGCTCCTCGGCGCGGACGGCCGTGGCCACCAGCGACTCGCCGCGTACCCGTGCCGCCTCGGCCACGGCGAGGTCGGCGCGGCGTACCAGGGTCCAGGCCAGGCGGGAGAGCGCGGCGGCCGCGTACCGGCGCCCGAAGCGACGCAGCAGCCCCGCCGCCTGCGTCACCCGCGCCACCTCGCTCCCGCCGATCCGGTATGCAACGAAAGCCTAACCACCGCAGGCACGGAAGCGGCGATCTTGAAGGAGATCAGCCGGCCGCGCGGTCCCCGGCCGGGCGGCGGCGCAGGGCGGGGTCGGTCAGCGGGGCGGGGCTCCAGAGGCCGACCGGGTGGTAGACGTTCGTGCCGGGCGGCACCAGCTCGTCGATCCGGTCGAGCACGGCGTCGTCGAGCACCAGCGAGGCGCCCTTCAGCAGGCCCTCCAGCTGCTCCATCGTGCGCGGCCCGAGGATGACCGAGGTGACCGCCGGGTGCGCGGCGGCGAAGGCGATCGCCAGCTCGGGCAGCGTACGGCCGAGCTCGTCCGCCAGCTTCACCAGCTCTTCGACGACCTCCAGCTTGGCCGCGTTGACCGGGATGGACGGGTCGAACCGCTGCGGCGCCTGCGCGGCGCGGCCCCGCGACAGGTCGATCTCCTGCCCCTTGCGGTAGCGGCCGGTCAGGAAACCCCAGCCCAGCGGGCTGTAGGTGAGCACGCCCATGCCGAGCCGCTGCGCCGTCGGCAGCACGTCCCCCTCGATGCCGCGGGCCAGGATGTTGTACGGCGGCTGCTCGGTGCGGAACCGGTACAGCCCGCGCTGCCTGGCCACGTGGTACGCCTCGACCGTCTCGTGCGCGGGGAAGGCCGAACTGCCGAAGGCGCGGATCTTGCCCTGGCGTACGAGGTCGGTCAGCGCGGCCAGGGTCTCCTCGATGTCCGTCCTGTGGTCGGGACGGTGGATCTGGTACAGGTCGATCCAGTCCGTGCCGAGCCGCCGCAGGCTCGCCTCCACCTCGCGGACGATCCACCGCCGCGAGTTGCCGCCCCTGTTGGGCCCCTCCCCCATCGGGAAGTGCACCTTCGTCGCCAGCACCACGTCGTCCCGCCGGCCGCGCAGCGCCTTGCCCACGATCTCCTCGGACTCGCCCGCCGAGTACATGTCGGCGGTGTCGACGAAGTTGATGCCGTGGTCGAGCGCTTTGTGGATGATGCGGATGCTGTCGTCGTGGTCGGGGTTGCCGGCCGCGCCGAACATCATCGTGCCGAGGCAGTAGGCACTGACCTCCATGCCGGTGCCGCCGAGGATGCGATATCTCATACTTCGCGACCGTAGATCTTAGAGCCGACTCTAAGTCAAACTGACGGGATGTCAGGTCTGAGCATCGGCCAGGTCGCCGAGCGCACCGGTCTCAGCACCCACACGTTGCGCTTCTACGAGCGCGAGGGACTGCTGGCCCAGCCGGTACGGCGGGGCAGCGCCGGGCACCGCGTCTACAGCGAGGACGACGTCGACTGGCTGGGCGTCTGCATCCGGCTGCGGGCCTCCGGCATGCCCCTGACCGACATCCGGCGCTACACCGAGCTGGTCAGGGCGGGCCAGGGCAACGAGGCGGAGCGGCTGGAGGTGCTCCGCCGGCATCGGGAACGGGTGCTCGCGCGGATGCACGAACTGGACGAATGCCTCACGCTGATCACTCACAAGGTCGGCGTGTACGAGAGCCGCCTCGGGTTGCGGGACGACGTCGTGGAGTGCGTTCAGTAGATGCGGTACTTCTTGCCGCAGCGAACGTGATCGGCGCCACACGTGAAGGCCCCGCCGGGCGGTGCGCCGGCGGGGCCGTGAGCAGAGGCCGAGATGAGGCTCAGTCCAGCCAGCGGCCGGTGCCGTGCACCGTGACCTCCAGGAGTTCTGCCGGGTTGTCCGGGTCCGGGTAGTAGATGACCATGGTGGTGCCCGCCGGGAGCAGCAGTTTGACGGCCTGGATGCAGCCGGCCACCTCCTGCCGCCGCGCGTCCGGTCCCGTGCCCTCGATCGGGACCGCGTCGCACACCCCGCCGGGGTTGTTCATCACCAGCCGCAGCGTGTTGTCCTGCAGCGCCACCTCCTTGGTGGCGACCCGGTACGCGAGCTGCGTCTCCAGATGCAGGGCGGGCGGCGGGACCGGCACGCCGAACTCCCGCCGGTACAGCAGGTCGAGCCGCTGTTCCAGGGCTCGCAGGTCGTCGTGGAGCCCGCTCTCGACGGTGTAGTTCGCCCACGCGCTGAGATCGTCGGCCGGGGGCAGGGTCGCGATCGGCAGGCCGTTCGCGTCGAGCACGCGTCCCGACGAGTCGACGATGTAGCCCTGGTTGTTGAGCTGCTTGATCGTCCGGCTCACGTCCTTGAGCTGTCCGGCGGTCTCCGCGTACGGGCAGTCACCGCCGTCCCTGACGCACCCGACGGGCAGGATGCGCAGCAGCGACATCGCGAGGTCGGTCTCGTGGATCGCCGAGATGACCGCGCGGTCGAGGATGTTCTCCTGCAGGTACATGGTGCCCAGGATCGAGTTGTACTCGGCGAAGCGCAGGTCCGGGTCGACCATCGACTCGACGAAGGTGCCCTTCCACTGTCTCGAGTACTCGTTCCAGTCGGGGTCCTCGGTCAGGTCCATGGCTCCGGCGATGCAGTCCCTGAACTTCTTCGTCGCGCCGCCGAGGCTGCTCTTGGGCGCCTTCTTGCACTTGCCCACGATGCTCCACTGGGACATGGCGTTGAGCAGGTCCAGCGCGGTCAGGCCCATGTACTCCTCAGCGAGCCGGTGGGTCTCGCTCTCCCGGTCGGAGATCCCGCGCTTCGCCCACGAGAACAGCGGGCTCATGACGACCGACAGGCACGCGTCGAGCGCCTTGCCGACGAACTGCTTCCTGCAGGCGTCGGCGCGCTCACCGGCGTAGCCGGCCGGGTCGTTGAGCGGACCCTTGGGGTCGTCGAGCAGGTCCTCCACGTACTGGTTGCAGTCGTTGTACGTGGGCAGGCCGTTCTCCGGCCCCCACTTGCAGTGCCCGTACCACTCGGCCTTGATCGTGTCGAGCTTCTCCTTGGCCTCGTCCCGGTAGTGCTCGAACACCTCGGCGGCGATGCGGGCCGCCTCCGACGCGCTGTTGCCCGCCCGGATCTGCGCGTCGTACGCGGTGTCGTACGCGGCGAACGCCCTGGTCGCGTCCTGCGCCGCCGAGACGGCCGAGGCGCGCGCCCAGCGGGCGGAGAGCGAGGCCCGCCCGGCCGACGCCTGCGCCTGCTTGGTCGCGGCGGCGGCGGTGCGGACGGCCTGCGCGGCGCGTTCCGCCGACTGGGCGGCGTCCTGCGCGGCGGCCACCGCGTTGGTCGCGTGTTCGCGCGCCCGGCCGGCCGCCTGGGTCGCGGCGGTCGAGTAGCCGATGGCCTCTTCCGCCGCCCCGCGCGCCTGCGCGGCTGCGGCCTGCGCGGTGCGCGCGAAGTCCACCGCCTGCTCCGCGATCTTCGAGGTCTCGATCATCAGGGAGGTGGCCACGAAGTTGTGGGTCGCGGTCGCGTGGTCGCGCTGCGCCGCGCGGTGCCGCTCCACCTCCAGGAACTCGACCTGCATCGCGGTGGTGCCGGCCAGCGCCACCCTGGCGCCGTTGCGCACCTCGGTGCCGTTGGCGTCGTCGCCTGCGATGGCGGCGACCTTGGCGCGGACGTCGATCGCGTGCGCGGTGTTGTACGTCACGTCAAGGAACCTGCGCAGCGCATCCGGGTCCTCGGAGCGCAGGGCGGTGTTCGCCGCCTCCGCGGTGTCCGTGTCGCCGGCCTCGACGGCTTCCCCGCGGATCCGGCCGACCCGCACCCGGTCCTCGGCGGCGCGCTCGGGATAGTCCGGGTCCTCCAGGAACGCGACGACGTCACGCCACCCGCCGCCGAGTGCCCGCTCGGCGGCGGCCCTCATGGCGGGGCTGCGCGTGACCGAGAGCCCGGTCAGCGTCGTACGGTCGTCCTGCTCCTCGGCGTCGGCGAGCCCGCTCCTGACGAACTCGACGACGCGGGCGTCGTCGTCCTCACCGAGCGCGGCCATGGCGGCGGAACTGGTCCACGAGCCCGACACCGTCACGAAATAGCGGGCCACCTGCCGCGCCTTGCCGGCCGCCACCGCGAGGTCGGCGCCCTCCGAGGAGCCCTCCGCCGTAGCTTCCGCGATCAGCGCGTCGATCTCCGGCGTGTGATAGCGCTTCATCGGTACGTCGAAGCCGCGGGCGTCCTGCAGCCTGGCCTTGGACGCCTGTTCGGTAACGTGCCGGGCGAAGGACAGCTCCAGCTCGTACTCGCTCCTGATGCGTTCCTCGTCCGCCTCGCGCGCCGCCTTGTAGACGTCCTGGGCCGTCTCGGCGGCGTCCAGCGCGTCCTCGGCCGCCTTGAAGGCGTTGTTCGCGTGCTCGGTCGCCAGCTCGGCGGCGTTGACGGCGGAGCCCGCGTGGCTCGCCGCGCTCGCGGCGGCGCGCGCCGACTGCTCCGCGTACGACACCGCGCGGGTCGCCGCGTCCCGCGCCTTGCCGGCCGCGTCCTGGGCGACGTTCGCGTGGCGTACGGTCTCGGCGGTGGCGGCCTTCGCCCGTTCCGCGTCGGCCCTGGCCCGGGACGCCGCCGCGAGCGCGGCCTTCGCCTCGGCGCTGGACACCCCCGCGTACTGGGCGGCGGCCTCGGCCGCGTGGCCGGCCGCCTCGGTGTTGGCCCGCGCCGAGTTCGCGGCGGCGACCGCGGCGTGCGCCTGCTGGGTGACGGCGACGATCTGGTCGATGGGCGACATCCAGGCCGTGAGCGCCGGGCCGACCTGCTGCATCGCCCGGTTGTACGCCTCCGCGTCGGCCGCGGCCTTCGCGTCCAGCTCCGCCCTGGCGGCGGCCGCCCACGCCTCGTCGGACTTGGTGTGCGCCCGCGCCGCCGCGGTCGCCGCGCGTCCCGCAGCACCGGCCGCCATGCGGGCCGCGTCCGCCGCCGACCGCGCGGCCTGGACGGCGACGCGCGAGGCCGCGGCGGCACGGTCGGCGGCGTCGGCCGCCCGCCGCGCCTGCTTCCTCGCCTCCGCCGACTCCCGTCCGGCCAGCGAGGCGAGCCGCTCGGCGTCCTCCGCCTCGGCCTTGGCGGCCGCGGACTCGGCCTTGGCGCGCTCTGCCTGCGCCACGGCGGAGACCGCCTCGAACGCGGCCCGCCTGGTCGCCTCCGTGGCGCTGGTCCGCAGGTCGTTCAGCGTCTGGTTCTCGTCGTCCCTGGCCTGGGCCACGCCCCAGTCGATCTGGACGAACCGTTCCTGCATCTCCAGGCTGCCGTCCTGCAGCGCCCGGTTCGCCGCCGCCTGCACCTCGGGTCCGCCCTCGCCCATGGCGCGGTTGACGACGGCCCGCAGATCGATCCGGTACGGCAGCCGCCACCCCGTCTCGATGAACTCCCCCATCGCGCCGCGCGAACCGTTGCGCAGCACCGCGTTCGCGGCGGCCTTGACCTCAGGACCGCCCACCGCCTTCATCTTGTTCACGCTGGCCCGCAGGTCGATCTCGCGGGCCAGTTCCCATCCGCCGTCGAGGAACGCCGCCACCGCGCCCGGCTGCTCCGAGCGCAGGGCGGCGTTGGCGGCGGCGGCCACCTCGGGGCCGCCGAGCGCCTTGATGCGGCCGACCTGCTCGCGATCGTCGAAGGCGGCGAGCCTGGGCAGCTCGGCGAGGAAGGCGCAGACGGCCGCCCTGTCGCCGAGCAGCGCCTGCTCCGCCTTCGGGCGGACGTTCAGCCCGCCCGTCACCCAGGCCTCCAGCACCACCTGCCGCTCGCAGACCGGCTCCTGCGGCGGGTCAGCCGATGCGGCGCTCGCCTGCCCCATCGGGGCGACCGACGTGAGCACCAGGCCGGTGACCAGGGCCGTCCTTCCTAAGAATCTCCTGCACAACGCATTCATCGCCGTCTACTTCCGTCCCTTGAGGAAAAGGGCCGGCCGGACGCCCTGGTCCGGCCGGCCGGGTGCTCAGCGAACGACCCGCAGTTCGAGGAGGGTCTCGCGGCAGTTGTCCGGGAAGTCCGGGTGGCTCTCGTCGCAGAGGGGGTCCGTACGCCCGAACTGCTCGCTCTCGTCCGCCTCGACGCGCTTGGTGCGCTCCGTGCCGGTCGCCAGGTGCCGGACGGTCGCGTCCACGTCGTGGCCGGCTCCCGGTGCGCGGCTGTCGCCCTGGACCTCCTGGACGTTCGGGATGCGCAGCTTCACGTACCCCCTCGGCGAGAGGATCTTGAAGCAGACCGCCATCACGCCGAGATACGGTTCGCCGACCTGGCCCTCCCCGTTGATCAGGCCGGGGAAGACCTTGAGCGTGCCGACCCCGCCCTCCGACGGGGTGCTGCACGAGACCCAGATGATCCCGCCGTTGCCGGACAGCAGCTCGAAGTTCTTCGCCTCGGCCGCGGCCGTGCCCCAGTCGGCCTGGCCTGACGTGCCGGCGTAGTCGTGACGGAAGGTCGCCGGGTAGGCGAAACGCTCCAGGATGGAGTCGGGGCGGTGCACGGGGTACGCGATGATGTTGCGCGGTATCAGGTTGCCGTTGCTGCGGCCGACGATCCAGGCGATCCTGCTGGCCGGCCGGTAGAGGAAGAGCCGGTTCAGCGTGCCCCAGCTGGCGTCGTCGAAGGCGATGATCCGGTCCGCGGGGCTCTCCAGCGCGTACCCGCCGATGCCCTCCGAGCTGTGGAAGACGGCTCTGAACGAGCTGCCCGCATCGTGCGCGAGTATCCAGGCCGTACGCGAGCCAGGACGGTAGAGCAGCAGGTGGTCCAGCTTGCCCGAGCCGTCGTAGTCGTAGGCGATGATCCGGTCGGCCGAGCTCTTGAGGTCGTAGCCGCCGATGCCGGTCGAGCTGTGGAACACGGCCCTGAACGAGGCCCCCGAGCCGCGCTCCAGGATCCACGCGATCTCCACACCCGGGCGATGGAGCACGAGATGGTCGAGCTTGCCCGAATGGTCGTAGTCGAAGGCGATGATCCGGTCGCGGTCGTCCCTCAGGTCGTAGCCGCCGATCCCCGTGGTGGAGGTGAACACCGGCGTGAACGTGCCGCCCGCGCCCCGCTTGACGATCGTGACCAGTTGCGCCCCCGGCCGGTACAGCAGCAGGTGGTCCTGCTTGCCCGTCCCCTCGTAGTCGAAGGCCACCACCTGGTCGCGGGCGTCCTTCAGGGTGAACCCGCCGATGCCGTCGTGGGTCGAGGTGAAGACCGGCGTGAACGTGGTGCCGCCGCCGTGCTTGAGTATGTGGATCGTGCCGACGCCCGGCCGGTACACCACGAGATGGTCCAGCTTGCCCGTCCCCTCGTAGTCGAAGGGGACGATCCGGTCGGCCGCGTTCTTCAGGTCATAGCCGCCGATGCCCGTCGTGGAGGTGAAGACCGGTGACCAGGCGCCCTCCGCGTTCTGCTTGACGATCCTGGCCAGCTGCCCGCCCGGCCGGTAGAACAACAGGTGGTCCTGCTTGCCCGAGTGGTCGTAGTCGAAGGCCACCGCCTGGTCCCTGGCGTCATTGAAGTCGTAGCCGGCGAACCCCTCCGCCCCGTGCTCGAACGCCCGCATCGTCTCAGTGGGCTCCCTCGCGGTCGTCCGCACCCAGTTGGCCAGGCCGTCCGTCCGTTGTGCCTCGCCGCCGCGTCCCCCGTCGGCTGCCGCGCCCAGGCAGCCGCCCTGCCCGGCGCCGATGGCGAGGCCGACGAGCTCTGTGCCGCTCCCGCCCGTCCTGATCATCGGCGCGCCCGCGTCGCCCTGGCAGGCGCTCACGTCGGCGCCGTCCGCCCCGCTCCAGCCGAACGACTCCGCTCCCACGGCTCCGACCGCGACGGGCGCGGTGTGCATCCGGTCGGGCGCCCACTCTCCCGCGGTCCGCCCGTAGCCGGCGAGCCGCAGCACGTCCCCCGCGACGGGGGCGGCGCCGATCGCGACGGGCGGTACGTCGACCACCCGCAACGCCAGCCTGACCAGCACGAGGTCGAGGCCGTCGTGAGGATGGATCCAGGTCGCGGGCAGCACCCGCGCGCCCGTACCGGTGAGGCCCGTGCCGCCGAGCGTCACCGTCGTCGGCAGGGGCGGCGCGCCGGTTTTGACGGACCCGCTCTCGGTCATGAAGCACGTGGCCGCGGTGAGCACCCAGTGCGGGCTGATCAGGGCGCCGCTGCAGGAGTGCAGCTCGCCGACCTCGACCTTCGCGACGAAGCCCCACGCGCCGCCGGAGGGCTGTTCGCCGCCCCGGACCGCGTGGGCCGGCGTCGCGACGGCGCAGAGTGCGAGCGCGAGGGCGGTCATGGGTAATAGCCGGATTAATCGCTGGAGGTTCACGTCATGATTCTGGAAGTCGCCCCCCGGCCGAACCAGGGCACCGACCGGACATAGACCGGACATTTCCCGCTATAGGAACCGCCTATAGGGCCCAATGACATTCCCTCTTTGCTTCTCGTTCTTTTCCGGACGTAGCGTTCATTCAGTTGATACGGAAAGGACGACATGACGGAACTTGCGGGAAAGCGGGCCGTGGTGACCGGGGGAACGCGCGGCATCGGGGCGGCCGTCGTACGGCAGCTCCTGGACGCCGGCGCCCAGGTGCTCACCACCGCGCGGTCCGCCGCGAGCGCGGCGCCAGAGGGGGCCGGTTTCGTCCAGGCCGACGTGCGGACCAGCGCGGGGGCCGAGAGCGTCGCGGCCGCCGCGCGTGACGTGCTGGGCGGCGTGGACATCGTGGTGCACAACGCGGGCGGGGCGCAGCCGTACGAGGGGAGCGCCGGCATCCCCGACGAGGTGTGGCAGGACGCGCTCGACCTGAACTACCTGGCCTCCGTACGCCTGAACGCGCTGCTCGTGCCCGGCATGCGCGAGCAGCAGTGGGGCGCGATCGTGCACGTCTCGTCGGCCGCAACCCTCGCCCCGGAGGCGCCGTCGTTCCTGCACTACGCGGCGGCCAAGGCGGCATTGGAGACCTACAGCAGGGGGCTGGCGCTGGAGCTGGCCCCGCACGGCATCAGGGTCAACACCGTCTCGCCCGGCCGGGTCGCCACGCCCGGCGGCGAGCAGACCCGGGCGCAGTGGGCGGAGGTGGCCGCGCGCATGGCCGGCGCCCCGGCCCAGAACGACACCGCCCACGCCGCCACACCGGTGGGGCGCGACGGCCTGCCCGACGACATCGCGAACGCGGTGCTGTTCCTCATTTCCGAACGGGCGGGCTATTTGATCGGCCGCAATCTCATCGTCGACGGCGGCGAATTCCCGATGGGCTGAAAGGTGAACAAGGACATGGAATTGCAGGGCAAAATCGCGCTCGTCACCGGCGGCACGTCGGGCATCGGCCTCGCCACCGCCCGGCGGCTGGCCCGCGAGGGCGCCGAGGTCGTCATCAGCGGCCGCGACGGCCGGCGCGGCAAGGACGCAGAACGCGCGGCGCAGGAGGACGGCAGCGTCCGTTACGTCCAGGCCGACATGGCGGACCCCGGCTCGGTCGCCGAGCTGGCCAGGCAGAGCGGGCCGGTGGACATCCTCGTCAACAACGCCGGCATCTTCCCCACCGCCGCCACCCTCGACCAGACGCCGGAGGGGTACGAGGAGATCTTCGCCGTCAACGTGCGCGGCCCCTTCTTCCTGGTCGCCGCGCTCGTGCCGCACATGCTCGCGAAGGGCGAGGGCAGCATCGTCAACGTCAGCACGCTCGCGGCGCACCGGGGGTACGCGGGCGCGTCGGTCTACGGCGCGTCCAAGGCGGCGCTGGAGGCGCTGACCCGGGCGTGGGCCAAGGAGTTCGGGGACGGAGGCGTGCGGGTCAACGCCGTCTCCCCCGGCCCCGTTCGTACCGAAGGGGTGGTGGCCGCGTACGGCGAGGAGGGCAACGAGCCGGTGGCCCGCGGCCTCGGCATCCCGCGGACGGCCAGGCCGGAGGAGCTGGCCGAGGCCATCTACTTCCTCGCCTCACCGCGTGCCGGCTTCGTCAACGGCACCACGTTCTTCGTGGACCTGGGCGGCGGCGTCTTCTAGACGTTCCTAGACGTTCCTAATCCCTTCTAGACCCTTCTAGACCAGAGAGCTCGTACGCGACCAGCTCTCCTGCTGCAGCAGCTCCAGCAGGGCCGTCTCCGCCGGGCCCGCGCCGAGCCTGAGCCCGGCGATGACCGGCTGCGACACGACCGGGGACACCGGCCGCGCGAGCTGCTCATACCCATGCGGAACGGCGGAGGCCGGGACGAGCGTCACGCCAAGCCCGTGGGCGGCCCAGCGCACGGCCGTCGCCGTCTGCGTGACACGCGCGACCGTGGACGGCGCCATCTTGTTGTCCCGCAGCACGTCGCGCAGCACGGCGTCGAGCGCGCTCTCCCGGTCGAACCGGATCCACGGCTCCCCCTCCAGCTCGCGCAGCTCGACCCGGTCCGCGGCGAGCAGGCGGTGCCCGGCGCCCAGCACCACCACGAACTCCTCGTCCCCGAGGTGGTAGGCGTCGGCGCCGCCCTCGTCGCACGTCGAGGCCACCAGTACGAGGTCGAGCACGCCGCGGCGGCCCAGCCGTTCGAGCTCCGCCGGGTTCGGCTCCTCGAAGACCGTGACCTCCAGGCGGGGAAAACGGCGGCGCAGCTTGGCCAGCGCGCTCGGCAGCTGCCGCGCGCCGAGCCCCATCTGCGCCGCGACCAGCAGCTCGCCGGCCAGCTGCTCGTCCGCCCCGGCCCTGGCCATCGCCCGCGCCCGCCGCGCCGCGGTCACCGCCACCTGCGCCTCCCGCAGGAACGCCCGCCCCGCCACGGTGGGCACCAGGCCGGTCGGCATGCGGGTGAAGAGGGCGACGCCCAGCTCGCGTTCGAGGGTGCGGATCTGCTGGGAGACGGACGGCTGCGCCACCCGCAACACCTCGGCCGCCGCCGTCACCGATCCCTCTTCCGCGACGGCCAGGGCGTACTCGTACTGACGCAGACTCATGATCCCCTCCCACCGCCCGTAATCATGTAAGCGGTGGGTACAACACGGGGGCCGGCGCCTTTAGTCCGATCAGAGGACGGGCGGGTCGAAGTCGAAGTCGAGCCGCCTGTTCTGCTCCGCCACGATCACATCGGGGTGGCCGCGCCCGAGGACCCGCCTGTAGCGCTGCAGGGTGTCGGCTTTGAGCTCGTCCGCCTCCTGCTGCGCGCCGAGCTGCAGGAGGTCGACGACCAGGTTCGCGGCCCCCGCCAGGGTGAGCGGGTGATCCAGGCCGAACCGGGTGCGCAGCTTGCCGAGCGTGCTCTCGCCCAGCCGGATGGCCTGCTCGTGCTCGTTCATCGCGGCGAGATCACTGGCGAGGTTGATCGCGCAGGTGAGGGTGAAGTGGTGATCGCGTGCCAGCCTCCTGTCGAGGCCCTCGCGGGCCGCCCGATCGAGGTCGACCGCTTCTTCCGTGCGTCCGTTGATCCGCAGCAGCAGCGCGAGGTTGGTGTCGCAGCCGTACTTGAACGGGTGGTCGTCGCCGTACATCTTCTTGAAGCGCGGCGTCAGGTCCTCCAGCAGCTCCAGCGCCTCAGCGACCTCGCCGAAGGCCCGTTGCGCGTTGGCCAGGCAGAGCCCGGCGGCCAGGGCGTCGGGGTGGTCCGTGCCGGTGTTGCGCACCTGCGTGTCGAAGGTGCGGCGGGCGAGATCCAGCGACTCCTCGACCTTGCCGTCACGCCGCTTGGCGATGGACAGGTCTTTGGCGACGCGGAGGGTCCACGGGTGCTCGGGGCCGAGTTGCTCGACGCCGAACTCGTACGCGTCCTCGCCGAGGTCGCAGGCCTCACGATATTGGCCCTGCAAACGGGTGATGCGGGCCAGGCCGTTCCAGGACGACAGGACGTTCAGGCTGCTGACGCCCGCGCTCGCGCGCTGCCGCTCGAAGGTCGTGGTCTGCAGCTCGCTGGCCTTGTCGTACTCGCCGAGCAGCAGGTAGTCGAGGGCGAGGTTGTTCATCGCCCGCAACGTGCGCCGGTGCTCAGGCCCGAAGACGGTCTCGTGACGGCTCAACGAGTCGAGGTCGTGTTGCAGCGCCGGCTCGAAGTCGCCGCGGAACCGCAGGTCGGCGCCATGGCTGTTACGCAGCAGCAGCGTCTCTTCGTGATCTTCGCCGAGCACGTCGCGCATGCGGTTCATCAGGTGCTGGTTGAGCTCGAACGACCCCGCGATGTCCCCCAGCTCTCTGATGATGATGGCCTGGTGGCGTTGGGCGGCCAGGACGCTGTAGTCGTCGAGGCCGCTGTCGGCCTGCCATTGCGTGATGAACAGCTCGACCAGCGTCTGCGCCGACTTGAAGTCGCCGGAGGAGTAGAGATAGCGGACGATGCTGAGCGCGAACCGCCGGGTCCGCGAATCGCTGGAGTGATGGACGCCGGCCGGTGAGACGTGTCCGAGCAGGGCGGCGTAGCGGGGCCACGCCGCGTTGTCGTCCGGCTCGAACGACGCCACCGCGGCGGCCAGGAGGAGGTGCGCCTCGCCCCGCATGGCGGCGTGCTCCGTCTTCGGGAGGTCGTCACGCAGCAGCGCCTGGATCAGCCGGTGCACCTGGATCGTGCGGTTGCCCGAGTCGATCTTGACGAGCGCGTAGCGGCCCAGCTCGCGGATGACGCGGCTGGTCAGGATGGGGTCGGCGAGGATCTCGGCCAGCTTCGAGCCCTCGGCGTAGTCGGCGGGCAGCCGCTGGAAGAGGTCGCGCGGAATCGGCTCAGGCCCCAGGAACGCGCAGCACCGCAGCACCTCGACCGCCTTCGGCATGCGTGCGGTGAGCTGCTGCACCGACAGCGTCCAGGCCGCCGACATCGACAGCGGATAGTCGGTCGGCTTGTTGGTGCCGAGCAGCCGGGTCGTCTCCTCCTCCAGCAGCCGCAGGTATTCCTCGACGGAGATGCCGGTCTCCACCTGCAGGGCGCCCGCCTGCTCCAGAGCGAGCGGCAGGTCGCCCAGCGCCTCGGCCAGCTGGTCCGCCTCGGTCTCCGTGATGCCCTGGCCGACCCGCTTGACGAGGAACTCGACGCTCTCCTCGCGCGGGAAGACGTTGACGGGCACCGTGGGCACCACGCCCTGCCAGCTGTGGTTGCGCGAGGTGATCAGCACGTGGCCGGGCCCCCGGGGCGCGATCGTGTTGATCTCCTCGACCTCGTCGGCGTTGTCGAAGATCAGCAACCACTTCTCGTACGGATCGCCGCGCCGCAACGCGTCGAGCGCCGCCTCCGCCGCCTCCTCGACCTTCGCCGAGGCGCTGATCGGCAGCCGCAACTCGCGCGCGAGCCCCGCCAGCGACGACTTCACCAACATCGGCTGATCAGCGGGGATATACCAAACAAGGTCGTATTCGCTGCGATAGCGATAGGCGTATTCGATGGCCAGAACCGTCTTTCCGACGCCGCCCAGGCCATGGAGGGCATGCGGGACGACGGCGGCGACGTTGGACATCAAGCTTTCGTGCAGATTTCGCAACAATTGGGCGCGGCCGGTGAAGTTGTTGTTGCGCTGAGGAACTCGTCCCCAGATGGCAGGCACGCGCGCAGAATCCGGCGAATGGTGCGAAACCGACACAGTACCGCCTCCGCTAGACCGGGCCTTTGAATGAAGCTTAGACGTCACACCGACCTCGGTGAACCCCACGGGCGGGCCGCTCTCGCCACCTCCGCACAAGCGTGGGAGGATGAGGCCGACCCAGCACGACTCATGCACCAGGGAAAGCCCATGACCAGCAGTGACGCAGAATACGGCGGTGGCCTCATCGACGTGAGCGACTGGAGCTTGACCGACCTTGACAGCCTGCCTCCCACCCCCTTGACGCACGCCCTGCGGCGGCTGGTCGAAGCCGACTCAGGTCCCGTGGCAGGATTTCAATCAGCTCTTTGACTTTCACTGGACACGTTCTAGCCTGAACCAAAACAATTAGGTGACGGAAGACTTGGGCAGACGAGGTGACGGTCGGGGCGGGTGTGTTGAGGGAGCCGGACTGGGATCGGCTGATCAAGCAACTGAGCCGGGGAGACTGCACACCGCTGCTCGGCGCCGGGGCGAGTTTCGGACGATTACCGACAGGCGGCCAGCTCGCCCAATATTTTGCCGACCGCTACCAATATCCGTTCGCCGATTCGCATGACCTGGCCCGGGTCATGCAATACGCGGCATGGGTGAGCGGCGACACGGTGGAGCTGAAGCACGAGGTCTGCACCTATCTTCAGCAGTACGCGCCGGCCGACGTCTGCGACGCCGACCCCCATGCGATGCTGGCGAAATTCCCCATCAAAACATTTCTCACCACCAACTACGACGACTTCATGCTGCGCGCCCTGCACCAGGAGACCGGTGGGCGCAAGAAGCCGGTCAGCCAGGTCTGCTCGTGGTGGGACGTCGGGGTGGAGAAGCCGTACATCGAGCAGCCGACCGAGGCAGAGCCGCTGATCTACCACCTGCACGGCCGCTGGAACGATCCCCGGTCACTCGTCCTCACCGAGGACGACTACCTCACCTACCTGGGAAACCTCGTGGAGGTGAACGCGTCCGCCGGTTCGCCGCTGCCCAGCACGGTGCTGCACACCATGACCGTCAGCCCGCTGCTCTTCGTCGGCTACAGCCTGCGCGACTGGAATTTCCGGGTGCTGTTCTACGGGCTGCTCAAGACGATGCCGCAGAACATGCGACGGCGACACGTCAGCGTGCAGCTCATGCCGGATCTGAACACCTCCGTCGCGGATGCCGCGGGCCGGGCGCGGGAATATCTCCAGCGCTATCTCGACGGCTGGAACATCACGATTTTCATCGGCAGTACCGAGGAGTTCTTCGAGGAACTGCGGAGCAGGATGTGAGGACGGTCGCATGCCAGTGACGGACCCGCAGGTGCAACCGTACGTCGGGCTGCGTCCCTATCGGCGTGACGAGAGCGCGCTGTTCCACGGCCGCGGCCGGGAGGCGCAGGAGGTCGCGACGCTCTGGCAGGCCGCCGGCCTCACCGTGCTCTACGGCGCCTCGGGCGTGGGCAAGACGTCCCTGCTGCACGCCGGGGTGCTGCCGCTGCTGGATCCCGAACACGCCGACGTCCTGCCCGTGGCGCGCATCGCCCCCCGGATGAGCAGGCCCGCGGCCCGGGGCGGGAACCCGTACGTCCGCGCCCTGCTGTCGTGCTGGACGGACCGCCAGGACCTCGGGGACGTGACGATCGCGCGGTTCCTGGACGACCGGCCCGAGCAGATGGACCGCTACGGTGACCCCGTACCGATCCTCGCCGCCATCGACCAGGCGGAGGAGATCTTCCACGGCTCGCCGATCCTGGAGAAGGAGCGCAGGGTCTTCCTCGACCAGCTCGCGGAGGCCGTCAAGAAGCACCCCGGCCTGCACGTCCTGCTGGCACTGCGCGAGGAGTACCTCTTCCTCGTCCTGCCGCACGAGCGCCGCATCGGGCAGGGCTCGCGCAGCCGCTTCCACCTCGAGGCGCTCAGCCCAGAACAGGCCCTGGAGGTCGTGCACGGGCCGCTGCCGCGGACCGGCAGGACGATGACGCCGGAGGCCGCCGAGCTGCTCATCGACGACCTGCGTGAAGTGCACTTCGAGAACGAGGCCGGTGAGACCACGACCATCAAGGTCGACACGGTGGAGCCCATCCAGCTCCAGGTGGTGTGCTCCGCCCTGTGGGAGTCGCTGCCCCCGGAGGTCGTCGAGATCACGGAGGAGCACGCCCTCCTGTACGCCCAGGTGGAGGAGTTCCTGTCGGCCTTCTACCGGCGCACCATGGCCGAGGTGGCCGCCGAGCACGGCCTGCCGGCGAGCAAGCTGCGCCTGTGGATGCGCAAGACGTTCATCACCGAGCACGGCACCAGGAACGCCGTCTACGAGGGACTCATCGAGACCGAGGGCATGCCGAACGCGATACCGCGCACCCTTGAGGACCGCCACCTCCTGCGCGCCGAGCAACGGCTCGGCATCCGCTGGTACGAGCTGACCCACGACCGGCTCATCGCCCCCGTCACCAGGTACGAGGCGCCGGAGTCTTACCTGAAGGAGGCCCGCCAGGCGGTGGAGGAGCGCGACTGGGACCACGCCCACCACCTCGCCGAGCTGGCCGAACGCGCCGCCGACGTGGACGAGGCGTGGGTACGCGCGGAGGCGGCGGAGGTCTTCGCCTCGGTGGCGCACGCCCGCGGCGACCTCGGCAGCGCCCGCCGGTACTGCGTGGAGGCGGCCGGCATCTTCTCCGAGTACCAGCGGTTCGACGGCGTGGCCCGCGCGCTGACCAAGGAAGGGCTGCTCTGGCTCGACCAGAACGACTCGGTCCAGGCCATCCAGCGCATCAAGACCGCGCTGGACTACGCGCCCAACGACGTGTCCGTCCAGATCGCGCTGGCCAAGGCGCTCCAGCGGTCGAGCACGCCCAAGGCCGCCGAAACGATCATCAACGGGCTTCCGTCAGATCTTGCCCAGCAAGCGTGGATAACGCTTCACGAACCGGACTGATTCATTATGCTCAACGGCCATGACGCACGTTCTGCGGGCCGGCAGACATTGCCCGAATGGCCGCTGACACTCGACCTGGCTGCGCTGGCGGAAAAGGGTTGGCAGCCGACCCCGTTCCGGCAATTCATCCTGAAGATCCACAGCAGATGTGATCTCGCCTGCAGCTACTGCTACATGTACGAGATGGCCGACCAGAGCTGGCGGTCACGACCGATGCGCATGGCCCCCGAGGTGGTCGACGCGGTGGCGGCGCGGATCGCCGAGCACGTACGCGCCCATGATCTCCCGTCGGTCGAGGTGATCCTGCACGGCGGCGAGCCCCTGCTCGTGCGTCCTGAGGAGATCGACAAGCTGGTCGAAACGGTACGCGGCGCGGTCGGCGCCGACGTCGTCCTCACCGTGCAGACCAACGGGACCCGGCTGGACCGGACGTACCTGGAGCTCTTCGAGCGGCACCAGATCGGGGTCGGGGTCAGCCTCGACGGCAGCGAGCAGGACCACGACCGCAACCGCCGCACCGCCGACGGCCGCGGCAGCCACCACAAGGTCGCGGCCGGCCTGCGACTGCTCGCCGAGCCGCCGTTCCAGCACCTGTTCCGCGGCCTGCTCTGCACGATCGACCTGCGCAACGACCCCCTTGAGACGTACCAGGCGCTGCTGGCGTTCGGCCCGCCGGTCATCGACCTGCTGCTTCCGCACGGCACCTGGTCAGACCCCCCTCCCGGGCTCGACAGCGGCGACCCCGCCACGCCCTACGCCGACTGGCTGATCGCGATCTTCGATCAGTGGTATTCCGCGCCGGCTCAACCAGCCAGGGTGCGTTTGTTCGACGAGATCATCTACCTCCTTCTCGGGGGCGGGTCGGCCAGCGAACAGATCGGCCTGTCCCCCGCCGCCATGGTGGTCATCGAGACGGACGGCGAGATCGAGCAGTCGGACTTCCTGAAATCCGCCTACCCGGGCGCGCCCAGCACCGGATTTCATGTCCTTCGCGATTCCTTCGATGACGTTCTGCGGCTGCCGTCCATCGCGGCCCGCCAAATCGGCTGGTCCGCGCTGTCGGACACGTGCAAAGCCTGCCCGGTCGGCCGGGTGTGCGGCGGCGGCCAGTACGCTCATCGCTATCGGCCCGGCAGCGGCTTTCTCAACCCGTCGGTCTACTGCGCCGACCTGCTGCGGCTCATCACCCACGTCAAAGACACGATCCTGCGCGACTACAACGCGCTGCAGAAGGACCACAGATGAACCTCGCAGAGCACCGCATTCCTGCTGCGGCCTTCGACGAACTGGCTGCGGGAGCCGGTGGAACGGCCACGGTCGAGCAGCTCAAGGCCGCCCAGCGCAGCAAGCACCTTCTCCTGCTGCGTGGAGTGCTCGAAACGACGCGCAACGCCGGCCACGGCAGCTGGCCCGAGGTACGCCGGGCCTACGACCTGCTCGCCGGCATCCAGGCGTCACATCCAGAAGCGGTCAACGCCGTGGTGCACCACCCCGCCGTGGCCGCGTGGGCGCGCCACACCATCAAGACCCTCGACGCTCCCGAGCAGATGTCCGCGCTGGCGGCGGCCGCGGCCATCCGCGCCGGCGTCGCGTGCGACCTCGACGTCACCCCGATCGACGGCGTGATCAACCTGCCCTCGCTCGGGCAGTTCGTCGTGGGCCGGAGCGTCGCCACCGCGACCCTGCACTGCTCGGCCGACGGCGTGGAGGTGTCCGCCGAGGGCCTGTTCCTCCAGCTCGGCGACGACGAGCCGAACTGGCGGCCACTGCGCGGCCTGTCCGCTCAGGCCGACGACGAGCGGCTCGACGTCCTCATCGACGACCTCCACCCGCACCGCATGCCCGGGTCCGGCGCCCTGCGCGCCCCTCTCACCGAGCAGGAGGCGCGGCTGTGGCAGGACCTCCTCGACGAGGGCTGGGGCCTGCTCGTACGCAACCATCTGCCGGTGGCCAAGCAGGTGTCGGCGGCGATCACCGTCTTCACCCCGCTCGCCCCGCCGCAGGAGGGCATGGGGATGGCCAGCGCCACCTCGCGCGAGACGTTCGGCTGCATCGCCATGTCGACCCCGCCCGACGCCCACGCGCTGGCCGTCACGCTGACCCACGAGACCCAGCACGCCAAGCTGTCGGCCCTGCTCGACGTCGTGCCTCTGACCAAGCCCGACAACGGCCGCCGCTACTACGCGCCGTGGCGCCCCGACCCCCGTCCCGCCTCCGGTCTCCTCCAGGGCACGTACGCCTACGTCGGCGTCACCGACTTCTGGGAACGCCAGCGGCACCTGGAGAGCGGCGAGTCGGCGATCCGGGCGAACGCGGAGTTCGCCAGGTGGCGCTCCGGAGCGCGCCAGGTCGCCGGCACCCTCCTCGACAGCGGCGCGCTGACCAGGGAAGGCGAGGTCTTCGTCAGCCGGATGGCGCGCCGGCTCGACGAGTGGGCGCGCGAACCCGTACCGGCCGCGGCCGCCGCCCTGGCCGAGGGAGCGGCGGACCGGCATCGCTCGCTGTGGCGCGAGCGCAATCAATGACGTAATTGGAGAATGACACCACCCACCCGCAATCTGTGCGGTTTAGTATCAAGTGGGAGGTGTCATGCTCCGATCTGCCCGGCGCGTCCTCAAGGATTTACGCGAGCGCAGGAATATCGACGCCTACGTCATCTCCCTGCTCTCCATCGTCTTCGCCGCCCTGACGTTGGTCGGGGACAAGGTAAGTGACCAGTTCAAGTGGGCGGTGTTGCTGGCCGGGGTCGGGGTTCTGGTGCACCAGATCACGTTGCCTCGGGGTGAGGGCCGGCTTTCGGACAGAGCACTTGAAGACCGGACCGGTTTCGAGCAGACCCCTTTGAAGGATCGGCTGCGGAACAGCCGGGAAATCTGGATGTTCGCTCCTTCGGGGGTCAACTTCCTGTCCGACGAGAACTGCCGGGCGATCGGCGGCACCGTGCTGAGGCGGCACAACGGAGTCGTCAAGATGGTGGTCCTCGACCCTGAGGAGACCGCGGCGGTGGACATCGCCACCCAGCAGCTCGACAACGGGGTGGAATATCCGCTGCAGCCGCTCGTCGACGGCATCCGCACCACGCAAAGGGTGATGGCCGCGATGGCGTCGTGGCAGTCGCCGGGGAGCCGGCGGTTCAAGGTGTTCGGTTATAACCCCGGGTTCAGTTTGGTGGCGTTCAATCCGCTGCATCGGGACGGGGTCATCATCGTGGAGATTCATGGGGTGAGTAATACGTCGACGTCCGGGCGAATGCATTTGGAGCTGACGCGGAAGAATGCGCCGCAGTGGTATTTGTACTGGTTGGAGCAGTTCGATGTGATCTGGCGTACTGCGAAGCCGCTGCCTTTGCCGCCTGCGGAGAGCGCGCTGGAGTCCGGCGACCGGCACTGAAGCCACAAATCCCGATATTTCCTACTACGGGGGGAATACCACCCTCACCGCCGAGAATTTTCGAAGATCTTTGGTCTTTTGCTGGGTCGCACTTTTGCCGACCCATCAAACTGAAGGCCGTGACGAACGATCTCACCGACGCGCGGGACCGCCTGATCTCGCCCCGCGAGCTTCACCAGGTAGCGGCCCTGCTGAACATGCCGCGTCTCCATGAGAACGCCACCCGTGACGACGACGGCGCTCCCTACAAGAACCACCAGGCGGCCCTGTACGCCGGCATCGCCGAGTGGGCGCGGCTGTCGGCCCGGGCGGCCGAACAACTCGGCGCGTCGGAGCAGCCTGAGACGACCGACGAGTTCGCTTATCTCATCGAATACACCGACAGGCACTCCAAAGGCTGGTATCCGGCACCCAGCGAGCAATCCCATGGGATGACCCTGGCCGACCGGGCCGAGACGGTCGCGCAGACCGTACTGACGCGCTACATCGCCCACCTGGCCGACCACCGCGACGACTACGAGCTCTGGCTGGTCGACTCGCTCTCCCTGCGGGCCAGTGTGTGGCACGTGAACACCGCCGAGGCCTACCCCCGCGGCCTGGGCCCCGACCGCCCCTCCTCGCCGTACGCGTTCTCGGACGCGGCCATCCCCCCGCACGCCGTGGAGATCCGCACCCCGACCCAGATCCACCGGGTCATGGACCACCGCATCCCGCCATGGCCCGACACCCTCCTCTGGGAAGCGGAACCAGAGCCCCAGGTCGGCCTCAGCCAGTCCTACCCGGCCTCCATCGAACACCGCCGCAACTGACCGGCACGAGCCGCACAAGCCCGCCGCACGCCACCGCGATGGCCGGCGGGCGGCGGCCATCGCCAGGTTCTGGTGCGGCTGTGTGGAGCGGGACGGTGCGCCCAAGCAAGGACCTAGCTCGGTGGTTTCAGGGAGCGTTTGTCTGGTTTGCCGCTTGGGGCGGTGGGGACCTCGTCGATCAACGTGATCGTGGCGGGGACGCAGGCGGGGCCCAGTCGGTCCTGGACCAGGTCACGTAGTGCCCCGAAGTCGGGGGTGCGGCCGGGGGCGGGGACGATGAAGGCGTGGGGGGCCTCGCCCTTCTCCTCGTCGGGGGCGGCTACCACGTAGGCCTCCGCCACGTCGGGTGCGGTGGCCAGGGTGCGTTCGATGGGGCCTATGTAGTGCAGCTCGGCGTTGACGATCACCACGTCCCGCGTACGGCCCACCAGGTGCAGGCGGCCGTCGGCGTCGAAGTGGCCGAGGTCGCGGGTGCGGACCCAGCCGTCCACGAACACCTCCGCCGTCTCCTCCGGGTCGCCCCAGTAGCCGATGGCCTGGGTGGGGGTGCGGACGTACAGTTCGCCGGTCTCGCCGGAGCGGTTCCTGATCTCGATGTCGATGGCGTCGGGCGGGACGCCCAAGGAAGGAGGCGGGTCGTACGGCGTGGCCAGGGAGATCGAGCCGGTCTCGGTCTGGCCGTAGCCGTGGAAGACGACCGGGCCCAGCACCTCCTGGGCCTCCCGCAGCCGGGCCGCCGGGATCGGGGAGCCCGAGACCACGAGCGCGCGCAAAGTGCTCAGGTCGGACGGCGTGTCGCGCTGGGCGGCCACCAGCTTGTAGAGGCGGGGGACGGTGATGACGCTGGCGGTGGCCCGGTGCTTGACGATCGCGTCGGGGAGTGACGAGGGATCGGCGGCGACCATGGTGCCGCCCGCGGCCAGGGTGAGGATGCCGTACTCGTACATGACCAGGCTGCTCAGCGTGCCGAAGACGAGGTAGCGCCGCAGGCGGGAGGCCAGCTCCCTGATCGCCGGCGGCCAGGCGGGCGGACGGGCGAACCAGGCGGCGTTCATGGCGGCGTACGTCTGCGCGCACGCCTTCGGCCGGCCGGTGCTGCCGCTGGTGTGGATGAGCCTGGCGACGTCGTCGGGGCGGCCGGACAGCACCAGCGAGCCGTCGTCGGGCGCGTCAAGCAGCTCACCGAGCGCCAGGTCTCCCCCGCCGGAAGGCCGGTCGGTGACGACGGCGGTGATGTCCTGGCTCAGTACGTGGTGGAGGCGGTCGGCGGGCAGTCCGGGCCGTACGCCGACGACGCGGGCGCCCACCACGTACCCCGCGATGATCGCCGCGAACGCCTCAGGCGTGACGCCGAGCCGCATCGCCACCCCGTCGCCGGGCCCGAGGCCCGCGGTGCGCAGGCCCGCCGCGCACCGGCGAATCAGGCCGAGCATCCGCGCGCCGGAGACCGCCCGGTCCTCGTGTTCGAACACGGGCCGGTCACCGGCGGCGGCCAGCACGTCCAGAATGGGCCTGGGGTACGGGTCAGCCGGCATCGGCCAGGCACTCCTTGGCGAAGGCGGTCAGCGGCTGCCGGTGCACGACCGGCAGGTCCCACTCGTTCTCCAGGTTCTCGGCCAGGTGGTGGACGGCCGTCAGCGCGCCGTCGCGGTAGTAGCGCACGACCGGGTGCAGGTAGCTGGCGTCCTGGGCGTGCTCGTAGTCGTTCTCGGCGACGCGCGGGATCGAGATGTCGAACGGGTCCACGGTGTCGTGGTCGGGGCCGTATTCGAGGGTGACGACGAAGCGGTGCCTGGCCGGGCCGAGGCCGCCGTCGGCGACGTACGCCACCGGCACCTCCTCCTGGTACAGCGCGGAGCCGTTGACGGTGACGACGTCCCCGATCACGGCGAACTGCTGCCACAGCGCCGACGACCGGTTGACCCGCTCGATGATGGCGTCACTGATCGCGTCCGGGCTGGGCTCCAGCTCCTGAGCGGGCCAGGCGCCGCCGTGGTAGCGGCTGGTGAGGATGCGGTGCAGGGCGCGCACGCCGTACCGGAAGCCGTGGATGAAGCCGCTGGTCGCCTTCTTGAAGTCACGCTGCTGGGTGAGCGTGCCGGCGAAGTACAGATCGGGGACGTTGACGGACTCGTACGCGGAGGTCTGCTCGGGGAAGCGGTCGTCGATGACCAGCGCGGGCCGGCAGGAGTCGTCGAACACCGAGGCGTCGAACCGGAACCCGGTGCACGCGATCACCCGGTCGTAGTGCAGCTCGCGCAGCGCCTCCACGGTACGCGCGTAGCGGAAGACGACGCGGTAGCGGCCGTCGTCGAGGCGTTCGATGCTCTCCACGGTGCCGTCGAGCACGGAGTTCTGGGACTTGAGCTGGTAGCTGTCGAGGAAGTTGTTGTTGACCGCGCGCAGGTGGCCGACGTAGTGGGACTGCCAGGCCATCCTGACCGAGTGCGGCCCGGCGACGTGGATGACGGCGGCCTTGGCCATGAGCGCGTCGGCGGTCTCGAAACCGGAGTTGCCCTTGCCGATGACGAGCACCCGCTGGTCGGTGAAGGACGCGGGGTCGGTGTCGAACGTGTCGTACCGTTCCGCGGTCTCGATGCCGGGGATGGGCGGCAGGTTGAGCTGGGAGACGCCGGTGGCCATGATGAGGCGGCGGCCCTGCCAGGTGTTTCCTTCGGCGTCGGTGACGGTGAAGCCGTCGTCGCCGCGCCCGATGCGGACGACGTCGACGCCGTAACGCACCCGCACGCCCGTCTTCGCCGCGAAGTCGGCGAGGTAGCGGAGGAGGTCGTCGGCCGGCGGGAAGTACTCCTCGCTGTAGCGGGTGAACAGCAGGTCGGGATCGTCGCCGAGCAGCGAGTTCCAGTCCATCCGCAGCCGCTGCTCGGGGTCGGCGTACCCGGTGTGCACCTTGTTGATGGAGATGAGCCGGCGGTGTCGCGGGAACCGGGTGAAGAACGTGCCGGGCCCGGGCCCGCGTTCGAGGACGACATAGTCATGACCGTGGCGTTCCAGCTGTGCGGCGAGCTGTAGCCCGGCCGGTCCGGCTCCGATGATCACGTAGTCATGCGCCATGATCTGGAAGCTAAGGACGAATTCTCAGAGGTTTCTGAGAATTACCGCCCTATCGTCCGGTCATGCGCGACATCGAACTCACCGCCCCGCTCTGTCCCGCCGACCTCCGCCGCGCCGCAGGTCCCGTGTCCGTCGTGGTGGACGCGAGCGTACGGGGCCGGGTCGAGCGCGGCCGTGGCCACCTGCGCGAGGTGCTGAAGGAGGAGGACCGCCCGGTTTACGGGGCGACGACCGGGTTCGGGGCGCTGGTCGGGTTCGCCGGCCGGGCGGACCAGGCCGACCAGTGCGACAACACGCTCGCCCACCTCGGCGCGGGCCAGGGCCCCGACCTGCCGCTCGACGTGGCCAGGGCGGCGCTGCTGGTCCGCGTGTGGTCGCTGGCCCAGGGCCTGTCCGGGGTGTCGGCGCACGTGGTGGACGGGCTGGCGGCGATGTTCGGGACCACGTTCGTCCCGGCGGTCCCGCGCTACGGCTCGGTCGGCGCGAGCGGCGACCTGATCCCGCTGGCCTACGCCACGCAGGCGCTGCGCGGCCGGGGGCACGCGTACGTGGAGGGCCGGCGCATGCCCGCCGCCGCCGCGCTGCGCGAGACCGGGCTGAGCCCGCTGGCGCTGGACGGCAGGGACGCGCTCGCCCTGGTCAACGGCACCTCGCTGACCACCGCCGCGACCGCGCTCGCCCTGGAGAGCGTGCGGGCCGCGCACCGGGCCGTCCAGACGCTGACGTGCCTGCTGGCCGACCTGCTCGGCTGTGATCCGCAGTTCCTCGATCCGCGGCTTCTGGACGCGTACGGGCATCGCGGCGCGGCGGACGTCGCCGGCGGCATGCGCAAGACCCTGGCCGGCGTGCGCCCTTCGGGGACGCGGGCGCTGCAGGAGCCGTACAGCATTCGCTGCTCGCCGCAGCTGCTCGGCGCGGCGGAGGACGCGCTGCGGTACGTGGACGGCGTCGTCGCGGCCGACCTGTCGAGCGTCAGCGACAACCCGCTGTTCTTCCCCGACGACGATCTCGTGGTGCACGGCGGCAACTTCTTCGGCCAGCCGGCCGCGTTCGCCTCCGACGTGCTGGCCATGGTCGTCGCGCAGCTCGGCAACCTCGCCGAACGGCAGCTCGACCTGCTCGTCGATCCGGCGCGCAACGGCGGGCTGCCGCCGATGCTGGCCGCGGGGCCCGGACGGCAGCACGGCATGCAGGGCGTGCAGCTCGCGACGACGGCGTTCGTCGCGGAGCTGCGGCGCGCGGCGGTGCCGGCCGGCATGCAGAGCCTGCCGACGAACCTGCACAACCAGGACGTGGTGCCTTTCGGGACGCAGGCGGCGTTGCGGGCGTACGACATGGCGGGGCTGCTGCGGCTGCTGTGCGGCTCGCTGGCCGTGGGGCTGCGGCAGGCGGCGCACGTCGGCGCGCGCCGGCCGACCGCCCCGGCCTGCGCGGAGCTGCTCGACGCGCTGGCCGAGGCGATCCCGCCGATCGACCCCGACCGGCCGCTGGACGCCGACGTCCGCGCGGCCGCCGACCTGCTCACCGGGGCGGCCCTGTCGGTAAAGTGACGGAATGGCAGGTGAGCAGCAGCCGAGCGCGCGGGTCGACAGCTGGATCTGGGCGGTGCGGCTGACCAAGACCAGGTCGGTCGCGGCCGACGCCTGCCGGGGCGGTCACGTGCGGGTCAACGACGTACGCGTCAAGCCGGCCCACGCGATCCGTCCCGGCGACGAGGTGCGGCTGCGGCACGACGGCCGCGAGCGGATCGTCGTCGTCTCCAAGATCATCAGTAAGCGGGTGGGTGCGGCGGTGGCCGCCGAGTGCTACGTCGACAAGAGCCCTCCGCCGCCGCCGCGCGAGGAGGCCGTGACGGTCGCCGTACGCGCGCGGGGCGCGGGCCGTCCCACCAAGCGCGAGCGCCGCAGCATCGAGAAGCTGCTGGGACGGCGGGACTAGCGGGCCGCTCTGGGACGCTTCCGCCACAGACGGCGGGACTAGCGGGCCGACCCGGCGCTTCCCCTGGGGCGGTTCCACCACAGCGAGAGCGCCAGGGCGGCGCCGATGAGCAGCGCGCCGCCCGCGGCGAAGCCGGCGGCCGTGTCCACCTTCTCGCGGACGACGGTGAACGCGCCGGGCAGCGAGTCGAGGGCGGTCTCCAGCTCGTCGGCGTTCTCGGCGCGGTGGTACGAGCCCCCGGTGGTCTCGGCGATCTGCTTGAGCGCGGGCTCGTCGATCATGCGGACGTTGCGTCCCCGGTCGAAGCCGCCCCTGCCCCAGCCGCCCCAGGAGCCGAAGCCACGGCCGTCGAACTGCGAGTTCTCGCACACCATGGGCGACGGCGTGGTGGTGCCGAAGCCGATCGGGAAGACCCGGACGTGCCGCAGGGCCGCCTCCTGGGCGGCGGTCTGCGGGTCGACGCCCTGGGTGTTGGCGCCGTCGGTGAGCACGACGATCGCGGCGGCGGCGTAACCCGCGTCACCTGCGTCGCCGGCGGGCGGGGTCGCGCCGGTGGGGGCCACGGACGGGTCCACCTCGGCGATCGCGTCGATCGAGGTCAGCATGGCCTGGCCGATGGCGGTGCCGCGGGCGGTGGTGAGGTCGTCCATCGCCTTGATCAGCGCGTCGGTGTCGTCGGTGGGCGGCACGAGCAGGCCCGCGGTGCCGGCGAACGTCACCAGCCCGATGCGCGGCCCGCCGCGCTGCGACTCGATGAACTCGGCGGCGGCCTTCTGGGCGGCGGTCATGCGGTTGGGTTCCACGTCCGTCGAGCACATGGACATGGAGGTGTCGAGGGCCAGCAGGATCGTCGCCGACCGCTGCGCCACCGGCACCTCCGCCTGCGGCCTCGCGGCCCCGACCGCGAGCAGGGCCAGGCCCGCGACGAACAGGGCCGGCGGGATCTTCCTGATCCACCGCGTACGCCCCGGCACGGCGGTGCGGACCAGCGCGATCGACGTCACGCGTACGGCGGCCCGCCTCCGGCGGCGCAGCGCCCACCAGCGCACGGCGAAGATGAGCGGGATGACCAGCGCGAACAGCAGGGCCCACGGCCACGAGAACGTCACTCAGACCACCTGCCAGGACGTCCGGTTCATGAGCATTCAGATCACCCGTCCAGAGCGGAGCACGGTGAGCGCCGCTCCCGCGGTGAGCAGCGCGAGGGCGAGCCAGATCAGCCCGCCGGCGAGGGGCAGCGGCTCGTCGGAGACCGTGAGCCGAAGGTCGATGGTGTCGGCGATGCCGTCGAGCCGGGCGGCGTCGGAGGCGGGGTGGTAGTCGCCGCCGGTCGTCTGCGCGATCTTGGTCAGCGTCTCCTCGTCCAGCGAGGTCTGCAGGTTGTAGCCGTCCACCTTGACCGTCGCGCCCGCCGTGGTGCCGACGCCGACCGTGTGCACCTGGACGCCGGCCGTCTGCGCCACCTCGGCGGCCTTGTCGAGGCCCTGGCCCTGGTTCTGGCCGTCGGAGAACAGCACGATCGTCGCCGACGGCCAGTAACCGATGTCCGGTACGTTCCCGTCCTTGTCGATCGTCACCTGCTTGCCGCTGATCGCCGTCAGCGAGACCGCGATGGCCGCGCCCAGCGAGGTGCCGCCGGCGACCTTCAGCCGGTCGATGGCCTTGAGCGCCTTGGCGTGGTCGGCGTCGGGGCGCGCCGTCGTGAGCGCGCCCCGTTCGAACGCGACGACGCCGATGTCCACGCTGTCCGGCTGGGCCGCCACGAACGCGCGGGCCGCCCGTTGCGCCGCCGCCAGCCTGGTGGGGGCCACGTCGTCGGCGCCCATGCTGTTGGAGACGTCGATGGCCAGCATGACCGTCCCCGCCGTGCGCGGCACCGGCACCATGGCCGTCGGCCCCGCGGTGGCGATCGCGAGCACCGCGACGCCGGCGATCGTCAGCCCGGCGCCGAACGACGTACGCCTGCCCCCGGCCACGGCGACCCCGGCGGCGGCGAGCGCCGCTTTGCGGCGGCGCCCCGACACGACGACCGCCCAGCCGAGCGCCACCGTCACCAGCAACCCGACGACCAGCAGCAACGGCGAGGACAGCGTCATGACACCTCCTCCACCGGTGCCGCGGGGCCGGTCACGAGCGCCGGTCCCTGGTTTTGGCGACGACCTCGACGAGGGTCTCGGCCAGGTCGCGTTCGGTCTCCACGCGGTGCACGGGGACGCCCGCGCGGCGCATGCCCGCGGTGAGGCCGGCGTCGCGGGTCGCCACGGCCTCGCGGAAGCGGACGCGGAGCAGCGGGTCGGCGGAGTCCACGACGAGTTGCTCGCCGGTCTCGGCGTCCTCGACCACGATCAGGCCGGCCTCAGGGAGCACGTCGTCGGCGGTGTCCACAATGCGCAGGGCGACCACCTCGTGGCGGCGGGCCAGGCGCTGGAGTGAGCGTTCCCAGTCGCCTTCGCCGATGAAGTCGGACAGGACGAGGATGAGGGCGCGGCGCCGGGCCAGCCGTCCGGCCGCGTCCAGCATCTCGGCCAGGTCGGTGGTCGCGCCGCCGCGCCGCCCGTCGTCACGACCCGAGCGCCGGCCCCACCTCCAGCCCGAGCCCCGCTCCGAAGTGCGGCCGGAGGCGCGTTCTGCGGTGCGGTCCAGTTCGGCGGCGATGCGGAGGGCGTGCCTGCGGGACGTGCCCGGTGGTACGACGCGCAGCATCCCCGTGTCGTACAACAGCGCCCCCACCCGGTTCCCGCCCCGCCCGAACAGCCGGGCGAGGACCAGCGCCAGCTCGGCGAGCACGTCGTGCTTGGCCCGCCCTGGCCGGCCCGCCGCCATCGAGGCCGACCGGTCGAGCACGAGCCACACGGTCAGCTCGCGGTCCTCGGTGAACACCCGCAGGTGCGGCTCGTCCAGCCGCGCGGTCACGTTCCAGTCGATGTGGCGGGCGTCGTCGCCCTCCATGTACGCCCGCAGCCCCGTGAAGTCGATCCCGGAGCCCCGGTACGTGGTGCGGTGTGCCCCCTGGAGCCGGCCGTCGAGCCTGCGGACGACCTTCCACTCCAGGCGGAGCAGGAGTTTCTCTGGGGCGGTTGCCATGGCGGGTCAGCGGTTCTGCAGGACGACGTCGGGCGCGCGGACGGCTCCGAGCACTCTGGTGACGATCGTGTCGGGGTCGATGTCGTCGGCGAGCGCCTCGTACGACAGGACGAGGCGGTGCCGCAGCACGTCGAGGGCGAGTTCGGCCAGGTCGTGCGGCAGGACGTAGTCCCGTCCGCGCAGGAACGCCAGCGCCCTGGCCCCGGTGACGAGCGCGATGGAGGCCCGGGGGCTGGCGCCGTGGGTGACGTACCGCTCCAGCTCGCCCAGCCCGGCCGTCGCCGGGGAGCGGGTGGCGGTGACCAAGCGGACCGCGTAGTCGACGATCGCCGGGTCGACGTACACCTGGCGGGCGCGTTCCCGCATGGCCATGAGGTCGCCGGTGGTCAGCATCGGCTGCGGCGGCTCGGGCGGGCGCAGCGCCCGCGCGACGATCGCCTGCTCCTCGGCCTGGGCCGGGTAGTCGACGATCACCTTCATCATGAACCGGTCGACCTGCGCCTCGGGCAGCGGGTACGTGCCCTCCGACTCGATCGGGTTCTCCGTCGCCATGACCAGGAACGGCTCAGGCACCCGGAACGTCTCGCGCCCGATCGTCACCTGGTGCTCCTGCATCACCTCCAGCAGGGCGCTCTGCACCTTGGCCGGGGCGCGGTTGATCTCGTCGGCCAGCAGCAGGTTCGCGAACACGGGGCCGAGCTCGGTCTTGAACTCGCCGGAATGCTGGTGGTAGACGCGGGTGCCGACGAGGTCGGCGGGCACCAGGTCGGGGGTGAACTGCACGCGCTGGAAGCTGCCGTCGATGGCGGCGGCGAGCGAGCGTACGGCGAGGGTCTTGGCCAGGCCAGGCACGCCCTCGACCAGCAGGTGGCCGTCGGCGATCAGCGCCACGGCCATGCGTTCGAGCAGCACGTCCTGTCCGACGATCGTACGTTTGACCTCGAACAGCACCTGTTCGAGCGGGTGGGTCCGGCCCGGCTCCATCGGGGTCATGGGGTCCCTTCGCGTCATATCTGCAGTCCTTGGCCTGGCGGGCCGTCGCCGTCGTCGCCGCCGAGTGCCGCGCCGATCGGCACCGCGAACGCGATCCCGGCGAACGCCTCGTCGCCTCCCGGGTCGGCGATCGAGACGACGATGCCGATCACCAGGCCGCGCGCGTCTAGGAGGGGGCCGCCGGAGCTGCCCGGGTTGACGGAGGCGTCGAACTGGATGAGCCCGTTCAGGTCGCCGTCGTCGGAGGTGCGGTCGGCGGTCCTGTTCAGGCCGGAGACGACGCCGCTGGAGACGCTGTACGTCAGGCCGAGCGGGTTGCCGACCGCGATCACGGGCGCGCCGACGGTCACGCCCCCGCCGAGCGTGGCGGGGACGAGGATCTCGGGCAGCTTCGCGGGCTTGAGCGTGGCGACGTCGCGCTTCGGGTTCTCCGACGTGACGGCCGCCTTGGCCTTGGTGCCGTCCGCGAAGCGGAGTGTGACCTCTTTCGCGCCCTTGATGACGTGGTGCGCGGTCAGGATCGTGCCATCGTCGGCCGCGATCACTCCCGTACCGAATGACTTGCCCGCCTGGACGACCACCACCGACGGGCCGACGCGTTCGAAGACGTCGGACACGGTCAGGGTGGCGCTGGGTGAGGGTGTCGGGCTGGGGCTCGGCGCGGCCTGCTCGGCGCCGCTCGTGACGCTGCCCAGCGCGTACGCCAGGACCGCGACGACCAGCAGCGCCGCACCTGCGGCGACGATCCACCGGACGCGTTTCCCGGCCCCGGCCCCCTGGGCTGCCTCATCCGCCTGCGCCCCGTTGACGTCGGTGGCCGCACGGTCTGCCTGCGGCACACGCTCCATCGCCCCATAGTCATAAATCTCAGGCGAAAGTGCTACAAACTTCGCCTGAGAACTTCATGAGAACCACCTCCGGGTTTGGTGGCTTCCGTAGGGGTAGGCGTCGGCCCCGTAGAGGACGCGCGGCGAGGGAGGGCTCCATGCGCCGGTTGCTGGCGATCGTGAACGCGGCGGCGGGCGGCGCCGGCGACGACGTGGTCGCGGACATCATGACCGTGCTGCACGAGCACGCCGACACCGCGGAGGTCCGCCTCGACGACCCCGGCGCGCTGGCCAAGGCCCTGGACGAGCACCCCGACCGGGACCCGGTCGTGCTCGGCGGCGACGGCACGCTGCACACTCTGGTCGCCACCCTGTCAGAGCGGGACGAGCTGGCCACCAGGACCGTCGGCCTGATCCCGCTGGGCACCGGCAACGACCTGGCACGCGGGCTCGGCGTACCGCTCGACCCGGTGGAGGCCGCACGGGCGGCGGCGTCGGGCCGTCCCCGGCCGCTCGACCTGCTGCGCGACGACGAAGGCGGCATCGTGGTCAACGCCGTGCACATCGGCGTGGGCGTCGAGGCGGCCCGCACCGCCACGCCGCTCAAGCCGGTGCTGCGCCGCTTCGCGTACGCGGTGGGGAGCCTGGTGGCGGGCGCGCGTACCAAGGGGATGCCGCTCAAGGTGGAGGTGGACGGCCGGGTGGTCGCGGACGGCCGGCGCCGGGTCCTCATGGTCGGCGTCGGCAACGGCACCTCGATCGGCGGCGGCACGCCCCTCACACCCGACGCCCGCCCCTCCGACGGGCTCGCGGACGTGGTCGTCTCGTTCGCCACCGGCCCGCTGCAACGGCTCATGTACGGGGTGCTGCTCAAGCTCGGCCGGCACACCGACCGCCCGGAGGTGGTCACCGTACGCGGGACGCGCGTCCACGTGTCGGGCCCCGACCTGCACGTCAACGCCGACGGCGAGCTGACCGGCCCGCACGCCGCCCGTACCTGGACCGTCGAGCCCCACGCCTGGCGGATGGTTGCGCCTCAAGCAGCTTGAGGTCCCATAGTGGCGGCATGGACGAGCTCTACTCGATCGGGGACGCCGCCCGCCGCACCGGCCTGAGCGTCAGCGCGATCCGCTTCTACGCCGACGCCTGCATCGTCGCCCCCACCCGCCTGACCGAGTCCGGCACCCGCCTGTACGACCTGCGCGCCATCGCCCGCCTCGACCTCGTCCGCACCCTGCGCGACCTGGACACCGGCCTGGACGACATCCGCCGCCTCCTGGCCGGCGAGACCACCCTGCACGACCTGTTCGTCCTGCACCTGGAGCTGGTCGAACGCCAGGAACGCACGTTGCGCGCCCGCCGCGCGGTGCTCCGCACACTGGTCGGCCAGGGCGGCACCATCGAGCAGGCGGCCCTCATGCAGCGGCTCATCTCCATGTCCGACGAGGAGCGCGAACGCCTGATCGACGACTTCTGGACGGAGGTCAGCGCGGGCCTGGACGCCTCTCCCATCTTCGTCGACAGCCTCCGCGCCATCCGCCCCCACTTGCCCGACGACCCCACCGCCACCCAGTTGGAAGCCTGGATCGAACTGGGCGACCTGGTAGGAGACCCGGACTTCCGCCAAGCAGTCCGCGCGTACCTACAGGACGCCTACCACACCCCATCAGGCCGCCAGATGACCACCACCCCCGTACAGGAGTTCATCCACATCACGGGCACCGAGATCATGGCGGACCTGCTGGCCGCCCACCGCGAGGGCCTCCCACCGGACGCCCCCAGAGTGAGAGCCGCCGCCACCCGCCTCGCAGCGGCCACCGCCGGCCTGACCGGCAAACAACCGGACACCACCTTCAAGGCCGACCTGGCCGCGAAGTTCCGCCTGATCGAAGAGATCGAACGCGAGCCCATGGACGAGGACCCGGCCTTCGACTCCACCCACGGCAGATACCTGTCACTGGTCGCCACCATCAACGCCACCCCACCCGACCCCCCGCTCCCCTTCACCTGGCTCGCCGCCGCCCTCCTCGCCACCACGGATCGCTCCTCGCCGGGTCATTAGTGACCGCCGATCATGAGACGTGCGACGTCGACGAACTCCTCGTGGCTGACGATCGGCGTCGCGCCGTAACGGCCGGAGAGGTACTGCTTCCCGATGACCTCCTCCCGATGTGGCGACAGGTCCGACAGGGGGTAGAGGCGGCTCCGGCCGTCCGCGAGCTTCTCGGTGAACCAGATCTGGTCCCGCCCCAGAGCGCCCTGGCGCGCCGTATCGCCCATGAGCGACGGGGCATGAGAGCTGAAGATGAGCTGGGCATCGCGGGGATTGGCCCCGGGGTCCTGAAAGAGACCGATGATCCGCTCGGCGAGGATGGGATGCAGGCTCGACCCCAGGTCGTCGACCAGCAACACCGCCCCCAGCTCGAGAGCCTCGAAGACCGGCCCCACCATGCCCAGCCAGACGAGAGTGCCCAGAGATTCCTCCGACACGTCGAAGTCGGCGTCGCCCCGCACCCCGCGGTGCGTGAGCGTCAAACCCAGCTCGTCGAGGTCGATCTGCGGGAAACCGCCGCCGCCGTCCCTGTAGCCGCCCCAGATGAGCATGGCGCGGTTGACCCGTCCGAGCACTTCGGGGTCGAGCGGCCGGGTCCTGACGTCCGCGATGCCGAGATCCCCGGCGCGAAGCAGCGCCAGAACCTGTTCGCGGGTCAGCTCCTCGCGAAGCAGTTGCGCGGTATACGTCCACCGGGCCTGCCTGCTCGACGCATCCACAAGCTTCAGGTTCCGTCCGAACCAGTTGTGCAGCGGCAGCAGATCCGGGTGCCCGCCGGCGGCCGCGGCCGACAGGAACAGGGCGTCCGGCCTGACGACGCGCTCGATCGCCTGCCCGATCTCCCGCTTGCCCGCGGGGATGTCCACCTGCTTGCCGTGCTTGCGCTCGAAGAGCAGCGCCGCGCGGCCGTGCGGATATCGGTACGCCCATTCATGGAGCACGCGCCGGCCGTCCAGGATGACGCCGTACTCGTGACGCACGCCGTTGAGCACGAGATCGACCTCGTAGCGGGTCGGCTGCTCGGCCGCCTCGGGGTCGAGCCGGAAGCCGTGACGCCGAATGCCTTCGGAGCGGAACGAGAACAGCACGAGGTTCCGCAGATCATGGAGCGCCTTGAGCAGGTTGGTCTTACCTGACGCATTGGCACCGAACACACCCGCCGCAGGAAGGACCCGCAGCGGCCGACCGTCTTTCCGGTGCCATGGGACGTCCCTCGCTACGCCCTCCTCGGCCTGCGCCGTCGCCTCCAGCGAGAAGTCAACCTCGTCGTGGAACGAGTAGATGTTCTCCGCCCGGAACGCCAGAAGCATCGAGGGCCGCCCCGCTTCGCCGTCCACCATGAGAGCGATCCTCGCACATTGAACAACCTGTTTAAAACAGCATGTTGACAATCGGTCGTTGGCTGCGCCACCGTGGTTCCATGCAGAACTCCCACCAACCCGACCCCTTCACCGCGCCGCACCCCGAGCAGGCGCGGGCCGAGCGGGTCCACGCGTCCCTCTTCCGGATCGCCGAGCGGCATGCCGCCACCGACGAGCAGCGGCTCCGGCAGGTTCATCTGTCGATGCTCGGGCCTCATGAGGCCGTCAGGCTGGTGACGTTCCTGCTCAGTGGGGCCGCCTCTTTCGACGACGGGGAGCCGTCCGTGGATCAGGCGGACATCACCGCCGCGTTGAGTCTTGTTCCGATGGTGCGGAGTGAGATGGACGCGCTGGAGGCCGGGCTGCTGGAGATGGCGCGGGGGCGGGGGATGACCTGGCAGGAGATCGCGTTCGGGCTGGGGCTCGGCACCGCCCAGGCCGCCCGGCAGCGATACGAGCGCCTCGCGGATCGGACGGCGACCGAAGAGGAGTAGTGCCGGCACCGACGAAGAGCCCGCGCGAGCACCTGCGGCGTCGCGGTCGGGCCGCTAGGATCGCGCTCGATGCCCGGGGCGCGGAGATCGGAGCCGAAGCTGAAGCTGCCGCTGAAGACGTCCTACAGGTACGTCCACGAGCCGCTCACGACCCGCGAGGAAGCCGTGCCGCTGCTCGGCAACGGGCAGCTCATCGAGGAGTTGGTGCAACGGCTGCGCCACTCGCGGGGCGGGACGTTCCTCATCACCGGGTTCAGGGGAGTCGGCAAGAGCACCGTCATCGCCAGGGCGCTGGAGAGCATCGGATCGGCGGGCGACGAGGTGGTGGTGCCGATCACCATCAACGTGGCCCGCCCGATGACCCCCGACCAGCTGCTCTTCGCGATCGTCCGCAGGCTGTACGAGACGTTGCAGGACCGGCGGGTGCTCAAGCGGCTCGATGACAGGACGCGGCGGGCGCTGATGCTGGCGCACATCCGTACGTCTCTGGGGCTGAAGCAGACGCGGTCCGATGCCTCCGAGAAGAGCGCCGCGCTGAACATCGGCATGGGGCCGGTCGCGGCCAAGCTCACCGGGCCGGCGGGATGGCTGGCGCCGAGCACGGGGCTGACGGCGAAGCGGACCCGGTCGCTGGCCATGGAGGCGTCGTACCTGACCTACTCCGACAGCGACGCCGAGCACGACATCGGGCGCATCATCGACCTGCTCTCCCGTCCGGAGAGAAGGAAATGGTGGCGGCGACGCGGGCCGCGCGTGCATCTCATCGTCGTGCTGGACGAGGTCGACAAGCTGACGTCGGAGCCGTCCGGGCTGGAGGAGGTCGAGAAGCTGCTCGGCCACCTCAAGAACACGCTGACGATGCGCGGCGCGCACTTCCTGCTGGCGGCCGGGCCCGATCTGCACGACCACGCCGTCACGGACGCGAGCAGGGGCAACAGCGTCTACGAGAGCATCTTCGCCTGGCAACGGTACGTACCGTGCAGCTGGGACGCGCCCGACCTGCTGGTACGAGGCGTACTGGCCGACGAGGCGCCGCCCTCGGAGGTCGGGGAGGTGATCCGGTACCTGCGGTTCAAGGCGCGCGGCATCCCGCGGCGGCTGCTGCAGGAGTTCGGCGAGTTCGTCCACTGGGACGACGATCGCCCGTTCCTCGTGGTCGGCGAGCACGACAGAAAGCGCATCGCCTTCTACGCCGAGGTCGAGGAACTGCTGGACGCCTACTTCGGGCAGGGCAGATCGGACCGGCTCTTCCAGGTGGAGATCGACGACGACCGGTGGCGGATGGCCGGCTACTTCGTCATGGACTGGATCCTGCGCAGGCAGGGTGACGCATTCACCGCCGCGGACATCGCCGGGCCGAAGGAGAAGCCCGAACTGGATCCGCTGCTGCGGCCGGCCGAGCCCGATGTGGAGCGGCTGCTGCGCCACCTGACCGCACAGGGCTTCCTGACCGTGGTGCATGATCCGAGGCTGCCGGACGTGACGGTCATCGTGGACGAGGAACCGGACGGCGGTCCGGTGGCGTACAAGCTGGCGAGTTCCGTACGGGAGCGGCTGCTCGACATCGCGTGGGCGAACGCGAACGAGCGGGCGGCGCTGGACGTCTCACTGCGACTGTCCATGGCCCGGGGCCGCGACACGACCACCGGCCCCGGCTCCGTACTTGCTCGTGGACTGGAATCCGTGCTGCGCGTCATCGCCGACCGTTACGAGCTGGTCGAGGTGATCGCTTACGGCGGCATGAGCACGGTGTACCGGGCGCGCGACGTCGTGGCGAGACGCGAGGTGGCGGTGAAGATCCCTCGGCCGGAGGACGGCACGGACATGCTGCTCCGTTTCCGGCGGGAGGTGGACATCGTCACGAAGCTTCGGCATCCGCGGATCGTACGAACGCTGGAGGCGACCGCCGACGAGGACGGCACCCCGCTGATCGTCATGGAGCTGGTGCCGGGGATGACGCTGAAGGAGATGGTGGTCGAGTCCGGGCCGTTGAGCCCCACGGCCGTGGTGCGGCTCGGGGAGCAGGTCACCGAGGCGCTGGAGTATCTGGAGGTTCAAGGGGTCAGCCGCATCGACCTGAAGCCGGACAACATCATGATGACGCCGGAACGCGGCGCCATCCTGATCGACTTCGGCATCGCGAAACGGACGGACCTGCTGGAGGTCACCCTCGCCGATTCGAGCGTGGGCACTCCGGCCTATATGGCACCCGAGAGCTTCGAACACGGCAAAGCCGACATCAGGACCGACCTGTACGCGCTCGGCGTCGTCCTCTACTTCGCCCTGACCGGGGACACGCCCTACGGGAACGCGGCGAGCGTCAACCAGATCGTGAACGCCATCCTGCGGGGACATGTGGACGCGGCGCCCCTCGCGCACGTGCCGGACCTGCGCGACGTCATCATGATGGCCCTGGCATCAGACCCCGATGACCGGTTCCAGCATCCGGCGGACATGCGGGCCGCGCTCCGGACGCTCCAGCTTCAGGAGCTCTGACTTTGGGCCTTGCGTGGGGGCAGGTTCTCCGTTAATCCTTAGGAAACTTTCCTAAGAGATTGAGGGAGTGGTCACGTGCGTAGACTCCTGGCCCACCTGGCGGCGTTATGCCTGGCCGCGGGCGTGCTCGCCGTGCTCGTGCCGAGTGCGGCGAACGCCGCCGCCTGCGCCGGCGCCTGGAGCTCCTCCGCGGTCTACACCGGCGGGGCGACGGCGTCGTACAACGGGCGCAACTGGAGGGCCCAGTGGTGGACCCAGGGCGAGACGCCTGGCAGCGCCGCCGTCTGGGCCGATCAGGGCACCTGCACAGGCGGCAGCGGCGGCGGGACGTCCTGCAGCTACCCGAACTGGGTGGCGGGACAGTGGTACGCCGTGGGCAGCATCGTCCGCTACACCGACGGCAACCACTACATCGCCGTCCACGAGAACCCCGGCTACGACCCGGTGATCAGCCACTGGTACTGGGATCCGTACACCTGCAACGGCGGCGGCCCCACCGACCCGCCGCCTGACCCGTCCGGGTTCGTGGTGAGCCAGGCGCAGTTCGAGCAGATGTTCCCGGGCCGGAACTCCTTCTACACCTACAGCGGCCTCGTCACGGCCCTGAGCGCGTACCCCGCCTTCGCCAAGACCGGCAGCGACACCGTCCGTAAGCAGGAGGCGGCGGCCTTCCTCGCGAACGTCGGCCACGAGACCGGCGGCCTCGTCCACATCGTGGAGCAGAACACCGCGAACTACTCCCACTACTGCGACCCCGGCCAGTCGTTCGGCTGCCCGGCCGGCCAGTCCGCCTACTACGGCCGCGGCCCCATGCAGCTGAGCTGGAACTACAACTACAAGGCCGCCGGCGACGCGCTCGGCCTGCCGCTGCTCACCAACCCGTGGCTGGTGCAGCAGGACGCGTCCGTCGCCTGGAAGACGGCCATCTGGTACTGGATGACCCAGAACGGCCCCGGCACCATGACCGCGCACAACGCGATCGTCAACGGCCGCGGGTTCGGCGAGACCATCCGCAGCATCAACGGCCGCGTGGAGTGCAACGGCGGCAACCCGGCGCAGGTCCAGAGCCGGATCAACGCCTACCAGCGCTTCACCCAGATCCTCGGCGTCTCGCCGGGCGGCAACCTTTCCTGCTGAGCCTTCTCCTCTGACGGCCCGCCTGCTATCAAGGCGGGCCGTTTCAAGGTTTGGCGATCTCGCCGGACTCCTGCCACTTGGCGTACTTGGTGGTGAAGACCGATTCGTACGTGCCGTTCGAGCCCATCGGCACCTTCCACGCCAGCTCGAACCTCGCGGGCCGGTTCTGGGAGCCGAGGGTCAGCTCGTACGTGATGAAGGACTTGTCGTCGTCCGGCACCTGGCCGCCCAGCCAGGAGGCGAGCAGGGTCCGCAGCCGGCCGGCGACCGTGGTGGTGGGCAGGCCACCCGCGTAGGTGCGGCCCTTGACCTGGAAGGTCGTGCTGTTCTGGACGACGTCCCTGATGACGGACGGTCCCGCGGTACCCGCGACCAGCAGGGCGAACCACGGCTTGTCGGCCGTCTTCTGCTCCAGGGCCAGGGCCCGGGCGCCCGGCCGGTCCACGTACAGCTCGTCGTCCGCGATGACGTAGTCCGCCTCTCCTGAGCCGTCGGCGGGATTGACGTGCATGGTGAAGGCGTCGGAGTCGGAGGCGTCGTCGTGGTGCAGGCGGCCGGAGGCCACGGCGGTGGCGGCGCTCTGGGTGAAGCCGCCCTCGTACGAGAAGGTCGCGGCGGGGGTCGCGCTGAGCGCGAGGTCCAGGGCGGCGGCCAGGTCGGCCTGGGTACGGGGCGCGGCTGCCGACGTGGGGGTGGCCGGTTCGGTCGCCGGGGTGGCATCGCGCTTGGTCGTGCTGGTCGGCCGGCCGGTGGTGGTCGGTCCTTGGGCGGTGTCCGGTCCTTGGGCGGTGGTCGCGCCAGGGAGGGTGTTCAGCAGGATCACGCCCGTGAGCACGGCGGCCGTCGCGACGGCCGCGATCGGCACGACCTTGACGCGGCGCCGGGGCGGCACGGTCGCCGGCTGCCCCGAGGGCCCAGCGGCGCCGGGCCGGGCGGTCGCGCCGGGTGGCCAGGACGTCGCGCCGCCCATCGCGGGCGGCCGATCGGCATCCGGCCAGGGAGTCGCGCTGCCCGTGCGGGACGGCCAGGTGCGCTTGACGCGGTCGGTGATGTCGGCGACCGCGTCCACCGGGGCGACCGGCTGCCCGCGCCACGCGGTGGCGACCGCCGCGAGCACCTCGCCCATCGCCGGCCGCTGCTCGGGCGCCTTCGACAGGGCCCGATCGGCCAAGGATCTGAGCGCGGGCGGTAAGGCGGCGGTGTCCACCGCGTTCCGCAGCACGCGCAGCGCGAGCACCTCGGCCCGCTCGCTCCCGTACGGCTGCCGCCCCGTCGCCGCGTACACGACGACCAGCGCCCAGCCGTACACGTCGGCGGCAGGGCCGGTCGGGCCGCCCGCGTACTCCTCGGGGCTCACCCACCCGGGCGAGCCCACCACGTGGCCGGTCGCCGTCAGGGCGGTGCCGTCGAGGGCGCGGGCGATGCCGAAGTCCACCAGCCGGGGCCCGTCCGGCGACAGCATCACGTTCGACGGCTTCAGGTCACGATGCACGACCCCGGCCGCGTGCACGGCGGTCAGCGCCTCGGCGAGCCCGGCGGCCAGGCCGTACAGCTCGTCGCCGCGTAGCGGGCCGTGCTCGGCGACGTGCTGGGTCAGGGTCCGGCCCGCGATGTACTCGGTGGCCAGCCAGGGCTGCGCCGCGCCGGCGCCGTCGGCCAGGATGCGTACGCAGTAGGCGCCCCGCACCCGGCGCAGCATCGCGACCTCGCGCCGGAACCGCGCCCTGAACTCCTGGTCGGCGGCGTGCGAGTCGTGGATGAGCTTCACGGCCGCGCGCTGCCCGGCCGCGTCCACGCCGGCGTACACGACCCCCATCCCGCCGGCGCCGAGCCGCCCCACGATCCGGTACGGTCCCACCTGCTCCGGGTCGCGCGTCGGGCCTGGCACCGCATCCCCCTCCGCCCGCGACGACGATGATCGCGAGCAGACTACCGCCCGGAGTCCCCCGGTATCAGGCGAACTCGTCGAGCCTGTCCCCCGGCACCAGCGCGCCGAGCCGCCGCACCGCCTGGTAGTACGACCAGGCGAGCCGCTCGCACACCCTCCTGCGCGCCCCTTCGTGACCGGCGCACACCTGGCGCAGGTCGTGCAGGAAGGCGTCGTCCACGTGCGCCTTGTTCTCCGTGAACCGGCTGACCGCCTTGTAGTTGCGGTAGCCGAAGTCGTGCCGCGTGCAGGGCATCCTGAAGTCGAAGCCGAGCGGCTTGTCGGGGCTGGCCGAGCACTGGTCGGTGGTCCAGTCGAAGGCGTACGCCGCCCAGGAGCCCTGGTCGGACCAGGCGCCCCGCCAGGCGGCTGAGCTGGCGTCGGTGGGCTGGGTGAACGCGGCGAGCGTGGCCAGCTTCTGCTCCAGCGTCACCGCGTGCGCCGGAGCCGGATGCGTGAGAACGGCGGTGGTCAGGGCGAGGGCGGCGAAGGATCGTCCGAGCATGAGAGCCTGCCTGTCGGGCCGGAACCTGTCCAGGCAAGCCTCGCCCGATCACCGGTCACGACGCGGGGAGACACGCTTGGGGCCGCCCCCAAGTTTTAGTAGATGCGGTACTTCTTGCCGCAGTTGTCGAACTTCCCGGCCCAGCAGGTGAACGTGTAGACCTTCTTGATCCCGTGCCCGCTCCACGTGCCGACGACCTTGCCGTCCCACGCCTTGTTGAACTTCGTCCAGTGACCGTTCTGGTAGACCTCGAACCAGACCCAGCCCTTCTTCCCGCCCCGCTTGTCCACCCCGTACCACTTCGTGTAGACCTTGCCGTGCGACTTCCACGTCTTACCGAACGTGTACGCCTTGTGGTCACTGGAGAACACCTTCCCCCAGCTGGTCCCGGTCGAGGCCTGGGCGGGCGCGGTCATCGCCAGACCGGTGACAGCCATCGAACCGGCAAGAGCAGCGATCGCCAGAGTCTTACGCATTTCGGGTTCCTCCCCGTCGTCGGTGTGATCCGTTGACAGGGACATTACGGAGACCCAAGCAGATCAACTGTGGACGAATGCACACAGCGAACGTGACGCCCGTCACAGCGACCTTGAGACGCTCTCTTATGCGAATGAGTGGGACGACCATGGCCCGTCTCACCTGCTGCGGGCCACCATGAAGGCATGATGCTTCTGGCTCTCATCACCCTCCTGCTGCACGGCGCCCTCACGGGCCTGTTCTACGCCTTCTCCATGTCCGTCATGCCGGGCCTGAACGCCATCGACCCCGCCCAGGCCGAGGCGGCGATGCGCAGTATCAACCGGAAGATCCTCAACCCGTGGCTGTACATCGCCTTCATGGGCTCGCCGCTGACCGCGCTGGCGGCCGGGATCGTCGGCGGCTCGCCGTGGTTCTACGCCGCGGCGGCGGTCAACGCGGTCGGGTCGTTCCTCGTCACGATGGCGATCAACGTTCCGATGAACAACGCCCTGGACGCCGGCACCATGTCCTACCAGGAGTACGCGCCGCGCTGGACCCGCTGGAACACGATCAGGACCGTGGCCTGCGCGGCGGGCCTCGTCCTGGCCGGCGTCGGACTGACCACCCTGTGAAGAGCGTCGCCGGGCGGGTGGCAGGATCGGGCTTGTTGCACTGACTGCGTCATGAGAGGCATCTGCAGATGGCACCGAGCATCGCCACCGCCCGCCGCGTCGAGCTCCCCGAACTGCTCGACTTCCTCCGCCCCCGCCACCACGGCCTGCTCTCCACCACCCGCGCCGACGGCCGCCCGCAACTCTCGCCGGTCTCGTGCGGTGTGGACGAGTCAGGCCGGATCGTGGTGTCCACCTATCCCGACCGCGCCAAGGCCATGAACGCCCGCCGCGACCCCCGCGTGTCGATGTGCGTGCTGTCCGACGACTGGAACGGCCCTTACGTGCAGGTCGACGGGCAGGCCGAGGTGCTCGACATGCCGGCGGCGCTGGAGCCGCTGGTCGAGTACTACCGGTGCATCGCCGGCGAGCACTCCGACTGGGACGAATACCGCGAGGCCATGCGCCGCCAGGACAAGTCGCTGATCCGCATCACCATCGACCGCTGGGGCCCCATCGCGACGGGCGGCTTCCCCGCCCGCCTCGTGGACAACGGCTGATCGGCTCAGGGCCGACTCAGGACTTCGCGCACAGGGCCGTGTCCAGGGCGGCCTCGACGTGCTGCTGGGCGGGCGCGGTCGTCGGCAGATGGGTGACCGCGACGGCGGCTGCACGGCCGTCCTCGGTGGCCGCGTTCGTCGTGTAGAAACCGGGGATCGCCCCGCCGTGACCCCAAGCCGTGTCCCCGCAGGACAGCTTGACGGCGCTGATGCCGAGCCCGTACCGGCCGCCGGGGCCCAGCTCCGGCGCCCTGACCGTGGTGCGCATCTGCTTGAGCTGCGCGGGCTTGAGCAGCTTGCCGTCGAGCAGTGCGGTGAAGAAGCGGTTGAGGTCGCTCGGTGTCGAGATCATCTGGCCGGCGGTCCAGGCTCCGGACGGCTCATATGTGGACACGTCGGTCATCGGCTTGGCCGGGTCGTCGCGGTGGTAGCCGGTGGGGTGCGGGTCGCGGATACTCTGGTCGCCGACGTTCGGGAAGTACGTGTGCTCCAGGCCCAGCTTCTTGACGGTCCGCTTCTCGATCTCCTCGGCGGCCGGGCGGCCGGTGACCTTCTCGATGATCAGGCCGGCGACGAGGAAGTTCGTGTTCGTGTACGACCACTTCTTGCCGGGCGCGAACTGGGCCTTCTTCTTCAGCGCCATGTCGAGCAGGTCGCGGGGCTGGAAGTAGGTGTGCTGGTACGGCAGCGCGCCCTTCGCCAGGAAGTCGGTGTACTCGGGCAGGCCGCTGGTGTGCTGGAGCAGTTGCCGTACGGTGATGCGGCGGCCGTCGACGCCCTTGCCGCGCAGCAGGCCAGGCAGGTACTTCTCGACCGGGCCGTCCAGCTTGACCTTCCCCTCCCCGACCAGCTGCAGGATCGTCACCGCCGTGAAGGTCTTGGTGTTGCTGCCGATGCGGACGTACCCGTCGGCGGGCGGCTCGCCCTTGCCTGCCGTGTAGTCGGTCATCTCGCCGTCCTTGTCCTGGACGGTGGCGATGGCGGCGGGGAACTTGTCCTTGGTGATCAGGTCGTCGAGAACGTCCTGGAAAGACGCCTTGGGGGCGGCGGCGTGGGCGGCGGTCACGGCGGGGCCGGCCAGGACGGCGAGGGCGAGAGCGGAGGCGCCGGTCCAGCGGAGGGTGCGTCGAGTGATCATGCTGTAAACGCTACTGAGCGCTGTCAGGCCGTCGCGATCCCGTATACGGGCCGGCGCAAGGTAGCGCTAGCTGTACCACCGACCCCCGCCACCCACGTGAACCGACGTGACGCACGTGAACGCATGTGAACGCATGTGAACCCACGTCACCTTCCCGCCCTCGCGACACCACCTCTGGGTCGTCTCCGCGTTCGAATCCCTCGCCACGCTCGTGCTGGTTTCTGCGCCTCAACCCGCCTTCGCTACCCCTCCCGGGCGCGCAGGATCGCCTCCAGCGCCGCCCGTACGGCGGCACGCGTCGGTTCGAGCATGACCCCGCGCTCGCGCAGCAGGCCGACCGACTTCTCGCGCAGCAGGCCGAGCAGCATGTGCTCGGTGCCGACGTAGTTGTGCCGCAGCTCGGCCGTCTCGACCAGCGCGGCCTGGAGGGCGCGGCGGGCGTCGGCGCCGATGGGGAGCGTCGCGGGAGACCCTGAACCTTCGGTGACCTGCTGTTCCAGGTCGGCCCTGAGTGCGGCGGGGTCCGCGCCCTGGGCGGCGATCGCCCGTACGGCCAGCGTCTGCGGATCGTCGAGGATGCCGAGCAGCAGGTGATCGGCCGCCACGGCGGTGGCCCCTCGCCGGCGGGCGTGGGCCTCTGCCCGTTCCAGGGTCTGCTTGGCGCGGCCGGTGTAGCGGTCGAACGCGCCCGACTGCGCGAGGTCGGCCACGGTCAGGCTGGACCAGCGGCGCCCGTACCGCTGCTGCGCTGCCTGGCGGCTGATGCCGAGGTGGTCGCCGATGTCGGACCACGAGCAGCCCTCGGCCCTGGCCAGCTCGACGAGGTAGCCGAGCAGCCGGTCGCCGACCCCCTCCAGCTCGGACAGCACGCCTTCGGCGACGGTGAGGCGGCTCAAGGGGTCGGCGGCCTCACTGCGCTCTTCGACGATCGACAGCAGGGCGGTGAGGTCGGGTAGCTCGGGCACTATCCCATTATGCTGTCAACGTAATCCTTGACACTTCTGGAGCGTCAAGGCCATCGTTGACGCATGGACATCAAGAAGCTGGCGGAGGCGCTGGACGTCCTCACGCCGGAGATCCTCGGCCACTGCGGCGCCCCCGGCCTCTCGCTCGCCGTCGGCGTGGGCACCGAGGTGGCGCTGACCAGGGCGTACGGGCTGGCGGACGTCGCCACCGCCCGCCCCATGACCCCCGACACGGTCGGCCCCACGGGCTCCGACTGCAAGGCGTACACCGCCGTCGCCGCCCTCCAGCTCGTCGAACGCGGCGTGATCGGCCTGGACGACCCGCTGGACGAGCACGTAAGCAACCCGCTCGGGGAACGTTCCATCACCCTGCGCGACCTGCTGACCCACCGCAGCGGCCTGGGCACGAACATGGGCAACTGGGACCACGTCCCGCCCCCTTCGCTGGGCGAGCACCTGCGGCGCGTCCTGACCGAGGCCCGGTCCGACGCGTACGGGGGCACGCTGCTCCCCTTCTGGGCCGCTCCCGTCGGCGAGCGCTACACGTACAGCAACATCGGCATCGCCCTGGTCGGCCACCTGGTCGAGCTGCTCAACCCCGACGGCGTGACGTTCTCGGAGTGGGTGGCGCGACACGTGTTCGCCCCGCTGGGGATGGCCTCAACCGTGTTCCCGCCCGCTCAACACCCCGACCACGTGCCCGCAGACGTGCTGGCCCGCCGCTCCACCGGCTACGCCACCCTGCCCGGCCTGCGCCTCACCCTGCCGCCCCGCTACCCCGGCGACTGGCCGGCCGGCTCGGCGCTGACCACGCCGTCCGACCACACCCGCTTCATCCTGGCCCTCCTGAACGGCGGCGGCCTGGACTCAGCTCGGCTGCTGGCGCCGGAGACCACTCAGCAGATGCTCACCGCCCAGGCGTCCGGCGGCACTTTGATGGGCCCGAGCGCTGAGTCCTCGGTGGGCTTCGTGTTCAACGTGTTCGACGGCGGTGAGCACCCGTACATCGGCCACGGCGGCGAGTACCTGTGGGGCTGGAACCACTTCACCAGAGGCTGGACGAAGGACCGCGTGGTGCTGGTCATCTCCACCAACCAGTACGACCTCGGCGATCTCGGCCTCTCCGACCGCCCCAGCCACGCCGCCGCCCGCCTGGTCGCGGAGGTCGTCACGGCCTGGGTCCACGGCACCGACCCCCGCCCCCGCCGCTCCCCGATCTCAGGCCGCAGCTACCTGGCGGGCCTCCTGGTAGGCGACCGCCTCACCACCCGCCTCGGCATAGCCACCCCACCCGCCCCGGAGCCGATCACAAAAATGGCCGCAGAAGCCGAGGTCACAGGTGGTTGGGACCCCGAGGCGTTCGCGGAAGGCGTCCGCCAGGTCCGCCTGACGGCGAACCCCCTCATGGACAACGCCCTGACCATCCGCCGGGAACTCCCGGACCACGAGGCAGAACTCCTCAAGAGACAACTCGGCGTCCCCAACCTGGGCGCCCAAGCCCGCAAGCAGACGGCCTCATAACCCACCCACCGCCACGGACCCCCGGCCACCAACCAACCCGAAGCACCCACCACCGACTCCAGCCGATCAGGCCGAGCCGGTCAGTTGGGCCGGTCAGGCCGAGCCGATCAGGCCGAGCCGATCAGGCCGAGCCGGTCAGCTGGGTCTCGCTGACCGGGACGAAGCCCGTCCCCGCGCGGTAGTTCGGGGACTGGTGACGGAAGTAGGTGTTGTAGACCTGGCAGTAACGGCCCCCGCGCGCCAGCAGCGAGGCGTGGTCGCCTTCCTCCACGATGCGCCCGTGGTCGAGCACGATGATGCGATCGACGTGCTCGATGGTGGACAGCCGGTGGGCGATGACGATGGAGGTGCGGCCGGCGAGCACCACGTCGAGCCCTTCCTGGATCTGCGCCTCGGTCAGCGGATCGACGCTGGCCGTGGCCTCGTCGAGGACGACGATGGCCGGGTCCTGGATGAGCAGCCGGGCCAGGGCGACGAGCTGCCGCTGCCCCATCGACAGCGCCCGCCCGTGCTCGCCGACGTCGGTGCGCAGCCCGTCGGGCAGCGCCTCGATCCAGTCGCCGTCGCCCACGGCCGAGGCGGCGGCCAGCACCTCCTCGTCGGTGGCGTCGGGCCGCGGGTAGCGGATGTTGTCGGCGACGGTGCCGCTGAACAGGAACGGAGCCTGCGGCACCGCACCGATCTGCCGCCGGTAGGAGCCGAGGTCGAGCGTACGGATGTCGTGTCCGTCGATCAGCAGCTTCCCGTCCTGGAACTCGTAGAACCGGGTGATCAGCTTGCTGAGCGTGGACTTGCCGGCCCCGGTGTGCCCGACGAGGGCCACGCTCTCGCCCGCCTCGATGGTCAGGTCGAAGTCACGCAGTACGGGGTGCGCGGGGTCGTACCCGAACGTCACGCCCTGGAACTCGATGCGCCCGGCCAGCCGCCCGACTGCCTTCGCGTCGGTCTGCACGACCCGGGGCGGCGCGTCGATCAGCGCGAACACCCGTTCCGACGCCGACAGCCCTTGCTGGAACTGCGACCAGAACGCCGCGATGGACGTGAGCGGCATCCAGAAGAGCGCGACCCCCTGAAGGAACAGATACCAGTCACCGGCGGTCAACCCGCCACGAAGCACCGCCGAGCCGCCGAGCTGGACGAGCGCGACGGTCGCCAGCCCCGCCACCAGGAAGAGCACCGGAAAGATCCCGGAGAAGACGAACCCCTGCCGCAACGTCACCTGGTAGCTCTGCCGGTTGATCGGCCGGAACTCGTCGTAGACCTGCTGCTCCTGGCGGAAGTTCTTCGCGACGGCGATGCCGCCCATGGTCTCCTGCAGGTTGGCGTTGACCCGGCTGAGCGAGCGCTGCGCCTGGCGGGTGCTGGCCCGCGCGAGCCGCCTGAACAGCAGCGCCAGCCCCACCACCACGGGCACGACCAGCAACGTCAGCAGCGCCAGCTCGACACTGCGCAGGAACAGCAGCGCCGTCACGATGCCGACCATCAGCACCTGGCTGATCAGGTCCATCGTCAACGTGGAGACGGTGGCGAAGTCGTCGGTGTCGGAGGTGACCCGGCTGACGATGCGCCCCGACGGGGTCTCGTCGTAGAAGGACATGTCACGCTCGAGCACCGCGTCGAAGGCGTCTTCGCGCAGGTTGAGCACGACGTCGCCGGTGACGCGCGAGCTGAACGACTGGCGTACGAAGTTGAACACCCACCCGAGCGCCCCCGCCGCCAGCAGCCCCAGCACGAACATCCACCCGACCCGCCCGATCGAGCCGTCGGCGATGGCGTCCACGACGTGGCTGGTCAGCAGCGGCACGAACGCCTGGCTGGTGGACGACAGCACGATCATCACCGCGACCAGCACCATCGACCCGAGCTTGGGCCGGAAGTAGGCCAGGATGCGGCGCAACAGGTCACGATCGTTGTAGGTGCGGTCGTAGTCCTCGGCGTCGAGGCCGTCCATGATGAAGCCCATCAGCGCACACCCCCCTGCTCCTGCGCGAGCGCCTGCGCCCCGCCACCGGACACCCCGTCACCAGCCGCTCCGCCGGCGGACCCGCCGGCGGACCCGCCATCTCCGGACGCGCCGTCATCGGGCCCGGCGTAGTCGGCCTCGTCGTAATGGGCGAAGATGCGGCGATAAAGGCGGCTACGCGCGATGAGCTCGTCGTGGGTCCCGCAGTCGACCAGCTCACCCCGCCGCAACAGCACGACCTTGTCGGCCCAGCGGATCTGCGAGAGCCGATGGGTGATCAGCAACGTCGTACGCCCTTCGAGCACCCGCCCGATCGCCTGCTGGATCTTGTCCTCGGTGGCGGAGTCGATGGCGCTGGTGGAGTCGTCGAGGATGAGGATCGCCGGGTCGGTGAGCAGCGCCCGCGCGATGGCCAGCCGCTGCCGCTGCCCACCCGACAGGGTGACCCCACGCTCCCCGATCACCGTGTCGTAGCCGTCCTCCAGCTCGGCCACGAACTCGGCGGCCTGCGCGTCCTCAGCCGCCCTGATCACGGCCTCCCGATCGGCCCGCTGCCCCATGCTGAACGCGATGTTCTCGGCCACGGACCGCGAGAACAGCACGATGTCCTGCTCGATCGTGGAGATCTGGGACCGCAGCGAGTCGAGGTCCCATGCGCGTACGTCCACGCCGTCGACCAGGATGCGCCCGGACGTGACGTCGTAGATGCGCGGCACCAGCTTGGTCAGCGTGCTCTTGCCCGACCCGGTCTCCCCCACGATCGCCACCGTCTCGCCGGGCTTGACGGTGAAGCTGACCCCGCGCAGCGCCGGCTCCCCGTCGTCGTAGCCGAACGTGACGTCCTCGAAGACGATCTCGCCGGAGATGCGGCCGGCGTGCCCGTCGGCGGGCTGGTGCAGCTCGGTCTCGGCGGTGATGATGCCGAGGATGCGCCGGGAGGACGCGATGCCGATCTGCACCAGCGAAAAGGTGAAGATCGACATCTGGGTGGGAAAGCTCAGCATGACCATCAGCCCCATGAACGCCACCAGGTCGCCCACGGTGATCGCACCCATGCCCTGCAGATAGAGGCCGTGCCACAGAGCCCCGGCGAGCGCGCAGGCGAACAGCAACGTCGGCAGATAGCGAGCCTGGACGAGCCCGTTGCGTACGAAAAGATCCCGGTAGCGGCGCGCGTTGGCACGGAACCGCACGCGTTCCTGCCCCTCCTGCGCCATCACCTTGATCACCTCGATGCCGCGGACCGCCTGGTTGAGCCCGGCGTTGACCTCGCCGAACTGCTCCCGCATCTGCGTCGCGACCGGGTTGAGCTGGCGCATGTAGTGCCAGAGCGCGAACACGAAGATCACCCCGAACACCCCGGGCACCAGCAGCAACCGAGGGTCGATGGCGGCGATGAAGAACAACGGCACCAGCCCCTGCAACCCGGAGTCGACGATCAGATCGACCCCGGGCGAGATCATGAAGGACAGCTGCCTGATGTCGTTGGCGGCGCGGGCCATCAGGTCGCCGACCCGCTGCCGGTTGTGGAAGGTCTGGCTCTTGCCGAGCAGGCTGGCGTAGAGCTCGTCGCGCGCGTCGCGTTCGAGCCGCTTGGCCAGCATTTCGCTGGACATGCGGGCCACCAGGTCGAACAGCCCGCGCGCGACCACGATGGCGAGCAGCGTCACCACGATCAGCCCCAGCGTGCGGGCCGCGCCGCCACCGCCGCCCAGCACGGCGTCGAACGCGGCGCCGGTGAGCTGCGGGACGGCGGAGTTGAGCACGATCATCACGAGCGAGCCGCCGAGGAACCCGGCGAGCTGCACCGGATGCCGGCGCAGGTGGGACCAGAGCCAGCGCACCGGGCCGCGCCGGTCGAAGCGCGGACCGGTCACGACGAACTCGGAGCTGGTGGTCACGGACATGGTCTCCCCGGCCGGTGTGGTGAGCGTACGCGGACCTGATGTGTATCACCGGGGTCCGACAGTTTCCCACCGGTTAAACGGCCGCCGCGCGCCCGGCCTCGCACGCCGGGCGCGCGCGGTCAGGGAAGGGTGGCCGTGACGGGAGTACGAAGTACGCCGAGCCGGTCGATCTCGACCTCCACCACGTCACCGGGCTGCAGCAACCAGGGCGGCGTGCGCACGTAGCCGACGCCGTCGGGGGTGCCGGTGGCGATGACGTCGCCGGGGTTGAGCGTGAGCGTACGGCTGATCAGCGACAGCACCTCGCCGACGCCGAAGATCATGTCGCGGGTGTTGCCGTCCTGGACAACAGTCCCATTCACCCTGGTACGCACCCGCAGCCCGTCCCGCAGATCCCCCACCTCGTCGGTGGTCACGAGCGGTCCCAAAGGGCCGCTGCGGTCGGCGTTCTTGCCCAAAGTCCACTGACTGGTGAGCTTCTGGGCGCGGCGCGCGGTCAGGTCGTTGAAGGTGGAGTAGCCGAGCACGGCCCTCAGCGCGGTCGTGGGGTCGGCGTCGCGCACCGGCTCGGCGACGTACGCCGCCACCTCCCCCTCCCAGTCCAGCCCCGCCTCACCGGCCGGCACCGCGACCGGCACCCCGCCCACGCTCAGCGACGCCGTCCACCGCCCGAACAACGTCGGATGCTCAGGCACCTCGAAGGAGCCCTCGGCCGCGTGCGCCCGGTAGTTCAATCCCACGCAGATCACCCGCGCGGACGGCGGCACCGGCGGCACGAACGTCACGGCGTCCGTGGAGAGCGTCACGTTGCCGTCGGCCAGCCGCAGCCCCTCCCTGATGCCCGCCACCTTGGCGACCAGGCTACGCGCGTCGGCCCAGAACTCGTTCACCTCGGCGAGCAGCGTCACCGTGTCGCCGTCGAGCCGCGCGACCCGTACGACGTCGTCCCCGCGCACGCGGACCCCGACGAGCCTCACTGCCCCTCCTTCCAGTCCAGCGGGACCAGCTTGATGTCGAACGTGATCTCCTCGCACCCGTCCGTACGCCGCACCGGCTCGCGCACCAGCGCGTCCTTCACCGCGTACGCCGCGTCGGAGCCCAGATAGGGGTCGCCGGCGAGGAAGACATGCGTGGTCAGCGGCCGGTATCCGGCGGCCGTGACCCGGTAATGGAAGTGCGCGGGCCGCATGGGATGCCGCCCGATCGCTCCGAGCAGCCGCCCCGCGGTGCCGTCCGTGGGCACGGGGTAGCTGCTCGGCCGGATCGTACGGAACCAGTAGCGCCCATCCGCGTCGGTGGTGAACAGGCCACGCAGGTTGCCGAGGTCCTGGCTGTCGTCCTGGGTGTCGTACAGGCCGGTGTCGTTGGCCTGCCACACGTCCACCGAGGCGCCCGGCAGCGGCGTGCCGTCGCAGTCGAGCACCCGCCCCTGCACCACGGTCGGCGTCCCGCGCTCCCGCTCGGGCCCTTCACTGATCCAGGCGCCCGGCTCCCGCACGGGGGCGGGCGAGTGGAACGGCCCCTCCACCGAGGACGGCGTCATGCCCTCGGGACCCTCGTTGTTCACGTCGTCCACGGCGCTGGTCAAACCGAGCATGTCGGACAGCAGGATGAACTCGTTCCGATGCGGCGTACACATCTGCCCGGTCTCTATGAGGAAGTCGAGCCCCGCGATCCACTCGCGCTCGGTGGGCCGCACCTCCTCGACGAAGGCGTGCAGGTGCTTGACGAGCGCGGAGACCACCTCGTTGACCCGGGGATCGGGCCCGTCGATCTGGCTCAGGACCTGGCGCAGCAGCGGGGTCACATCGTCCTCCAAAGGCTTGACCCGGAGCGTAGCGCCGCCGCGCTCAATTGACCAGAATGGTTCGGGTGTTTTCCGGTTCACCTCCGACCCGCGCAGAATCCCTCGCCGCCGACATCGAGTCCATGATCGATACCCGCGGCCTGGGCCCCGGCGACCTGATCGGCACCATGGACGACTTCCGCGACCTGTCGGGCTACGGCCGCGCCACGATCAGCGAGGCGGCCCGGCTGCTCAGCGACCGCGGCACGGTGGAGATCCGCCCGGGCCGCAACGGCGGCCTGTTCGTCGCCGCCCCCAACCCAATAGTCCGCCTCCGCCACACTCTGCTCTCGGTCCGCACGATGCCGACAACGGTGGCCGACGCCATAGCCGTACGCGACTCCTTGGAACCGTTGATCGCCCTGGACGCCGCCCGCCACCGCACCAAAGGCGACATCACCGCCCTACGCAAACTCCTCACAGCATTGAGGCGCGCAACGTCCGACCGAGACCGCTTCCTCCGCGCAAACCTGGCATTGCACGAACGCATAGCCGACATAACCCCAAACCACCTGGCCAAGGCGGTCTACCTGACAATGACCCGCTGCATCTCAGACCTCTCCACCCACGCCACCCCAGACTCCACCACCGACCCGACCACCTACCTAGAGCACCGGGTAGAGGTCCACACGGAACTGGTGGAGGCGATCGCAGCCGGCGACGTAAGCCGCACTGCAACCGCCGTGGAGCGCCACCAAGCGCCCCGCGAAGCATGACTCATTGTGGGCTACACCTGGTCGGACACTCCGGGACAGGTCAGCTCGGTGGCGGTACGACACAGCAAGCTGCAGGATGATCCGCCTCAGAGGACATCTCTACACCGATTTGTCCGTTATGCAAATTTCTGGGGCCAATCAACCCGATCGCTGAACGTAGCCGTCCAACTGCTGCTGCCCTTCCTCTAGAGCAGCAAGAACTTCTCGCTTCGCTTCCTCAGGCAATCGCCGATAAGAAGCCCACGCTCGCTCTAAAGGAGTTGAGCCGCGACGTCCCCGCTGCATCCATCGGCTGAGTCGCCGCAGCTCGTGCGATTCGAGGGCCTTGATATTCGCGAGGACTTCGTCAGCACGAACCGGGTCTCCGCCTCGCCCCGCACGACAGCGTTTACATTGAGTAGCGAGGAGTATCTCCTCGCTACCATCTGGCAGGACCACTTCTACGCGCACGACGGAGAGCACTGCCGTCTGATTCGAGTCCTCAAGGTAGGGCTCACCACCAGAGATCCCGCAGACGGTGCACAAGTAGTCGTCACGTTGCAGGACAGCCTGCTTCTCCTTGGCTGATATCGCCTTGTTGGGCGCTGCCGCTCGGCGGGCGGCAGGATCCCATACCGGCACGCCAGCCTTGACGAAGCGCTGATCCTCGGCGGTGAGCGTGGCATCCTCGGTGTTGGTGAGGATGACCCAGCCGTAGTCGCGAAGATCGCGTACGCGCCGGTCTACCTGCGAAACGCCCGGGAATGCCTGGCGGACCTGCTCCTTAGTGAAGGTGTTGCCCTCACCAACCACTTGCACAAGCCACAGCGCGGACTTCACCATAGTCCCAGCCTTGTACTGCGGATCGTTCCAGGCGGGAAGCGTCATGCGTCTAGCTCCGTCTTCTCCGGGCGGGGATGCGGCCTCTGAATCAATTCGGGGTCTCGTAAACGCTCTCTATCATGATGCCTGGAGTGCTTGCTATTAGAGTCCTTGGAGGCAACGGCATGGCTGTGAAGTTCGGTGTTCCCCCTGAGGGCGAGAGGATCCGCTCCTTGGTGGAGGAGCGTCTCAAGCAAGCCATGTCTGAGAACGGGGGCAAGATTACGGTCGACTGGCGCGGCGAGCAGAAACACCTGTACGTGATCTCGATGCCCGTCGACATGCTGTACTTCAACCCTGATACCCACCGCATCCGTGCCCAGAGGACCCTGGATCCGCAGCGGAACCAAGTCCTGGAGCAGACGCCGTGGAGCGAGTCCGCGCAGGCGTATCTCCATGATCTCCTTCGCCAGAAGGCTTCCGACCCCAAGCAGACGGATCCTGACTATACGGCGCTCATGGAAGAGCTTGATGACTTCGGGCAACGGGAGCCGGGGATCATCAGCCCTGACGGCATCATCGTCGACGGGAACACCCGCTGTGCGGCCCTGCGAGACCTAGGCACCAAGGACATCCGCGTCGGCGTGCTTCCCGCCGACACTTCCCGCCGTGACATCAACAATGTCGAACTCGCCCTCCAGCTACGACGGGACAAGCGCCGGGACTACTCCTACATCAACCGCCTCATCGCCATCGAGGAGGAGCTGGCCAGCGGGCGGCGCGAAGAGGACGTGGCCCGCGACTTCAACATCAAGGTGAAGACCCTCCGTCAGGACCGCTGGGTCTACCAGATGATCAACGAGGCCATCGAACGCAGCAAAACCAGCGACGGCGCACAGCTGCGACTCGTCGACTTCGAAGAGCACCAGGAGAAGCTTCGAGAGCTCCAGCGAGACTTCGCGAAGAAGGCCGAGACTGATCCTGAGGCTGCTGAACAGCTCAAAGAGTCCAGGCTCGCGATGGTCGTGCTCAACTATCCCAAGACCTCGCTACGGCTCGCAGAGGCAGACTTCCACAGCAGATACCTGAATGAACGTCTGCCTGATGAGCTCCGCCCCCAGGTTCAGGCACCTGGAACGGTCAACATCCCCGGACTTCCTGGCGTCTCGCTGCCCGACGCTGCAGTGTCCGTCAAAGCAGCTCAAGCCCTTACCGACCAGCTACTTCAGGCGAAAGCAGCCAGCGTGGCTGGCGACAAGGTAAAGGCGGAGGAGCAAGCAGAAGCAGGCCGGCTCATTACATCCGCCCGCAAGACGTTCGACGTAGCGGTGAAGCTAGCAGGCCAGAACGCTCAGCTGGAGAAGCGCAAGATCGCTGTTCAGGAGCGTCTCACCGATGCAGCGGATTACGTCCGGCAATGTGCGACGGAGTTCGCTGAAGCCAAGGCGAAGCGCGTTCTGGACGAGGACGCTTTCGACGACGCTCTGCTAGAGCTGCGAGAGAGCCTTGCGAGACTTGCCAGACAAGCGAGCCGGACCTTCAGCTCGCCCGGCGACGGGGTTGAGTGGCTGCTGGCCGCGACGCGGGAAGACTGATGCCGAGCACCGCCTCAAAGGCCAGCCTGGAAATCGGTTTCGGCGATGGAGTTGCTAGGGCGCGTCTACGCGCCAGCAGCGAACACGAGGAGGACCTCAAACGCCTAGCGCTCAAGTTCCGCAGTGGTGTCCTGCGCATGTCTGGCGAGCTTGAGGTTGATGTCGAAGACCTTCTCGTTAACCTGCTCGCGCTAGCATCCTGGCCTGAACCTGCCACTGTCGTCTGGGACCCACAACTCGCAGCCTTGGCAACCGGCTCCGCCGCGGACGCGCAAGCCATGGGCGAGAGGCTAGACGGAGCCAAGCCTTCAACCGAAGTGACTCCAGCCGATGTTCCGCAGTTGCTGGGCACATCGTGGACAGGCGATCTCACCGAGTTCCAGCTCCGGGACATCGCGCGGCTGCTCTCACTGAGACACGGCGCAAACTTCTCTGTACCTGGGGCCGGCAAGACCCGCGTGGGCTTGGGCGTCTTTCAGGCTCTGCGCCGCGACGGGGTCGAACGCCTCCTCGTTGTCGGGCCCAAATCCTGCTACGAGTCGTGGCTCTTCGAGAACCAGCAGTGCCTCGCTGATCCGTTGCGTATGCAGGTCTACGGCAAAGACAACGACCCCTCCGCCGATGCGCTGATCGTCAACTACGAACGGCTACGGTTCGACGGCGTCGCGAACGATCTCGGTTACTGGCTGTCCGCCCGTCCGTCCATGCTCCTGCTCGACGAAGCACACAGAATGAAGCTGGGGGCCGACGGTACGTATGGCGCCGCGTGCTTGGCCCTGGGACCAAGAGCCAAGCACCGGCTCATCCTTACGGGCACGCCCGCGCCCAACGGCCCGAAGGATTTGGAGAACCTCTTCGCCTTTGTATGGCCTGGGCACGGGCGGCAGAAGGTCATCCAGGCAGTCGGAGACGGAGATCTTGCGAAGGCCAGCCAGGTGCTGCGCCCGCTGTTCACCAGGACGACCAAGAGAGAGCTGGGCCTTCCCCCGGTGACGACCGCCCTGCGTGTCGTCCCCATGCCGCCTCTGCACAAGGAGATCTACAACGCCTTGCGCGGACGCTTCTCGGCCAGAGCCGCCGGCGCAGAGGCTGACTTCCTTACGCTGGGAAGAATCGTCGTCTACATGCTCATGGCCGCGACCAGTCCCGCCTTGCTGTCCGTGGGGACCACACGATATGAGCCGCTCGCGTACCGAGTGCCGCCGCTGTCGGTGCCTGACACGTCACCGCTTTCAGCCCTCATGCGTGACCTGCCAAGCTACGAGATGTCCCCCAAGTATCAGGAAACCCTAGCGATTGTCGCGGCCAACGCCGAGCGAGGTCGAAAGACCCTGGTGTGGTCCACCTTCATACGAAGCCTCAACACGCTCAATCGCATCCTCGGCGAATTCCAGCCGGCCATGGTGCATGGCGGCACCGAGGACCGCGACGCGGAGCTGTCTCGCTTCAGGAACGACCCCAAATGCATGGTGTTGCTCTCCAACCCCGCCACTCTCGGGGAGGGCATCAGCCTGCACCACGAGTGCCATGACGCGGTCTACGTCGACCGGGACTTCGCGGCCGGTCGGTTCCTCCAGAGCCTGGACCGCATCCACCGCTTGGGGTTGCCCCCGGACACCGAGACCAGAGTCACCGTACTGGCGTCCGAGGGCACCATTGACGAACTCGTCGAACAACGCTTGGCCGACAAACTGCTGTTCATGGGCAGCATCCTCGATGATCCAGCCGTCCGTGAACTTGCGGACCTGTACGAGGAACCTGCCATCGGAGGCGGACTCGACAAGCTCGACTTGCAGGTCCTGATGGGTCACCTTCGTGCCCCTGCCGCCTGAACCCGTCCTGCGTGCTGCTGTCCGGTGGCTGGAGAGATTGCCGGCCATCGGACAGCGGCGTTGCCGTGTCCTCTTCACTACTCACCCCGATTTCAGCGACCTGACGCCCACGCAGTACGACGCAGCGTACGGATGGCTCAGTGAGGCGGGCCTGCTTGAAGACGCACAGACGCCAGGCAGCATCGCTGAGCGGGTCTTCGAAGCGACGCTGAAAAGCCTTCCCTGGTTTCAGGACGCGGATGTCCTCGTACAGAGCCCAGGCGAACTACCGGACGACGCTCTGCGAGCCTCAGAGGTCATCGGACTGAGCACTTCTGAGGCGTTCAGACAGCTTCACGCTCTGTGGGGCAAGGTTGATCTCGCTCAGCGAGCCAGGATCGGTGCAGCAGGCGAACGCGCTCTAGTCGAACTACTCAGAAAATCGACCAACGCGCATGTTGAGCACGTGTCCCAGCATTCCGATGCCTACGGATACGATATCGATGTCAGAACTGACGACAATACTTGCCTGCACCTCGAGATTAAAGCATCACTACGTCGGCATCGCCTCGTCCTATTCCTATCCCGCCATGAATATGAGACGATGCTAAATGATCAAGCATGGCAGCTTGTAGCAGTCCGTCTGACTGCGGACTTCAAAGCCGAAGCGGTGTGCTCAATTCCCACCTCATGGATCAAGGGGAACGCACCCCATGACCATGGATTGAGCGGACGATGGGATTCCTGTCGGCTCACCATTCCGTCTGACCAAGTTCAGAGCGGCATCCCTCGCTTGCTCCCACTGCTCAATGGCCATGCTTCGCCCATGCTCGACGGCAGCACCGATTGGTGAGAGCGGTAGCAACAAGCACGAGACCCCGGCAGCTGCAGAGCCTCGCCAGACGCTTATAGTATGTTACAGATCAAATATGCAATAGCAAAGCGCCAAGAGCACCGTGCAAGGTGCACGTAATTGCACCGTCTTGCACGCCATGGGCGCCGGTCAGGCGATCGCCTCTTAGGCAGCACCTCCGATAGGCCCCGAACGATGCCCTGGTGTGTCGCCACGCTCCGGCGACTGAGAATCCCTACTCATCGGCTTCTATCTCAGCGCACGCAGAGAAATCCCTGACCAGTGACCTGAGGCTGCCCTCCCGGAGCTACCGAGCCGACTTGCTTGAGGGACCCGCTTCCTGGCCGACAGCAAACATGCGCCGGTCCCGGACGAAGTGCAAGAAAATGCAACCCGACAACGCGCGGAACTCGACTCCGGGCGTCATTGGCCTATGGCATGATTTTCCCGAAGTGTCGGCCGTTCATCCCTAAGGGGCCTGCCATGCCCATTGGCACCACCGCGGATTCGCTTCCTGAGACAGCTCGGCTGATCCGCGACGCGATCGCCGATCGCGGACATCGCCCGTGCAGTATCGCTAAGCAATCCGCTTCCACAGCCCGGGACTTTGTTGACATCGACCCGAGCTTGAAGACCTGCTCGATCCACGAATCGCAAATAAGTCGATGGCAGAGCGGCGCAACTATAAGGCCAGGGCGGGCAGGGTTGATTGTCTTGATGCTGACTCTCCTTCGCCTAGACGATCCTCGATATTCGAGCTGGTCCGACGAAAAGCGCATGGAGGTTTACAACGAGGCGACCGCCTTCGTCAGGAAGGCTTTAAGCGCAGCGCCGAGAAGCCAGCCTGGGAAGAAAGAAAACGATTCAAGTGACTTTACAGGGGCGCGCCGGGAACACACGATTGAGCTGCTCGGCGAGGAGTATGGCACGCGATTGCTCCGGGAGGCGAGCGAGACGAAGACTAGCGACGCGCCGGCCAAGCTTGCACTTCTGCATCATCTCCACGGCAACGTGGATGACGTCCGTTTCTGGGCCGCCGTGGCTGCAGTTGCAAATCGTGAATACACTCCACCAGCGTCCATCCAAGAGTCTTTGGAAGAGGCGCGTAGATACGCCCTCGGATATCAGCGTGCGCGAGACTTTGCGGCGGCCCGCGTCTACCTATCCCTAGCAGCAGACAAGGAGGATGCACTATCCGCGTTCCAGCTCGGGATCATGGCCGAATCTGAGGCAGATGTAACGGAAGCGATAGCGTGGTATAAGAAAGCCGCCACTTTCGGCCACCCAGACGGCGACGAGCGTGCGTACCGCCTCTGGCGGACACTGCACTGACGGTCACCGAGTCGTTAACGATCGCCTGTAAATCCCGACCAGCTTTCACGGAGGCTACTCCGACATACCGTTGCAGGCGCCCGGCGAGCGCGGCCATTACGGCATGGAGCAGCAAACTCTACCCACATGCGCACAGCATGACCTGCTTCATCCCACCCATAAAGCAATTGTGAAGCGTTAATTTGGCGAGGGACCATGAGAGACGTTTACGAGGGTTCAGCTCCTCGCGACGGCAGGCGGCGATGAGCACCCCTCCTATTTTGGACCTGCTCACTACAACAGCAGCAAGCATAGGTGGAGCGGCAGCACTGATCTTGGTTGCTATCCTGTACACAATTAGGCACCCTGAAAAGATCGGCGAGTGGCTCCCAAAGCTAGTCACCGCTTGGTACAGAGGCCGCGCCGAGGCCGAAAGGGCGAGGCGCGCGTACAGGAAGGTGCGAAACTCAGGCACAGGGAAAAATCGGCTGCCTTAATAAGCACAGTCGCGCCCTGTCGCGTCCAGCGCCTGGGTCGACAGTGACTCGTTCACGGCGTGGATGAACTACTATCGCACGAGCATTCGAAACTTCGATCAACCGCGGCGACAACCGCCTCAACTGCGGAGGATAGCGGCTCGTGCTCCCACAGACGCAGGACAGTCCAGCCTGCGGCGTCGAGCGCTGCGTTGACTCTGTGGTCACGCTCGATGTTCCGGCGCAGCTTCGGCGTCCAATACCACTCGTTGGTGGTCGGCTCGCGGCCGTGCTCCGGACAGACGTGCCAGAAGCAGCCGTCCACGAAGACTGCTACCTTGCGGGCCGTGAAGACGATGTCGGGACGCACTTTGACTTCGCCGAGATCGAGACGGAAGTCCTTGCGGTAGCGGTAGCCGAGCCGGTGCAGGGCACTGCGCAACGCCACCTCGGGCTTGGTGTTGGCCCTCCTGTTGGCACGCATGTTGCGCGAGCGTCCCTCGTTGAGCGGGGCGGGGTAGACGCCTCGCTCGTGGGCCTGTCTTCTGGCCTCGTCCCTCTTGGTCTCAGACACTTCCGCACCGATAATCACGTCGTTCCGGGCCTTCTCCGCGAAGATACATGTGGTGACGTACCCGCGTGCCACCAAGCAAGTGAAAGGGGCCTTCGTGGCTGAACCGCTTCGTGTCATCGAGATCTGCGCCGGCGCGGGTGGGCAGGCGCTCGGGCTCGAGAAGGCTGGGTTCGAGCACGAACTGGCCGTGGAGCTGGACGAGAACGCCGTGAACACCCTGCGGCACAACCGGCCACATTGGAAGGTGGTCAAGGGTGATGTCGCGGACCCGGCTGTCTGGGATCCGGAGGACTACGCCCCTGGACCTGGACGAGCGCCTATCGATCTCCTGGCTGGCGGAGTTCCCTGTCCTCCGTTCACGATTGCCGGCAAGCAGCTGGGCGCAACCGATGAGCGGGACCTCTTCGCTTGGGCGGTCGAGCAAGTCAAGGTTGTTCAGCCACGGGCGCTGCTCCTGGAGAACGTCCGAGGGCTCAGCATGCCCCGCTTCGCCGGCTACCGCCAGCATGTCCTCGACAAGCTCGCTGATTTCGGCTACGCGGCTGAGTGGAATCTCCTCCATGCGTCTGACTTCGGCGTACCCCAGCTTCGACCCAGGTTCGTGCTCGTAGCAATGAAGCCTGAGGACTTCGTGCACTTCCACTGGCCAGCCCCGATGGGCGAGGCGCCTACCGTTGGCGAGGCTCTGCTGCCTTTGATCTCGGCCAACGGGTGGCGCGGAGCAGAAGAGTGGGCCAAGAAGGCGAACGACATCGCGCCCACCATCGTGGGTGGCTCCAAGAAGCATGGGGGTGCCGATCTTGGGCCAACCCGCGCCAAACGGGCCTGGGCAGAACTTGGCGTAGACGCCCTCGGGGTAGCGAATGACGTTCCCGGGCCGGACGATGTCTTCGCGGTCGGCCCCAAGTTGACCTGTGAGATGGTCGCCCGCATCCAGGGGTGGGATGGGGAAGAGTTCAAGTGGACGTTCACTGGCAAGAAGACATCTAGCTACCGCCAGATCGGGAACGCCTTCCCGCCGCCTGTGGCGAAGGCCCTAGGCGTTGCGATCGTTGCGGCCCTCAACCGTACGGCTGCTCGTCGTGAGACCGACCCTGTCATTGAGCATGACCCCATCTATCGCGCTCTTCGTGATACGGGTGACTTCATGACAGCAGCTCAGATTGCCCGCAAGACGAAGGAGCAGCTCTCCGACCCAGAGATCGACCGTCGCATCAGCCTTCTGAGCCGCGACTTCGAGATCCTCAAGGAGACACGTCAGAGCGGGCTTGCGTACAAGCTTGGCGCCTTCCGTGCCTTCACGGGTCAAGCTGATCACAAGCGGCATGATTACTTCCGCGATCGCGAGACCCTTTCAAGGATTAGCTAGCGGTCATTGCTCGGCCGGTCAGTCAAGTTGATCTCCTACTGTCTCGCCATGGCCGACCTACGCCCGGCCGCCAACCGCCGGCCGGGCACTGTTGCCTGACCTTGCCCCGGCTCGTGACGCTGGGCGCTACAACCGTGCCCGCGTTTGCATCAGTCGGCCCAGGCGCTGGGTTCTGACACGAAGCTGCCCATGCCGCGGACGGTAAAGATCAGGCCGCGTTCTCTGAGGATCACCGTCGCCTTGCGTGCGGTCTCACGTGCTACGCCGAACTCCTGCACAAGCCGCACTTCGTAAATGGGGTGCTTGGGCGGGTACTCTCCGGCCCGTATGCGCTTCTCCAGCTCTGCTGCTATCTGCGCTGACTTGGGGCTTGTGGGATCGAATTGCCACTCTTCCGCCATGCCTAGCACTGTAGGGACCCCCTCACGTCCCCCTACAGGAGCATCTGTCTATGGACAAGGGCATCTATAGGGAAGCTTCGTAGCCTGGTTTCGGCTCACCAGTCAGGTTCGTTCAGAGCCCTGTCCTTGGCTGCATAGGGCGTAACCCCACGCCCTGTTGCCTGCCAGAAACTTGTCGATCGTCCTCAGAAGCGGAGGTCCAGGCCCATGGGTCACACGGTCACAGATGTACGGTTCACGCCCCTTCTCGCCGCCGAGGTGAGGGAGGTGTTGGAGCGGCACGGGTATCGACTGCCGCAGGAGAGCGATCAGGTTCAGGGGATCGTTATGGCGAGGGTAGGGGCCGCGCTGCGGAATCTGGTCGAGGTCTTCGAGGGGCGGGTCTTTTGAGCGTTCCCGACTATCACGGGGCTCATGTCGGGCCGCTGCTTCCCGAGCCGGTAGAGCTCTCCTGGTACGAGCCGGTGTCTCGGGCGGCCGTTATCCGGGTTGTCGCGCACACCTGTGGGTGTCAGGCCATGGCGTACGAGCTGTGCACCGCTGGGGGGCAGGGGTTCGTGCGGCGGGCTGATCAGGAGCAAGGCACCGTGCATGAGACGGCCTGGACGTTGGTGGCTGTTGCGCGGCGGACCTTCGAGATGATCCTAAGCGGTCAGGGCGTGTGAGCCGGTGGTGGGCGGTGGTGTCGGACAGCCGGCCCCACCGCCTCCCACCGGCCACCCGAACCCACTGCTCCACCGACCACCCACAAGCCCAGCTGCTCCACGCAGCATTAGCGCCCGCCGCTCCCCCGCCGCGGCTCCACAGGCCGTCCCGGCATGCCTAAACGGTTGGGTTTCGAACCTGGTCCTGTGCCGCTTTCGTACGCGCTCCTGAGGTCGAGGAGTGGGTGGCATGAAGTGGAAGCTGGGGTCGGTTGTCGCGGCGCTTGTGGCGTTGGTTGCTGGGTCGGCGTTCGCGGTGCACAACTTGTCTGCCGACGAGCCTGTGGCGGCTCTGCCGCTGATCTACAGCTCCTATCCCGAAGGGGTGCACGGTCAAGGCTCCGTTGAGGGGGTGCGGAGGGATCGGGCGCCGAAGGTGATCGCTGCCCAGGCGGGTGGGCGGGTGACGCTTACTGGGCTGCTCGGGAGTCGGCGGCTTGAGGAGACCGTGTCGGTGGCGCGGTTTCGGATCGAGTGCTGGGTCCAGAGTCATGTGTCGTTCACGGCCTATCAGCGGGTGACGCTTCCGGCATATCTGGATCCGACTGTTCCGCCGGAGACGGTGCCGGTGACCGGGACGATGGATGTTCCTCCCTGTCAGCGGGTCGCCAACGGGGTGCATGGTCGGTACAGCGGGAAGATCTGCATCGTCGTGGGGGCGCGGGAAGGGGACGATCTCGGGGCTTCCTGCCGAGAGTTCCTGGTGGTCAAGGGGGCTCTGCTGGGGCCTGTACTGCCGGGGCTCGAGGCGGCGGGGGTTGTGCCCTTGTGGCGGGCAATCACCGAGGCGGAGCTCAAGTCGGTCGAGGAGAGGGGCGCTTACACGGTCATCCAGGGGCTGGAGGGGAAGTACTTCTTCCCGACGCGGGAGCAGGCGGAGAACTTCGCGAAGCTGGCCCAGGAGCGGGGGTGGGGGACGTACGTCGTCACGCAGGCCGAGATCGACGCGCGGCATCTCGCCAAGGCTGAGGCGGTCGCGGCTGCCGGGGAGGGGCCCGCATACTTCTTGCGTAATGGGCTGGTGAGGCTGGTCAGGCTGGTGAGGATCTTCAAATGACGGTGCGGGCGCGGGTGGGGGTGCGGGTTCCGGGGCTCAGGCAGCCGATGCCGTTGCCGGCGCGGTCGCTCATGGCGCGGATCGGGACGGATGAGAGCGGGCGACCGCTGCTGCTGGGGGTTGAGGTGGATGTCGCCGAGGCTGTCTCCTTGGCGCCTGGGGACGGCGAGGTCGTGGGTGAGGCGGAGTTTTGGTACGAGGACGCGGCGCGGTATGTCGTGCCGGGTGCTGAATTTCGGCTCTGGTATGGCGGGGATGTGGGGAGTATTTGGGTTTTGGAGGTGCTCGCCGGCCGGTGATGTCTCAGGGGGCGAGGTCGGCGAGTGGGGTGGTGGGGAGGGTTATCCAGCCTTCTGTGGCTGCGGTGGCCGACTCCTCAGGCCCAGGGGTGGTGGTCTTGCCCAGGGCGGCGGCGCGGGCGGTCAAGGCGCAGATGACGGCGTCCAGGGCGTCGTCGGACTTTCGGCAGAGCGGCTCGAACGAGGCCAGGTCGAGCCAGGGGGCCGACGACTTCAGCCGGTCTACGAGGGTGTTCAACGACGACAGGTTGCGGGAACGTTTGTAGCCCTGGTGTGGAAGGCCCCACAGTTTCAGGGAGGCGGCCGGGTAGACCTCCGCCACTGCGCCGGTGCCGCGACGGTCTACAGGGTGGCCATAACTGGCCAAACCGGCGAGGAGGGCGGCGCAGCGCATCGTGGTGTGGCCGATGCGGTCGGCCGATGGGCTCAGGGGGCGGAGGCCGGTTCGAGTCTGTACGACGTGGTCGGTCAGGCGGTGGGTGAGGGCGCGGCGCCAGGTCAGGCCGGGTACGCCGGGCGGCACCGTGACGTTTCCCTCGCGGTGGGCGGTGATGAAGTCGATGAACGGGGCAGGCCAGCCCAGGGGGCAGTCGATGCCGGTCTTGTCCGCCGTGATCATGGCTTCGAGGCAGGTCGCGTCGTCCGCGCCCAGGTCGAGGCGGGTGAGGTGGGCTCGGCCCGGGGACCAGTCCAGCCGGGCCAGGGCGGTACGCGGGGGTTCGGCGGCCAGGTCCACGCCGACGGTCAGCACACTCATGAAGGTAACCCGAGGATGGTGGTCATGATGATGGCGGTGGACATGTGGTTCGATCCGTCATGCCCGTACACCTGGTTGACCTCGCGCTGGCTCGTCGAGGTGAGCCGGGTGCGGGAGGTCGAGGTGCGGTGGCATGTGATGAGCCTGTCGGTGCTCAACGAGGGGCGGGAGGACGATCCCGAAGGCGACCCCGAGGGGTACCTGTGGGTGCCGGCGCGCATCTGCGCGGCCGTCCGCAAGACGCATGGGCAGGAGGCGCTCGGCCGGTTCTACACAGCCCTGTGGACGACGGGCGGAGGTGACTGGCTCGTTGATCTGCGTACGGCGCTGGAAACGGCGGACCTGCCCCATGACCTGGTCGAGGCGGGGATGGGGCACGACTACGACGACGAGTTGCGGGCCTCGACGGCCGAGGCTCTCCAACACGTCGGGGGCAATCAGGTCGGTACGCCGATCGTGGCCGTGACCGGCCGGACCGCGTTCTTCGGGCCCGTCATCTCCCAGGTGCCGACGGGTGAGGACGCGGGGCGGCTCTGGGACGGGGTGCTGCTGGTCGCGGGCACTCCCGGTTTCCACGAGCTCAAAGGCGGCCCGCCTCTCCAGCCAAAGCCCTACGAAGCTCACTAGCCAAAGCACTGCGGAACTCTCCAGCCCAAGCCCTACGCGACTCGCCGACCACAGCCTGACGAGGCTCGCGGGGCCAGAGCCTACGAGACTCACAGAGCCAGTGCCTTACGGAAAGTAATGGGTTCGGCCGATCCTGTGATTTCGGGCCGGTGCCGGGGCTATGTTGTGGTCACCCCAGCCGACAAGGACAAGAGTTTCATGAACGAGCTGCATGTGATCACCACCGAATGGGTCGACGCCCCCAAGTTCATCGGCTACCGCGACTACATGGCCGGCACCTACAACGCCTACCACTGCTCCTGCGCCGTCCCGCTCCCCGACCGGGAGGCGGCGACGCTGCACGCCGCCGAGCAGGGCCGCTGCGTGACCTGCCTGGGCTCGGGCATGATCTCGGTCGCTCCCTTCCACAGCGACGGCTGCCACCACTGCGATGGCTCGGGGAAGAACCAGCAGGGCGCGGTGGTGGTGCAGGCCCAGGTGACGGAGGACTTCGTCAAGGAGGTGGCGGGCCTGCTGCCGACGGAGTTCAGGGTGCAGGACGTGGTGGAGGTGCTGCGGCAGCACATGCCGCCGCACTGCGGCTCGATGGAGACGGTGTTCTCGGTGGCGGCGGGCCTCATCCGGTATCTGAAGGTGCAGGGGCTGGTCGTGCTGGGCACGGCGCCGGACTTCGTGCCGGGTGAGGGCGTCGAGCAGCGGTACGGCGACCCGATGTGGATCCGCACACCCTGATCGCCGGGACCCCCGACAAAACCCGACCCAAGCGACCCAGCCCAAGCAACCTGGCCCAAGCGACCCAACCGAAGCCCCGCGGCCCGAGCGCCCAAGCGCCCCAGCGCCCCAGCGCTAGAAGATCGGCAGCACGTCCACGCCGCGCTCGTCCTCGCCCCTGACCCCGAAGATGCGCCGCTCCGCCTCCGAGATGGGCACGTCGTTGATGCTGGCCTCCCGGCGCCGCATCAGCCCCGACTCGTCGAACTCCCACTGCTCGTTCCCGTAGCTACGCCACCACTGCCCGGAAGAATCCCGCGACTCGTACTGGAACCGCACCGCGATCCGGTTCCCGAGCACCCCCCACAGCTCCTTGCGCAGCGCGTAGTCCAGCTCCCTGTCCCACTTGCGGCGCAGGAAGGCGACGACCTCGGCCCGCCCGGTCAGGAACTCGTCGCGGTTACGCCAGACGGTGTCCTCGGTGTAGGCCAGTGCCACCTTCTCCGGGTCGCGGGTGTTCCAGGCGTCCTCGGCGGCCTGCACCTTGATGCGGGCGGTTTCCTCGGTGAACGGCGGGAAGGGCGGGCGTGACATGGGAGCCTCCTCAGATCGCTGAGATCAGCTTAGGCACGCCCGCCGGGGAAACCGGCTCACATCAGCTTGTCCAAGGTGATCGGCAGGTCGCCGACGCGCGTGCCGGTGGCATGCCGTACGGCGTTGCCGACGGCCGCGGCGACCCCGGTGATGCCCACCTCCCCCACCCCGACGATGCCGAGCGGCATGGTGGGGTCAGGGTCGCCGAGGTGGTGCACCTCCAGGCGCGGGACGTCGGCGTGCACCGGCACGTGGTACTCCGACAGGCTGGGGTTGACGATCCGCCCGTTGCGCGGGTCGACCAGGGTCTGCTCGGTCAGCGCGAGGCCGAGGCCCATGACGATGCCGCCGCGCATCTGGCTCTCGGCGGTCCTGGTGTTGACCACGGTGCCGATGTCGAAGACGCTGAGCCAGCGCGCGACGCGTACTTCCATGGTGTCGGGGTCGACGCGTACCTCGCAGAAGTGCGCGCCGGTGGCGGCCTTGACCCAGCGGCGGCGCTCGCGCAGCATCCCCACGACGAAGCCGAGCATGCCCTGCTTGATGGCGCCCTCGACGTGGTCGCGGCCGGCGGCGGCGAGGATGTCCGCGTACGTCTGCCCGCCCCCGGCGTGGTGCAGCCCGCCGTCGCGGGCCTGGAGGTCGGCGAGCCGGTGGCCGCGCAGCGGCGAGCCGGGGGCGCGGCGGGCCAGGGCGAGCACGGCCTGCTTCACCTTGGCGCAGGCGGCGACCACGGACGCGGCCACGCTCGCGGTCTGCCCGGAGCCGGCGGCCATGGGGGCGGCCGGGAGGTCGGAGTCGCCGTACTCGACGCGTACGGACTCCAGCGGCACCCCCAGTTCGTCGGCCGCGATCTGGGCCTGCGCGGTCGCCGCGCCCATGCCCATCTCCTGCATCCCGCAGCGCACGACCACGGTGCCGTCGGCGGCCAGCCGCACGGTGACGCTCGCGGGCCAGAGCATCGCGGGGTGGTAGGCGGTGGCCACGCCCATGCCGACCAGCAGCCGGCCGTCGCGCATGCCCTCGGTGCGCCGGTGCCAGCCGAACAGCTCGGCGCCCTTCGTGTACAGCTCACGCAGCCGCCGGTGGGAGAACTCCTGCCCGCCCACCGGGTCCCGCTCGGGCTCGTTGGCCAGGCGCAGCTCGATCGGGTCCATGCCGAGCCGCCAGGCCAGCTCGTCCATCGCCGACTCGATCGCGAACGTGCCGATGGCCTCGCCTGGCGCCCGCATGAACGTGGTGGCCAGCAGGTCGAGCTGGACCGAGGATTCGCGCAGCAGGATGTTCGGGGCCGCGTAGAGGTGGCGGGAGGCCGCGGTGATCGGCTCGGCGTTGCCGCCGATCCTGCTGGTGTGCGACACGCTGGTGTGGATGAGCGCGGTCAGCCGTCCGTGGGCGTCGGCGCCCAGCGCGACCCGCTGCGTGCTGGGTGTGCGCCCGCCGACGGTCCGGTAGACGGCCTCGCGGGTGAGCGCGAGGCGTACGGGACGGCCGGTCGCGCGCGCGGCCAGCACGGCGAGCAGCGTGCCCGCCCACACCGAGCCCTTGCCGCCGAAGCCGCCGCCCACGTACGGCGACAGCACCCGCACGTTCCCCTCCGGCACCCCGAACCGCTTGGCCAGGTGCCTGCGCAGGAAGGCGATGCTCTGGGTGCTCTCGTGCACGGTCAGCTCGTCGCCGTTCCAGACGGCGGTGGTGGCGTGCGGCTCGATCGCGTTGTGGTTCAGGGCGGGCGTGCTGAACGTCAGGTCCACCGAGATCGGCGCGGCGGCCAGCGCCGCCTCCGCGTCGCCCTTCTCGGCGCCGTGCTGCATGATCGGGTTGCCTTTGACGGGTACGGCGTTCGGCGCCTCGGCGGCGAAGTCCACCGCCGCGGGCAGCTCCTCGTACGCCGGCCGCACCAGCCGGGCCGCGTGCCTGGCGGTCTCCTGCGTCTCGGCCACCACGACGGCCACCGGCTGGCCGTTCCAGTGCACCTGGTCGGTGGCGAGGTAGTTGACCGAGGTGCCGGAGACCATCGAGCTGAGGTCGAGCGGGCCGCCCTTGGCGGGCTTCATGGCGGGGGCGTTCTCGTGGGTGAGCACCTCGATCACGCCGGGCACCGCGCGGGCGGCGGCGGTGTCGATGGCGGTGATGCGGCCGCGCGCGATCGTGGAGTGCACGATCGCGGCGTGCGCCAGCCCGGGGTAGGAGTGCTCGGCGGCGAAGCGGGCCTCGCCGTGGGTCTTGGCGGCGCCGTCGATGCGGTCCACGGCCCGGCCGACGTAGGGGGTGCGGGTCTCGGGAGGGGCGAACGTCGTCATCGGGCGGTCCCTTCGGTGCTCAGCTCGCGCAGCGTGGCCACGATCGTGGCGCGGGCCAGGCCGGACTTGAACGCGTTGGCCGGGCGTACGGTGGCCGCCGCCAGCTCGGCGTCGGCGGCGCGGCCGAACGCGTCCTCGTCGGCGGGGCCTCCGGCCAGGAGGCGTTCGGCCTCCCTGGCCCGCCAGGGCTTGGTGCCGACGCCGCCGAGCGCCAGCCGGGCCTCGGCGATCACGCCGTCGCGGACGTCCAGCGCCGCCGCGACCGAGACCAGGGCGAAGGCGTACGAGGCGCGGTCGCGGACCTTGCGGTAGCGGGACGGGGCGGCGAGCGCGGGGATCTCGACCGCGGTGATCAGCTCGCCGGGAGCCAGGTCGGTCTCGACGTCGGGGGTGTCGCCGGGCAGGCGGTGGAACTCGGTCAGGGGGACGCGGCGGGTGCCGTCGAGGCCGCGTACCTCGATGACGGCGTCCAGCGCGGCGAGCGCCACGGCCATGTCGGACGGGTGCGTGGCGATGCAGTGCTCGCTCACCCCGAGGATGGCCGAGCCGCGGTTGAACCCCTCCAGCGCGTCGCAGCCGGCGCCGCGCTCACGCTTGTTGCAGGCGGCTTCGGTGTCGTAGAAGTACGGGCAGCGGGTGCGCTGCAGCAGGTTGCCGCCCACGGTGGCCATGTTGCGCAGCTGCGCGGACGCCCCGGCGAGCAGCGCCTGTGACAGCACCGGGTAGCGGGCGCGGACCCGCCGGTCGGCGGCCAGCACGCTGTTGCGGACGAGCGCGCCGACGCGCAGGCCGCCGTCGGGAAGCTCCTCGATGGTGTCGAGCGGCAGGCCCGTGACGTCCACGACGGTGTCGGGCCGCTCGATGCCCTCGCGCATGAGGTCGACCAGGTTGGTGCCGCCGCCGATGAAGCGGGCTCTCGGCTCGGTCGAGGCGGCCAGCACGGCGGCTTCGACGTCGGCGGGCTTGACGTACGCGAACGGCCTCATCGTCCGGTCTCCCCCGCGACGTCCATGATCGCGTCCACGATGCCGTTGTAGGCGCCGCAGCGGCACAGGTTGCCGCTCATCCGCTCCCTGACCTCGGGCTCCGACAGCCGCTGCACGGCCGCCTCGCCCGTGACCGCGCTGGGCTGCCCGGCCGCGTGCTCGGCCAGCATGCCGATCGCCGAGCAGATCTGGCCCGGCGTGCAGTAGCCGCACTGGAGGCCGTCGTGGCGGACGAACGCCTCCTGGAGCGGGTGGTCCACGCCCTCGATGGTGGTGATGTCGTGACCGTCGTACTGGACGGCCAGGGCCAGGCAGGAGTTGATCCGCATGTTGCCGTCCAGCACCGTGCACGCGCCGCAGGCCCCCTGGTCGCAGCCCTTCTTGGGGCCGGTCAGGCCGATCCTGTCGCGCAGCGCGTCGAGCAGGCTCACCCACGGCTCGACGTCGAGGGCCACGACGTCGCCGTTCACCTTCATCCGTATCTCGGTCACTCGAGAGTCCTCCCATGGCGGATATGGGGGCGACGTTAACAGAACGTCGTTCACCTAACAAGAGACCGGCGTTCTGTTATCTATGGGCGTTATGCTGCTGACGACATGACAAGGGCGGCGTTTCGCCGGGCCAGGAGGCCCGAGCACAAGCAGCAGCGGCGCGAGGCGATCCTCGCCGCCGCGCGCGAGCTCGCCCGTACCTCGGGGGTGCGCAACGTCAGCCTGGGCGCGGTCGCCGACGCCGTCGGGCTGGCGAAGTCCAACATCGTGCGCTATTTCGGCACCCGCGAGGAGATCTACCTGGAGCTGCTCGCCGCGGAGTGGCACGCGTGGGCCGACGCCGTGGCCGCGGCCCTTCGCGACGAGCCTCCCGGGCAGGCGGAGGGCATGCGGCGGGTGGTGAGCGTGCTGACCGGCACGCTGGTCGAGCGGCCGCTGTTCTGCGACCTGATGAGCCACTCGTCCAACAGCCTGGAGCACAACGTCTCCGTCTCGGCGGCCCGTACGTACAAGCGGACGGCGATCGGGGTCACCGCCGAGCTGGGCGCGCAGGTGGCCCCGGTCGCCGGACTGACCGCGCGCGAGGGCGGCGAGCTGGTGGGCGCCGCGTGCGGGCTGGCCGGCATGCTCTACCCGGCCTCCAACCCGCCGCCCGCCATCCTCCAGGTCTACGCCGAGGACCCCGAGCTGGCCGCCGCCTGCCCCCGGCTGGAGCCCACGCTCACCCGCGCGCTCACGGCGATCGCGCTGGGCCTGCCGGCGTTGCGCGACGAGCCGCCCGAGGTGAAAGTTTCACCCCGATCCAGGCATTCCTGACCGCCCCGCCCCCTCTTCCTGTACATCGGCGTGATTTGCGCGGACCATGTGTGCCCGCCGACCTAACCGGTTAACAGAGAAGGGCACCCCTCCATGAGCACACGACTCGGGGCCGCCGTGGCGGCGCTCCTGTCGCTCCTCCTCACGATGCTGATCCTCCCCGCCGCCCCGGCGCACGCCGCCGTCGGGCTCCGGGTCAGCGGCACCAGGATCGTCGAGGCCAACGGGAACGCGTTCGTCATGCGTGGCGTCAGCCACGCCCATACCTGGTACACGAGCCAGACGGGCGCCTTCGCGCACATCAAGGCGCTGCGCGCCAACACCGTACGGGTGGTGCTGAGCGGCGGCCGGTGGCCGGCCAACGGCGCCTCCGACGTCGCCAATATCGTCTCGCTGTGTCGGCAGAACCGGTTAATATGCGTCCTCGAAAACCACGACACGACCGGCTACGGTGAGCAGAGCGGCGCGTACACGCTGGACCAGGCCGTCGACTACTGGAACAGCGTCAAGAGCGCGCTCACCGGCACCGAGGACTTCATCGTCGTCAACATCGGCAACGAGCCGATCGGCAACAACAACCCCTCGTCCTGGACCTCCGCCACCATCGACGCCATCACCCGCATGCGCAGCCTGGGCTTCCAGCACCTGCTGATGGTGGACGCGCCCAACTGGGGCCAGGACTGGCAGTCCGTCATGCGGGACAACGCGCAGCGGGTCGCCGACGCCGACCCGCAGGACAACACGGTCTTCTCCGTCCACATGTACGGCGTCTACGACACCGCCGCCGAGATCACCGCGTACCTGGACGCCTTCCGGACCGCCGGGCTGCCGCTGGTCATCGGCGAGTTCGGGCACAACCACAGCGACGGCAACCCCGACGAGGACACGATCATGGCGCAGGCCCAGGCGCGGGGCATCGGCTACATCGGCTGGTCGTGGAGCGGCAACGGCGGCGGGGTCGAATACCTCGACATGGTGAACAACTTCGACCCGGCCAGCCTGACCTCCTGGGGGGAGCGCATCTTCAACGGCGCCAACGGCATCGGGCAGACCTCGCGCGAGGCGACGTACTTCGGCGGCGGCGGCACCGACACCACCGCCCCCACGACGCCCGGCACCCCATCCGCCTCCGCCATCACCTCCAGTGGCGCGACCCTCACCTGGACCGCCTCCACCGACGCCGGCGGCTCCGGGCTGGCGGGTTATGACGTCTACCGGGAGCAGGGCAGCAACGACACCCTGCTCGGGCAGAGCGTCACCACCTCCATCACGCTCACCGGGCTGAGCCCCTCGACGCAGTACCAGGTGTACGTCCGCGCCCGCGACGGCGCGGGCAACCAGTCGGGCAGCTCACCGGCCGCCACCTTCACCACCACCTCGGGCGGTGGCAACGGCGGCGGCTGCACCGCGGCCGGCACCGTCCAGACCCAGTGGAGCGGCGGGTACGTCGTGCAGCCGGTCACCGTCACCAACGGCGGCACCTCCGGCATCACCGGCTGGACCGTCACCTTCGCCCTGCCCGCCGGCCACACCCTGGCCGGCTCGTGGAACGCCTCGGTCTCGGTGAGCGGCCAGACGGTCACGGCCAGGAACGCCGCCTACAACGGCACCCTGAGCGCGGGCGGCTCGACGAGCTTCGGCTTCCAGGTGACCCGCCCCAGCGGCAACACCGCGGCCGTCTCCAGCTACACCTGCACCACCTCCTGACCGGTGGAAAGAGGACCCGCCCTTCTCAAGGCTCAGGGAAGGGCGGGCCCCCGACCGGATCAGGAGACCGAGGGGGTTCTTCGGTCGGGTGAGGTGGCGAGCAGCGGGAGGGTGACTTCTACGCGGGTGCCGGTGCCGGCTGAGCCTGTCACGACACAGACGCCGCCCAGTTCGGCGGCGCGTTCGCGCATCGAGCCCAGGCCGACGCCGGTGCGGGGTGTGGCCGGGAGGCCCTTGCCGTTGTCGGTGATCAGGACGCGCAGGCGGCCTTCCTCGCGTTGGACGCGAATGCACGCCGTGGAAGCCTGGGCGTGGCGGCGGATGTTCGTCAGGGACTCCTGGACGATGCGGTAGACGGCCACCTCGACGGCGGCGGGCAGGTCGTCCAGGTCGCCTTCGACCTCCACCGTGACCTCAGGGGACGAACCGGCGGCGCCGTCCACCGCCTCGGTCTGGGGGCCGCCGGCGAGGCCGCGGAGGGCGCCGGCCAGGCCGAGGTCGTCGAGGGCGGGCGGGCGCAGGCCGTACACCAGCTCCTTGACGTCCTGCGTGACGGCGCCCATGCCGGTGGACAGCTCCCGCAGCAGTTCGCCCGCCGCCTCGGGAGAGGACGTGAGCGTGAGGCGGGCCATGTTCACGGTCATCGCCATGGCCGACAGGCTCTGGCCGAGCCCGTCGTGCAGGTCGCGGCGCAGCCGGCGGCGCTCCTCCTCGCGCGCGGTCAGGATGCGCTCGCGGGAGCGCTGCAGGTCGGCGGCCATGCGTACGGCGTGGGCGACGTCGGCGGCGTACGGCGTGAGCGTGCCCAGCACCCGGTCGTTGTGCGCGGCCGGGAAGCGGCGCGGCCCGGGCGGCCCGACGAGCAGCCGGCCGACCCGGATGCCGTGCCAGACCAGCGGCACCTCGCGCGGCGACGGCCCGACCCGGCCGCTCTCGACGTAGTGCGGCTCCCCGTCGGTCACCTCCACGGCGACGCCCTCGACCGCGAGCCCGTCGCGCAGCACGCTCACCACCGAGGTCAGCGCCTCGGCCGGGTCGCCGCGCCGGACGGCCTGGGTGAGCCGGGCGGCCAGCACGGCGGGGTCGCCGACGGAGCCGTACAGGAGCCGGTCGACGGCCCGCTGGAGCGCCCGCCGCAGCGGGTGGAAGAAGACGCCGGCGAACAGCGCGGCGGCCACCCCGGCGACCTGGTGGTAGCCGGAGACGAGCAGCCCGGACAGCGCGCCCGCGCCGAAGTAGACGGCGCTGACCACGGCCACCACCCCGGCCGCCACGAACGCCCGGCTGAGCACGGTGTCGATGCCGTAGAGCCGGTACCGCATGACGGAGAACGCCACCGCGAACGGAATGGCCGCCGCCCACGCGACCGCCGGCCAGATCAGCGCGGGCCAGATCGCGGCCCCGACCAGGAAGACGATGTACCCGGCGAAGGCGAACATGGGCCAGCCGATCTGCCGCCGCACCTCGGGCCCTGCGCGCCGCATGCGCACCGCCATCGACAGCCACGCCAGCGCCATCGCGGCGTAGATGCCGACCCAGCTCGCGACGTCCACCAGGTCCAGGTACGGCGCCAGCGCGGGCACCTGCGTCGGGTTGGGGATGACCTCGGGGTACGGATAGCTCTCGCGCGGCGGCGTCACCCTGACCAGGGCCCGCACGGTGGCGGTCCCGAGCGCGGCGGCACCCAGCCACAGCACCGGCCGCCAGCGCTTGGACGGCAGGCGGCCGTCGGGCGAGTAGAGCGGCAGCACCATGGTCAGCGTCAGGCCGCAGATCGCCCAGCCGAGCTGGCCGGGGACCCGTAACCAGCCGGCCATCAGCAGCTCGCCGTCGGCGGCGACCCGGAACATCAGCATCCTGGACAGGTCGCTGACCCCGGCGGCCGTCCCGCCGACGACCATGAGCCAGGCCATGTTGAGCTGGGGCCGGTGGTGGAGCAGGAACGCGCCGACGGCGGGAAAGGTGAAGATGACGGCGGTCTGCGGGCTCGCCATCCCGGGCGGCGTCCACTCCGGTGGCAGCCCGAGATAGACGAGGATGGCGAGCAGGCCGAGCAGCGGCGACGCCACCGCCAGGACGGCCGCGAACACCACTCCGCCGGTGAGCCGCCGCCCCTCCACGATCTCGCCGCCGGGACGTTCGGCCATTGTGCTCCGCCCGCCTCCCCGGGCCGCCGGTGTCCGGCCGGCCCGCACGCCTCGCGCCGGCCGACGGGGGTCCCGGCGGCCGCTGTCCTGGCCCCGGCCGAACGCGCGGGGCCAGGACAATATAGGCGTTAGCGGACGGTGACGGTGGCTTTCGCGGGGAGCGTCGTCCCGGCCACCTGACCGGTCACGGTGAACGTGCCCGGTTCGGCGTACCGGGCGGGATCGACGGCCTCCCAGGTGACGGCCACCGAGCTGTCCTTGGACCCGTCGTTGTACGTCGCCACGACCGTCCTGGGCAGCACCGGCGCCACCCCGGCCGAGGTGGTGACGGCCTCGTCGGCGACCGAGGTGATGGTGACCGCGCCGGTCGCGCGCACGTACACGGTGGCCTGGGCGGGCTCGCGCACGCCTTCGGCCAGCCCGGCGACGGTGAAGCTGGTGCCGCCGTCGGCGACCTGCTCGGGCGTCACCTGCTGCCAGGTGACGGCGGCCCTGCCGCGCGCCCCGTCGGCGTAGACGGTCTCCACGGTGGCGGGCAGCTCGGGCAGCGTCCCCGCGAGGGTGGGGACGTGGACGGGCCGCACCGCGTCCGGCGGCACCTCGTACACCTTGGCCTCCAGCAGCCCGACGGACGCGCCGCCGGATTCGAGCTGGACGCGCAGCCGCGAGGTGGTGACGGTGTCGAAGGCGACGGTGTTGTAGGCGTCGGCGGCGGTCGGGTAGGAGGCGGCGCCGGTGACGTCCTCGAAGGAGTCGCCGTCCCACTGCTGGATCTTCCACGAGGCGGGGACGCGCACGCCGCCGCCGTCGTCGAAGAAGTACACGTCGGCCTTGTTCACCCGGACGGGCTCCGGCCATTCGAGCTGCACCCACTGCGTGCCCTGCTGCGGCCAGGTGCCCCAGCGCGGGTTGGCGACGTCGTTGGAGCGCGGCGGGTCGATGCCGTCGTTGATCGCGGCGACGCTCTCCCACGGCGAGGTGTAGGAGGCGGTGGGCGTGGCCCTGGGCGCCGCGTTCGCCTGCTCGGCCTGGGCGGAGGCGGTGACGGTGACGGTCCTCGCGGTGCTCTTCGCGCCGTCGGAGGCGGTCAGGCGCAGCGTGTACGTCCCCGGCTCGGAGAACGCGACGACCGTGGTCGTGCCGGTCGGGTCGGTGAAGAACGCGTCGCCCGGCCCGTCCGCCTTGGCCCACAAGGTGGTGAGCGTGCCCTTCGGGAGCCCGTCGTCCTTGACCACGGCCTCGATCCTGACCTGGCCAGGACGGCCGAAGCCGGGGTCGGTCACGAGCGTCACCGAAGGCGGCTGGTTGGCGGCCCGGCCGGCCGGCTCGCCGCTGCGGTACGCCTGCACCTCCTTGATCCCGGCGCTGTGCCCGGGTCGCGGCGTGACCTGGACGCGCAGCTTGCGGGTGGTGACGGCGGGAAAGCGCACCTCGTTGAGGTTGGCCCGGGGGTAGGCGGGGTTCCTGACCTGCCTGGGCACGTCCTTCCATGCGTCGCCGTCCTGGTACTGCACGGTGTAGTGGGCGGGCTCCGTCCTGGTCCTGCGGTCGTTGACGAAGTACAGCCTGACCTGGTCGACCTGCTGCGCCTTGCCCAGGTCCACCTCCAGCGCGTCGGGCCCGGCCTGGCTCGCCCAGTACGGTTCGTTGATCGTGAACCCGTCCACGGCACCCGCCGGGTCGCCGTGCTCGGCGGTGGCGGTCTCGACCAGGTTGGACCTGGCCGAGCGCAGGTCCACGCCGGCCTTCTGGAACAGGTCCGCCACGCGGTCGCCGCGCAGCTCGACCTGCGTGGGCGCCTTCACGGCAGGCGCCTTCTCCGCGTGCAGCACGTCACCGCCCTCGACCTCGCCGGTCTTGGGGTCCCAGACGGCGTGCGCGAGGCCGGACAGCGTGACCTTGCGCTTGCCGTCGACGATGATCGAGTAACCCTCGGGCACGCCGGCGTAGTGGCGGGCGCCGTCGCCCGGCTTGTCCCAGACGATGGTGAGGTCGCTGCCCCGGTAGTCGATGCCGTTGACGGTGAAGTGGTCCCACCCGATGTCCACCGGCCACAGCTCGACCTTGCCGTCGGAGCGCGGGCGCAGGCCCATCACGTCCTCGATGACGGTCCAGTTGCTGCTGCCGAGGATCGTGTGGTGGATCCAGGAGCGGTAGTCGATGGTCTTGGTCCTGGGGTTCCAGTTGGCCCAGAACTCGTTGGCGTCAGGGTAGCGGGTGTCGCCGCCGACGTACTGCGACCAGGCGTTCCAGTAGAGGAGCTGCTTGTACTGCGCGGCGGTGATGTACGGGTTCGCGTACTCGCGCAGCGCCTTGCCGAACAGCGCGAAGTTCCGGGTGGAGTTGATCTGCGAGAAGTTGTTGGAGCCTGGCTTGCCCTGCGCCGCGGCCTCCGCCTTGTCCTTCTGGTTGGCGGTGTACGCCGGGAAGATCGGATATTCCGCCGGGTCGGCCCACAACCGCAGCGCCTCCCGATATTTCGGGTCATCGGTGGGGACGAGGCCCGTCGCGTACGGGATGTAGTTGTTGGACTCCTTCCACGGGATCAGGTTGCCGGTCTGCAGGTCGCGGTGCTTGAACAGCTTCTCGTCGTCGTCCCAGAGCAGCGTGAGGATCCCGTCGCGCACCTTGTCCGCGACGCCGCGCAGCTCGGCCGCCTTCGCCGCGTCCCCGGCCAGCTCGTACGCCTGCGCCGCCGCCATCGCGTTGGCGTAGACGTACGCGCCCTCAAGCCGCTCGTTGGCCCGGTCGTAGTAGTGGAACGACACCGCGTCGGCGTCGTTGCCGGTCATCGCCTCCCAGTCGTACTCGATGACGCCGTTGCCGTTGGAGTCGTACGCCGCCAGCTGCCCCGCGACGTCCTTCTCCGCGTACCTGGCGAGGTTGCGCAGGATCGCCGGCTGCCCGCCGTGCAGCTGGTAGCTCTCCAGCGCCGCCGCCGAGATGTACTGGGTGTAGCTGTTGGACCAGTTCTCGGGGTCGCCGGGGTTGTCGGTGTACTTGGAGTTGCGCGACACCTCGCCCGCCGACACCCACGGCCCGTAGGAGTAGATCGGGTCGCGCAGGTACTTCAGGTCCTGCACGAACATGGGCACGGTCAGCACGATCGCGTTGTTGTAGCCGAGCGCGCCCTCGACCGAGGTGGGGAACTGGAAGTCGTTGCCCGGGATGTCGGCGTCGAGGAAGTTGAAGCGCATCAGCCACCAGCGGTAGTAGACGAACTTCTTGATGTTCTCGTCCGGCACGTCGATGTAGGGCAGGTTCCCGGCCCACCAGGCGTTGTAGTCCTGCAACTGGCGGCGGAGCGCCTGCTCGGGTGAGCGGCCCTTGTAGGCGTCGTACTCCTTGCGCGACCCCGGCAGCTCGTCGGTGACGAAGCCCATCTGCACCTTGGTCCGCACGGTCTTACCCGGCTTGACGGTGACCGTGCCCTTGAGCGCGCCGTCGGCCGCCTTGAGCCCGTCGCCGCTGAGCCGGGGGAAGATCGTGGTGAGCCGGTTCTTGGCCCACACCGCGCCGGTCAGCTCGCGGTCGCCGTCGGCGGTCCTGGCGTACGGCGAGGTGACGGTGACGGGCACCTCGCGGGCCGCCGTGCCGGTGTTGGTGATCTCCAGGGTGGTGACGGCGACGTTCTCGTGGGTGATGAACTTCTTGACGCCGACGGCCAGGCCCTCGCCGGTGTAGCGGCCGGTCCAGTGGCTCGGCATCTGGAGACGGTCCGCGACGTTCTCGGTCAGGCCGGTGCCGAGGTCGATGACGTACGCGTCGCGGTTGTCGATGCTCTCCCAGTACGCGACGTACCCGCCGAAGCCGAGCTTGCGGGGGTCGTGCTCCTTCATGAACAGCGCCCGCCCGCGCGACATCAGCCACGTGCCCGCCGGGTCGTCACCCGGCCGGGCGAGCATGCGGTCGATCCAGTAGGAGTCGCCGCCCTTCTCCTTGGTGTAGATCCGCTCCATCATCCTGCGCGGGTGGTAGCCCACCGGCTCGGCGGGCACCGGATCGGCGCCGGTGAAGACCGGCATCCCGAGATCGTCCTGCGCCGCGTGGGAGGGCGCCACGCCGAGCCCGGCGGTGAGCGCTGACACGGCCAGGCACACCAGCGGTTTACGCACGTGCATCTCCTGAGGTCGGTAGCCAGACACGCATGGTGGCGGGACCCCGGTTGCCCCACCGGTGATAAGGGACGAGCCGCAGCCGCACGTCGCCGCCCCCGCCGGTCGCGGACGGAGCCCCGTACGGCCAGCCGCCGTTCGCCCCTGAGCCGAGCGCGGCCCCCACCTCCAGCTCCACCACGCCGTCGCCCTCGTGCTCCACGGGCGGCTCGGCGTGCGCGATCAGGTCGCCGAGCGGCGGCTCGTCGGCCACCGACTCCGCGCAGTAGACCAGCGGCCCCCGCTCGACCGCCGCGCTCCCCCGCAGCGCGTCGATGCGCCGGTCCGGGAACGTCCAGCGCGGCCGCATCGGCAGCTCGAGCCGCAGCTCGTCGCCGGCTCGCCAGGGCCCGTCGGCGGCGACGTAGCCGGGCTCGGCGGGCCGCACCCGCGGCTCCTCCCGCAGCGGCGCGTCGGGCGCCGACGCCGGCACCCTGGCCAGCGTCGCGTCCGCCGCCCACGCGGGCACCCGTACGGCGATGCGGCCCGCGCCGTCCTCCAGGACCCGGACGGTGACCGAGCCGGTCCACGGGTAGCCGGTCTCGACGCGCAGCGCGAGCCCGCCGTGCCGGATCTCGGCCGGGGTGAGGTGGTGGATGACGACGCCGTCGCGGGAGCCGGCGGCCACGTACGCGGGGAGCGAGGCGAGCGTGCGGGCGATGTTGTTCGGGCAGCACGAGACGTCGAACCAGGGCGAGCGCAGCCCGCCCTCCGCCGCGTGGTTGACCCCGTCGAGCGGCGTCGCGGGCACCCGCACGTGCAGCGGGTTGACGTAGAAGAACGAGCGGCCGTCGAGCGCGACGCCGGTGGCCAGCAGGTTGTACATCGTGCGCTCGGCCAGCTCGGCGTAGCGCACGTCGCCGGTGGCCAGCAGCAGCCGGTGCGACAGCATGATGGAGGCGATGCCGCCGCACGTCTCGTTGTACGCGCGGTCCGGCGGCAGCTCCCAGTCCTCCCCGTACGACTCGTCGGCATGCCTCGAGCCCATGCCGCCGGTCAGGTGGGTACGCCGGGCCACCGTGCGCTCCCACTGGGCCTCGACCGTCTTCAGCAGCTCCTGGTCCCCGGTCTCGACCGCGACGTCCACGACGCCGGAGGCCAGGTAGAGCGCGCGTACGACGTGCCCGCGGAACACCTGCGCCTGCCTGACCGGCACGTCGTCCTGGTAGTAGCCGCGCCCGAACGGGATGTCGGCCAGCGCGGGCAGTCCGCGCCGCTCGACGAGGCGGCGGGCCATCTCCAAGTAGCGGCCGGTGCCGGTGGCGCGGTAGAGCTCGACCAGCGCCATCTCGATCACCGGGTGGCCGCAGGTCTCCGTGCCGTCCATGAAGCGGCGGCACACGTGGTCGGCCGCCTTGACGGCCACCTCGGTGAGCAGGTCCTCCCCGTACGTCCGCAGCCTGGCCGCGCCCGCCTGGATGAGGTGGCCGTAGCAGTACAGCTCGTGCCCCCACTCGAAGTCGGTGTAGCGGCTGCCCGACCAGCGGGTGTTCAGATAGCCGTCGCCCTCCTGCGCCTGCGCGACGGTCTCGGCCAGCGCGGGAAGACCGGGATGCCCGGCCCAGGCCATGGCCTCCAGCAGCTTGTAGATCTCCGAGTCGCTGAACTCCCGGCCCCTGCGCGGCCGCTCGCCGCGGAAGTTGCCGATCCAGCCCTCGCGTTCCTCCCATTCCAGGCAGTGGTCGATCGTGACTTCGCGGTTGAGCGCCACGCGGTCGCCCCAGAAGCCGGGAAGGAGGCGTACCGCGTCGAGGCCGAGCGGGGACAGGGCGCCCGATGAGGGCAGGACGGGATCAGCCACGCAGAGCTCCTGACATGAATCCGCGCACGTAGTGGCGCTGCAGAACGACGAAGAGAACGAGACAGGGGATCGCCATCACCATGACGCCGGCCTGGAGCATGCCGTAGTCGATGGCGCCGAACGTGTGCTGCGTCATGCTCACCACGGCCACCGGCAGCGTGAACGACGAGCCGTCGTTGAGCAGGATGAGCGGCGCGAAGAAGTCGTTCCACGAGGCCAGGAAGGCGAACAGGCCCACCGTGACCAGCGCGGGCCGCACCGCGTGCAGCAGGATCCTGGCGAACGCGCGGAACGTGCCGCACCCGTCGACCAGCGCGGCCTCCTCCAGCTCGCGCGGCAGCGCCTCGAACGCGTTGCGCATCATGAACAGCGCGAACGGGAGCTGGAACATCACGAACACCAGCGACAGGCCCACCAGCGAGTTCTGCAGGCCGAGGTAGCCGAGCAGCACGTACAGCGGGATGAGGATCGTCGCGTACGGCACCATGAGGATCGCCAGCGTGGCGAGGAACAGCAGGTTCTTGCCGGGGAAGTCGAAGCGGGCGAAGCCGTAGCCGCCGAGCGCCGACACCAGCAGCGTGCCGCCCACCGTCATGGCGGACACCAGGACGCTGTTGGCCGCGTACGTGTCGAGCCCCTCGCCGAAGCTCGCCATCTCCAGGTAGTTGGACGGCTCCTCCAGCGAGGCGTAACCGCTCCACACCAGCGGGAACAGGAACAGCACCGCCAGCGCGGACAGCGTGAGGTAGCGACTCACCTGAGCCTCCTCATCATCAGCGCGTTCAGGCCGACGAGGGCCAGCAGCAGCACGACCGACAGGGCCGCCGCGCCGCCGAGGTCGAAGCGGAAGAACGCGTCCCGGTAGATGACCATCACCATGGAGACCGTGCTGTTGTCCGGGCCGCCGTTGGTGAAGACGAAGAACTGGTCGAAGGCCAGCAGCGATCCCGTGACGCTGAGGATGAGCATCAACGCCAGCGTGGGGCGCAGCAGCGGCAGCGTGATCCTGGTGAGGATCTGCCAGCGGCCCGCTCCGTCGCTGCGCGCGGCCTCGTACACCTCGGTCGGGATGGCCTGCAGGCCGGTCAGCAGGATCAGCATGTTGAAGCCGGCGAAGCGCCACAGCACCAGCGTGATCGTGGAGAACAGCGCCATGTTCGGCGTGCCGATCCACTTGACCGGCTCGTCGGTGACGCCGATCGCCTGGAGCATCGGGTCGATGGGGCCGAAGTCGTTGTTCAGCATGCCGTAGAACAGCAGGCCCGCCGCGGCGAAGCCGACCGCGCCCGGCAGGAAGAACGCCGTCCTGAAGAACGCGATGCCCGGCCTGCGCTCCTGCACCAGCAGCGCGAGGCCGAGCGCCACCAGCGACAGCAGCACGGTCGTGATGACCGTGTACTTCAGCGTGAAGAGCACCGCGTCCACGAACAGCGGGTTGTCGGCGATCTTCGTGTAGTTGTCCGGCGCGTTGAGCGTCGCCGGGCCGAGCAGCGGCCAGCGGTTGAGCGACATCCAGACGACCAGCACCAGCGGCGCGACGAACAGCACGCCGACGATGACCGCCGTCGGGGCGGCGTACAGCCAGCCCTGCACCTTTCTGCTGCTGCGCCACCGGGCGGAGGGCGCGGAGTGCGCCGCCCGCCGCCCGGATCTGCCGGCGGTCAGCGTCATTGCTGCAGCGACTTCGTGATCTCGGCGTTCAGCTGGGGCACCTTCGAGGCGTCACCGAACACCGCCTCGCGGGCCAGCCGCAGCCACGGGCCCTGCGGGTCGTTGAAGGTCTGGCCGAAGCGCAGCGCGTACGGCGTCCGGCCCTTGGCCACCAGCGAGTTGATGAGCACCACGCGCGGGTCCTCGGCCGAGTACTTGTTTCCGGCCAGGTCGGTGCGGGCGACCACGTCCTTGTTCTTGGCCATGACCTCGACCTGCGCCTCGTCGGACACCGTCCAGGACAGGAACTCCCAGGCCGCGTCCGCGTGCTCGGTGGTCGCCGCGATGCCGACGGAGTCGCCGCCGACGAACGTGGATTCGCCGCCGTCGGGGCCGGCGATGGGGGTGACGCCGATCTTCATCTCCTTCGGCATCAGGCCGAGCGTGGTCGAGGGCATCGGCATGACGCCGATCTCGCCCTTGGGGAAGAAGCCGGTCCAGGTCGGGCCCTGCTCCTCCTTGGCGGTCGGTCCCGTGGCCTTCTTCTCGTACAGCTCGCGCCAGATCCTGAAGACCTCGGTCATCGCCGGCTGGTCGTTGAGGGACGTCGTGCCGTCGTCGTTCATGACCTGAGCGCCGGCCGCCCAGACCGAGGGCCAGAAGGTGAAGACGTAGCAGCCGCCGCAGTTGCCGCCGAAGAACGTGCCGTGGACCTTGCCGTCCTCGCCGAGCTTGGCCTGGATGGTGGTGGCGTGCTCGGCCAGCTCCTTGAGCGTCTTCGGGCCCTGCTCGGGGTCGAGCCCGGCCTGCTCGTACAGGTCCTTGTTCCAGAACCAGACCGACAGGTCCAGCGTGTGCGGGAGCGTGTACTGCCGGCCGTCCAGCGTGCCGAGCTTCATGTGCGAGGGCGCCAGCTTGTCCTTGTACGGCAGCTTCGCGATGCGGTCGGTCAGGTCCATGAACAGGCCCTGTGAGGTGTAGTTCGGGACGAAGATGACGTCGGCCGCGAACACGTCGGGCAGCTGCTTGGCCCCGGCCGCGGCGGCGATGCGGGGCTGGTAGTTGTCGGTGGGGATGACGGTCAGCTTGACCTGGTTCTTGTGGCTGCTGTTGTAGGCCTGGACCAGGCGTTCCGTCTGGGTCTGCGTGGCCGCGCGGGTCCACATCGTGATCGTCACGGGGCCGTCCGCGGGCTGCCCGCCGTCGCCGCCGCCGCTGTTGCCGCAGGCTGCGGCTGTGAGCGCTAACACCGAGAAGAGGGAGATCCCTGCCAGCCTTCGTCTCATGATGTGCTCCTGGACTTAAAGGTTTTCGGAAACGTAGAAGAAACGTGAGGCCGTGTCAATGGGTGCTAAGGTGCTAAGCAGTTCCCATAGACCGAAAAGGGTTTCGAAGTATGGCGGGTAAGCGGGCGACCATCAACGATGTGGCCTCGCTGGCGGGGGTGTCCATCGCCACGGCCTCCAAGGCGCTCAACGGGCGCCAGGACGTACGCGCGGCGACGCGCGAGCGCGTGCTGGCCGCCGCGGCGGAGCTCTCCTTCCAGCCGAACGCCCTGGCCAGGGGGTTGCTGTCCGGGCAGACGCGCACGGTGGGCCTGCTCACCTCCGACAGCGTCGGCCGGTTCGGCATCCCGGTGCTGCTCGGCGCGGAGGACGCGTTCGGGGCCGGGGAGATGGCGGTGCTGCTGTGCGACGCGCGCGGCGACGCCATCAGGGAGCAGCACCACGTACGCGCGCTGCTGTCGCGGCGGGTGGACGGGCTCATCGTGGTGGGCGAGAGCACCAACCCGCGGCCGTCGATCAGCAAGGACCTGCCGGTCCCCGTCGTCTACGCCTACGGCCCGTCCGACGACCCCGACGACGTCTCGTTCGTGCCCGACGACGTGGGCGCCGCCGCCATGGCCGTCCAGCACCTGCTCGCGCTCGGCCGGCGCCGCATCGCGCACATCACCGGGCCCACCCACTACAAGGCGGCCCGCGACCGCGAGGAGGGCGTGCGCAGGGCGCTCGCCGAGGCCGGCGTCGAGCAGGCCGGGCAGACCCTGTCGGGCGTGTGGTCGCAGCGGTGGGGGCGGCACGCGGCCGAGATGCTGCTGATGGCCGAGCCGGAGATCGACGCGGTGTTCTGCGGCAGCGACCAGATCGCCGCCGGGTTCGTCGAGGGCGCCAGGGAGCGGGGACGGCGCATTCCCGACGACATCGCGGTGGTCGGCTACGACAACTGGGAGGTGCTCTCCACCGAGACCAGGCCCGCCCTGACCACCGTCGACATGAACCTGGAGGTGCTCGGCCGAACGGCCGCCCAGCACCTGTTCGCGGCCATCGACGGCAAGGCGACGCCCGGCGTCCACACCCTGCCCTGCCAGCTCGTCATCCGCGACTCCACCGCGCCGCCCGGCATCTCCTGAGGGTGGTGTGACGTCGCGATCTGCCGGGTGGTTTCCTATAGGCATGCCTGATCTCGTGGTCGACGGCGGCGACAAGCTGTGCGTGCAGTTGCTCATCGAGTTGCGCGGCCACGTGCGCGAGGCCGGGCCCGGCGCGGTGATCCACCTGATCGCCACCGATCCGGCCGCGCCCGTCGACCTGCCGGCGTGGTGTCACATGACCGGGCACGCCTACCTCGGGCGTGTCGAGGGGGCCGAGCGGCCGACGTACGCCTTGCGGGTGGCCGGCGACGCCAAGGAGACGCAGGAAGCGAAGCCGTGGCACGCGGCTTAAGCGGTTAATATCAGTCCGTGAAACGTCCCACGATCGCCGACATCGCCAGCCGCGCGGGGGTCTCCAAAGTAGCGGTCTCCTACGCGCTCAACGGCCAGCCAGGGGTGTCGGATGCGACGCGGGCACGGATCGTCGCCATCGCCGAGGAGATCGGCTGGCGGCCCAACAGCGCCGCCCGCGCGCTCAACGGCGCCAGGGCCGACTGCGTCGGGCTCGCGCTCTGCCGGCCCGCGCGCATCCTCGGCGTCGAGCCGTTCTTCATGGAGCTGATCAGCGGCATCGAGGGTGTGCTCGCCGACCGCTCCTACGGCCTGCTGCTCCAGGTGGTCACCAGTCACCAGCAGGAGAGCGAGGTCTACCGCACCTGGTGGGGCGAGAGCCGCATCGACGGCGTGTTCCTCGTGGACCTGCACTACGCCGACTCCCGGGTGGCCGAGCTTGAGCGGCTCGGCATGCCGGTCGTCGTCATCGGGCACCCGTCGGAGTCGGGCTCGCTGTCGGCCATCTGGTCCGACGACGGCGAGGCCGTGCGCGAGACCGTCGGCTACCTCGTGGCGCTCGGCCACCGCCGCATCGCCCGGGTGGCCGGGCTGCCCGCGCTGGTGCACACGGCGGTCCGCGACCAGGCGTTCGTGCAGGCGTGCGAGGGCGTGGCCGAGCACGTCATCGTGCATACCGACTACACCGGCGAGGAGGGCGCGCGGGCCACCAGGCGGCTGCTCAGCTCCCCCGACCGGCCCACCGCCATCGTCTACGACAACGACATCATGGCCGTCGCCGGGCTCTCGGTCGCGCAGGAGATGCGGGTGGAGGTGCCGCGCGACCTGTCCATCGTGGCGTGGGACGACTCGCCGCTGGCCCAGGTCGTACGCCCGCCGCTGACCGCTCTCACCCGCGACATCCCGGCCTACGGCGCGCACGCGGCGCAGCGCCTGCTGGCCCTCATCGCGGGCGAGAGCGTGCCCCCGTACGAAGACCGCGCCGCCAGCCTCACCCCGCGTGGCAGCACCGGCCCCGCCGCCTGAGACGTCCCTGCGCGGCACGTGCCGCGAGCGGCGGGGCGGGGCGGCTGGCAGACCGCCCCTCCCCGGCCCGCGGCACGTGCCGTCCCCTCCTCCGCGGCGAGTCTCAGGGGAGCCGCCCCCGCGTCCCCCGCGCGGAGACGGCTCCGAACCGACCGAGTGAGGAAGAGACGTTCTGAGTACCTCTGTACCCGAACGTGATCTGAAAGGGAGCGAATCGTAACCTTCCGCGCACGGCCAAGGGCGAGCGTAAGGCGGGGCCGGCCGGGTAGGCGGGCGAGTATGACTGAGGCTTTCGACACCGACATGCTGTGGGAAGAGTTCCACCGGACCGTGAACATGAACTCCGAGGAACTGCGCGCCTATCTCCTCGCCGACGCCTCCGGCGAGGAGAGCTTCTCCGCCGACCCCGATCTCGGCATCGACGAGCTGGGCCGGGGCGTGCTGCACGTCCTGGCCAAGCGCAAGGGCGACCTCACCGGGGCCGACCTCGACGTGATGCGCCGGGTCGTGGAGATCGTCGAGACCATGGGCGACCGTACGGACGACGACTCACGGCGGGAGCTGATGTCCGTGGGCCATGACCCCTTGAGAGGATGACTCCGTGATCGAGCCGCGTCCCTGGATCGAGGGGTATGTCCGAGCCTGGAACTCCAACGACCCCGATGACATCGCCGCGCTGTTCACCGAGAGCGCGGTCTACTACCCCGAGCCTTTCAGCAGGCCCTGGCAGGGGCGCGACGAGATCATCTCGCAGTGGCTGGGCCGGCAGGACAAGCCTGGCGAGGCAGACTTTCAATGGCATCCGGTTTGTGTGACGGACGATGTGAGCATCATCCAGGGAGTTACGACATATCCGGACAAAACGTACAGCAATCTATGGGTGATCCGATTCGGACCCGACGGGCGGTGCCGGGAATTCACCGAATGGTGGATGCAGCACGACCTCAAGTGATGCAATGGGCCGAACCGTCTTCACCCGAGGAGATCCGTTGAGAGACAACCTCGACCTCGCCGCGAGCGCCCAGGAAATGGCCGACGCCGCCCCGACGGGATCGATCGACCGCGCCGCCGCCACGTCCGTGGCCATCACCCTGGCCACCACCCGCGACATCGACGACGCGAGAAAGACCCTGGACGGCGTGACGCCGGCCGAGGTCCGCGAAGCGGCCCTCGCCCTCTTCGACCGCCTCGCCACCGCCTGACCAGCCCCGCCACCGCGCCCGCACCGCTGAGGGCCTCGTCGGCATGGCCGCCTTCCGTTCAGGGATGATCACCGTCTTGACCGCCCGCCGTCTCCGGCCCGCCGAGGCGGGCGGCGAAGGCGCGGCGGGCCCAGGCGGCGGCCTCGGGGTCGCGGTGCAGCTGGATCGCGTGGTTCAGGGCCATGGCCAGGCCCGTCAGCTCGAACGCCAGCCCGGCCTGATCCGTGCTCTGAGGCAGCTCGCCGGCGGCCACGGCCCGGCCGATCTCCTTGAGCAGCCGCGCCCGCCAGGCGTCGAAGAGCGACTCCACCGCGTCCCGCACGGCCCCCGGCCGGCCGTCGAACTCGTGCGCCGCCGCCACGAAGAAGCACCCGCCGGGGAAGACCTGGCGTTCGAGATAGGACACCCACGCCTCGCAGAGCGCCCGCAGCCGGGTCAGCCCCGGAGCGACGGCGACGACCGGCTCCCACACCTCGGCGCGGAAGACCTCCCCCGCCCGGCCCAGGGCCGCGAGCTGCAACGCCTCCTTGGAGCCGAAGTGCCCGAGCACGCCTGACTTGCTCATGCCCAGCTCGGCCGCCAGCCGCCCGATGGTCAGCCCTTCCAGCCCCTCCTTCGACGCCACGGCCACCGACCGATCCAGGATCGCCGCCCGCGTCCCCATGGCCTCGGCGACCGACTTGCGTGGACTCACCCGTACCTCCCTCACCTAGATTAGCGTCCGAACGTTCGGTTGCTATAGTCCCCGGCATGACTGGATCACGACTCGTCGCCACCGGCCACTACCAGCCCACGAAGATACTGACCAACGACGACCTGGCCGCCATGGTCGACACCAGCGACGAGTGGATCACCAAGCGGGTCGGCATCCGCACCCGCCACGTCGCCGCCGAGGATGAGACGGTGACCGACCTCGCCGCCGGCGCCGCCGCCAAGGCGCTGGCCGCGAGCGGCATGGACGCGTCCGAGATCGACCTCGTGCTGGTCGCCACCTGCACCCAGACCGAGCGGGCGCCGAACGTGGCCGCGCGGGTGGCGGCGCGGCTCGGCGTACGGGGCGGGGCGCTCATCGACGTCGGCGCCTCCTGCTCCGGCTTCACGCACGCCCTCGCCCAGGCCGACCACGCCATCAGGGCCGGCGCCGCCACCCGCGCCCTGGTCGTCGGGGCCGACATGATGACGTCCGTGACCGACTGGACCGACCGCACCACCTGCGTCCTGACCGGCGACGGGGCCGGTGCGGCCGTCGTCGCCGCGGCCGAGACGCCGGAGATCGGGCCCGTCGTCTGGGGGTCGGCGCCCGAGCTGGGCACCGCCGTCCGCATCGAAGGCGTTCCCTCCCGCTTCGCCCAGGACGGGCAGACCGTCTACCGGTGGGCCACCACGCGGCTGCCTGAGATCGCCAGGCAGGCGTGCGAGCGCGGCGGCGTGCGCCCCGAAGAGCTGGCCGCCGTCGTCCTGCACCAGGCGAACCTGCGCATCATCGAGCCCGTCGCCGCCCGCATCGGGGCCGTCAACGCCATCGTGGCCAGGGACGTCGTGGAGTCGGGCAACACCTCGGCCGCCAGCGTGCCGCTCGCCCTGTCGAAGCTGCTGGAGGAGGGGAAGGTGGCCGCTGGGGCGCCGATGCTGCTGTTCGGGTTCGGGGGCAACCTGTCGTACGCGGGGATGGTCGTCCGCTGCCCCTGAGCCTTTACTGTGGCGGACGTGGAGGGTTCTGTACGGGTCGGGATATTGGGGCCGCTGCGGGTGGCGGGACGCGAGATCGGCGGCGCCCGCGTACGCGCGCTGCTGACCCGCCTCGCCCTCGACCCCGGCCGCGTGGTCACCGCCGCCCGCCTGATCGACGACCTGTGGCCCGACGCCCCACCCGCGCACCCGACGGCGGCCCTGCAGTCCCTGGTGTCGCGAGCCCGCAGGGAGGCTCCCGGCCTCATCTCCTCCCATCCGTCCGGCTACCTGCTCGACGTCCCGCCCGCCGAGGTGGACGCCTGGGCCTTCGAACGCCTCGTCAGGAAGGGCGACGCGAGAAGCGCCCTGGCTTTGTGGCGCGGCGCCCCGCTGGCCGACGCCTCCGACCTCCCCTTCGCCACCGCCCCCGCCGCCCGTCTGGCCGAACTCCGCCTGACGGCCCTCACCACCCGCATGGCCGCCGACCCTCCTACCGAGGAGCTGGTGGCCGAGCTGGAGGAGCTGGTGGCGGCGCATCCGCTGCGGGAGCCGTTCCACGCCCTGCTCATCCGGGCGCTGACGGCGGTGGGCCGGCGCGCGGAGGCGCTCACGGCGTTCGAGCGGATCAAGGACGCGCTGAAGGCGGAGCTGGGCACGGACCCGGGCCCCGAGCTGCGCGAGGCCCACCTGATGGCGCTGCGCGACCAGGACACCGCGCCGGAGAGCAACCTGCCGGCCCGGCTGACCAGGTTCGTCGGCCGCGCGGATGACATCGCCCAGGTGAGCCGCCTGCTGGGCACCGCCCGCCTGGTCACGCTCGTCGGCCCCGGCGGCGCCGGCAAGACCCGCCTCGCCCTCGAAACCGCCTCGGCCCTCACCACCCCACCCCCACCGGCCCGAAGGGCTCCCCAGCCGCAAAGGCCCGGGCGGGTGTGGGTGGTGGAGCTGGCGGCGGCGCGGGACGTGCGGGCGGCCGTGGAGCAGGTGCTGAGGACGTCGGAGCCCGTGGCGATGCTGCGGGGCGCCGCCGCGTCCGTCCTCATCGTGCTCGACAACTGCGAGCACGTGATCGACGACGCCGCCCGGGTCGCCCAGTGGCTGCTGTCGGAGGTGGCCGGGCTGCGGGTCCTCGCGACCAGCAGGGAGCCGCTGGACATCCAGGGCGAGAGCCTGCACCACGTACGGCCGCTGCCGGAGGGCCCGGCGGTGGAGCTGTTCCTCGACCGGGCGGCGGCGGCCAGGCCGGACGTGACGGTGGAGGAGCGGGACGCGGCGCGTATCTGCCGCGAGCTGGACGGCATCCCGCTGGCGATCGAGCTGGCCGCCGCCCGCCTGCGGACCATGCCGGTCGCGATGCTGATGCGGCAGCTCGGCGACCGGCTGGCGTTCAAGGGCGGCCGTACGTCGGAGCCCAGGCACCGCACGCTGCGCGCGGTCATCGACTGGAGCTGGAACCTGCTGTCGGAGCGCGAACGCGACCTGCTGCGCGGCCTGACGGTCTTCTCGGGCGGCGCGACGTACGAGGCGATCGCCGCGGTCTGCGGCGCCGACCTGGACCTGGTGTCCTCGCTGGTGGACAAGTCACTCATCACGCTCACCGGCGACCGCTACACGATGCTGGAGACCATCAGGCGGTACGCCGCCACCGACCTCCCCGCCCTCCGCCGCGCCCACGCCCGCCACTACACGGACCTGGCCGCGCGGGCGGACGCGTACCTGCGGACGGACGAGCAGGTGAGGTGGCTCGCGGTGCTGGACGCCGAACGCGGCAACCTCGACGCGGCCCTCCGCCACAGCGACGACCCCCTGGGGCTCATCGCGTGGCGCCTCTGGCCCTGGATCGTCCGCGGCCGCCCCCGCGAGCTGGCCGAGCAGGCGGCGGCCGTGCTGGCGAGGGTCGGTGACGTGCCACCACCCGGCAGGGAGCTGGAGCACGGCCTGTGCGTGGCCCTGACGGGCGGCCCGGTGAGCGAGGTCGTACGCGGCTCGGACCACCCGGCGGCACTCGCCGCGTGGGCCGTGGGCGGCGTGGGCGCCGTACGTGACGACGTGGTGGAGCTGGCCGAGTCGGGTCTCGCGCGGTTGCGTACGCATCCCGGCCTGTGGACGCGGTCGGCGGCGATGCTGCTGGCGGGGGTGGTGCGGTTCGAGTACGGCGCGGTCGTGGGCGCGGAGGAGCTGCTGGAGCCGGCGCTGGCCGGGTTCAGGCGGACCGGTGACCGGTGGGGGCAGTGGGCCACGCACCACTGGCTGGCGCTGGCGGCGGAGAACCGGGGTGACTTCGCGGCGGCGGTGGCGCTGATCGAGGAGCCGGAGCGGCTGGCGAGCGAGCTGGCGGTGCTGGAGACGCCGCTCGGGCCGATGACGTTCCTGCTGCGGCTCGGGCAGCTCAAGGCCCGCGCGGGCGACCACCCGGGGGCGGCGCGGGCGCTGGAGCGGGCGTGGGCGGCGGCCGTGCGGTCGGAGGACGACGTGGTGCTGGCGCGGGCCCTGCACGCCCGCGCCGAGCTGGCCCGCAGGACAGGTGACCCGGAGGCGGCCCGCGACCTGCTGGAGTCGGCGCTGGCGCTCGACCTGAAGGAGGCGTCGGCGCAGTTCGAGGCGCTGCTGCACGTCGAGTACGCCCGGGTGTGCCCTGCCCCGGCGGCGCCGCTGCGCCGGGCGCTTGAGCTGATGGCGGGCTGCTCCGACCGTACGGTCCGCGCGACCGTGCTGGAGGGGACGGCCGAGCACGTGCCGCCGCCGCTCGCCGCCGAGCTGCTGGGCGCGGCACGGGCGCTGCGCGGCGTCAGCGGCTCGGCCGACCCCCACGTCAACGCCCTGGCCGCCCGCTGCGAACAGGCCCTGGGCCCCGTCGCCTACCGCGCCGCGCTGAAGGCGGGCGCCGCGATCCCGAACCCCGAGAGGTACGCGCTGAGCCCGCTCACGTCCCCGTGATACCCGATGTAGCCGTCGGGCCGGACGAGCATGACCCCCCGCTGTCCGTCGAGCGGCGGCAGCACGGTGAGCTGCGGAGGGAGGCCCGGGGCAGGGTCGGCGAGGAGGAGGAAGCCCGTGCCGCGCTGTTCGGCGAAGTAGGCGCCGAGGCGTTCGCCGCCTCGCTCGCCCGCCGACAGGGCGCTGCCCAGGTAGGCCAGGCCGAGCTGGTTGGTGTCGTCGCCGCGCCGGTGGTCGCCCTCGCGGTGAAGGCGGGTGCTCAGGCCCAGCACGTGCTCGGCGACCGCCTTGCGCTCGTCCTCGTACGTCTCCAGCAGCGACTCCGACCCGATCGCCAGCTTCCACCCCAGGTTGTACGCGTCCTGCACCCCGGTGTTGAGCCCCTGCCCGCCGGCGGGCGAGTGCACGTGGGCCGCGTCACCGGCGAGGAACACCCGGCCGGCCCTGAAGCGGGCGGCGAGCCGGATGTTGACCCGGTACTCCGAGCGCCACACGATCTCCTCGATCCGCACGTGCGGCGCGTGCTCGGCGACCAGCGCGACCAGGTCGTCATGGCCGGGGTGCGGGGCCACGAGCTGGAAGACGCCGGTGCCGGGCAGCGGGCACAGCGTGAAGTGCACGGTCTGCTTGTCCAGGGACCCCCAGGCGTGCCAGTGGTCGCGGTCGAGGTCGCCGGTCCTGACGTCGGCCAGCAGCATGCGTTCGCTGTCGAAGGTCTCGCCGGCGAACCCGATGCCCGCCGCCTTGCGTACGGTGCTGCGGCCGCCGTCGGCGCCCACCAGGTAGGAGCTGCGCACGCGCTCACCGGTGGCGAGGGTGGCGGTCACGCCGTCCTGGTCCTGCTCGACGCCGGTCACCTCGGTGCCGTACTCGACGTGGTGTCCCAGCGAGGCGAGCCGGTCGCGCAGGATGCGCTCGGTCCGCCACTGCGGCTGCATGATCAGGTTGGGGTAGGGCACGGAGGCGGAGGGCTCGCGCAGCTCGTCCATCCTGCCCTCCCACACCACCTTGTCACCGGCGTAGCTGCGCAGCCCGGGATAGGTGGCGCCGGTGGCGAGGATCTCGTCGATCACACCGAGGTCGTCGAAGACCTCCAGGGTGCGGGGCTGCAGGCCCTTGCCGCGCACGCCGGTGGGCGGCTCCGGCGAGCGCTCGACGAGGCGCAGGTCCACGCCCCTGCGGGCGAGTTCGATGGCGAGGGTCAGTCCGGTCGGCCCCGAGCCGACGATGAGTACGTTGGTCATACCGGTGACGATGCCGGTGCCCGCTGCCGGATCCCTGTCATCGGCTGCCAAGCCCGGGCCGGGCGTGACAGCGCCGAGGGATACGTGGCGTCCTTCCGGTTTGGCGATGGATGCGCGATGGTTAGGGCAACTTGCACCGCGAAGTAAGGAGACCTGTGGCCAGCCCCGGCACGATCGACACTCGAGGCAGTGATTTCGCCCGACTAGCCCATCGCATCACCGACGCCGGCCTGCTGAACCGGCGCCCTGTTTACTATGCCGTGCGGATGGCCATCGCCGCCGTCGTGTACGCCGGTTGCTGGGCGTTGTTCGCCTGGCTCGGCGACTCCTGGCTCCAGCTGCTGTTGGCCGCCGTACTGGCGGTGGTCTTCGGGCAGCTCGGCTTCCTCGCCCATGACCTCGGCCATCGCCAGGTCTTCAGGACGCGGCGGCCGAGCGACGTCGCCGGCCTGATCATCGGCAATCTCGGCATCGGCCTGGGCTGGGGGTGGTGGACCACCAAGCACAACCGCCACCACGCCAACCCCAACCACGAGGACCACGACCCCGACGTCTCCCCCGCGGTGATCGTCTGGTCGGAGGATCAGGTGGCGCGCAGCTCCGGCTTGCCCCGATTTATCGCGAAGTATCAGGCTTATTGGTTCTTTCCGCTGCTCACGCTCGAAGCCTGGCACCTGCACGTCGCCAGCTTCAAGGCACTGCTGAACCCCGCCGCCAAGCGCCGCAAGCTGGAGCTGACCCTGCTGGTCGTACACGCCGTGATCTATCTCGGCGCGGTCTTCGCCGTGCTCTCGCCCGGCAAGGCGGTGCTGTTCCTGATCGTGCACCAGGGCCTGTTCGGGGTCTACCTCGGCAGTACGTTCGCACCCAACCACAAGGGCATGCCCGTCCTCACCAAGGACGACAAGCTGGACTTCCTCCGCAAGCAGGTGCTCACCTCGCGGAACGTGCGCGGCGGCTGGTTCACCGACATCGCGCTCGGCCAGCTCAACTACCAGATCGAGCACCACCTGTTCCCCAACATGCCGGCGCCCAACCTGCGCAAGGCACAGCCCATCGTCGAGCGGTACTGCGCCGAGATCGGTGTCAGCTACCTGGAGACCGGCCTGTTCGAGTCGTACGGGCAGGCGCTGTCCCACCTGCACGAGGTGGGCGCCGCCCTACGCCGTCCCCCTGCCACGGCCGTCGGCTGACCTCCCAGGAGGGCGGCCGGTCAGCGGGTGCCCTCCTCGTCGCCTCCTTCTGACTCCAGCTTCTGCAGCAGCCCGTCGCGGCGGCGTTCGAGGTCGGCGATCAGCTCGACCTGCTCGTCCGCCTGGCTGATCATCGCCCCGATCTCCACCTGGTCGGTCGCGCCGATGTCCCTGATCTGGTCGCGGATCTCCTGGTTCTCGGCGCGCAGCCGGGCCAGGTCCGCTTCGATCTGCTGGAGTTCGTCCTTGGTGCTCATGCACGGGCTCTACCCAGCAGTACCGGCCCGATTACCGGGCAGCGGGGGCAACGTCCAGAATGGGAGCCATGTCGAGGCTCTCCACCGGCACGATCGTGTCGCTCGCGATCTGCGCCGCCGTGCTGGCGGGTCTCGTCGTCACCTACGTCACCCGCCGCCCCGTCGAGCTCAACGCGCTCGACGTCGTCCTGCCGCTGGCCGCCTGCGGCGCGCTGCTGGCGCGGCGGCGGCACCCGGTCGCCGCGGTGATCGTGGCGGCGGCCTCGACCGTGGCCTACTACCCGTACGCGAAGCTCGACGGGCCGCTCATCGTGGTGATCTTCGTAGCCCTCTACACCGCCGCCGACCGGGGTCACCTGGCCGCCGCCGTGGCGACGGGCGCGGCCGCGCTGCTGGCCATGGGCTACGGCGAGAGCGGCGGCGTCCGGCACGTGGACGACAGCATGTTCATCATGATCGCCGGGTGGGTGGTGGCCGCCATCGCGTTCGGCGGCGTCACCCGTAACCGCCGTGCGTACCTCGAAGCGGCCAGGCAACTCGCGCTCGACGCGCTGCGCACGAAAGAGGAGGAGGCCAGGCGGCGGGCCGGGGAGGAGCGGCTGCGCATCGCGCGCGAGCTGCACGACGTGATCGGCCACAACATCTCCATGATCAACGTGCAGGCCGCGGCGGCGCTGCACGGGCTGAAGAAGCGGCCGGAGGACGCCGAGACGGCGCTGCGCACGATCAAGGACACCAGCAAGGAGACGCTGCGCGAGCTGCGCACCACGCTGGGCGTGCTGCGGCAGGTGGACGAGGACGCGCCGACCGGGCCGGCCGCCGTGCTCGCGCGGCTGGACGAGCTGGTCAAGGCGTCGGGGCTGCGGGTCCGTACGGAGACGTCGGGCCCGCTTGACGCGCTGCCCACCGAGGTCGACCTGGCCGCCGCCCGCATCATCAGGGAGGCGCTGACGAACGTCTCCCGCCACGCGGGCACCGACCAGGCGACCCTCACCGTCACCAACAAGTCCGGAAATATCATCATCTGCGTGGAAGATGAGGGCCCGGGCACCCCCTACGAGGACGGCACCGGCTACGGCATCCAGGGCATGCGCGAACGCGCCACCGCCGTCGGCGGCACGCTGGAGGCGGGCCCCCGCCCAGAGGGCGGCTTCCGCGTCACCGCCCGCCTCCCCCTCACCCCATGACCCACCCCGCTCACGAACGAGGCTCGATGATCCGCGTACTGCTCGCCGACGACCAGACCCTGGTACGCGCCGGATTCCGATCCATACTCAGCGACGAGGACGACATCGAGGTGGTGGCCGAGGCCGCCACCGGCGCCCAGGCGATCGACGGAGCCCGCGAGCACCGGCCCGACGTGGTGCTCATGGACATCCGCATGCCCGAGCTCGACGGCCTGGAGGCAACCCGCCGCATCGCCGGCGACCAGGCGCTCGGCGACGTCAAGGTGATCATCCTGACCACGTTCGACCTGGACGACTACGTCTACGGGGCGCTGCGCGCGGGCGCGAGCGGCTTCCTGGTGAAGGACACCGAGCCGGCCGAGCTGATCCACGCCGTCCGGGTGGTGGCGCGGGGCGACGCCCTCATCGCGCCGTCGATCACCCGGCGGCTGATCGCCGAGTTCGCCGGCCGCGTCAAGCGCCCCGACCCGGGTCCCGAGCTCAACGCGCTCACCGAGCGGGAGCGCGAGGTCATGACGCTGGTGGCGGGCGGCCTGTCCAACGACGAGATCGCGGCCCGGCTCGTGGTCAGCCCCGCCACCGCGAAGACGCACGTCAGCCGCATCCTGACCAAGCTCGGCGTGCGCGACAGGGCGCAGCTCGTGGTCATCGCGTACGAGGCCGGCATGATCACGCCGGGCTGGCTTACTCCCTGAGGCGTACGCCGGCGGCCGCCTGTCATCCCAGGAGGTACGCCGGCTGCCCGCCGTGGACGGACGCGGCGGGCGATGCCGCAGGCGGAGGCTCGACGGCATGGACACCGTCGACCTCGCCCGCCTGCAGTTCGCGCTCACCGCGGGCGCGCACTTCCTGTTCGTCGCGCTGACGCTCGGCCTCGCGACCCTGCTCGCGGTCGTGCAGACCACGGCGACCTTCTCGGGCAAGGACGTCCACCTGCGGATGACCCGGTTCTGGGGCCAGCTCTACATCGTCAACTACGCGATGGGCATCGTCACCGGCCTGGTGATGGAGTTCCAGCTCGGGCTGTCGTGGAGCGGGCTGACGAACTACGCGGGTGACGTGTTCGGCTCGGCGCTGGCGCTCGAGACGCTGGTGGCGTTCTTCGTCGAGTCCACGTTCCTGGGCCTGTGGATCTTCGGCTGGAACAAGCTGAACCGGTGGGCGCACCTGGCGCTCATCTGGGTGGTGACGCTCACCGCGTACGCGTCGGCGTTCTGGATCCTCGTCGCCAACGGTTTCCTGCAGAACCCGGTGGGCCACGTGGTGGAGGGCGGGCGGCTGCGGCTGACCGACTTCGGCGCGATGGTGGCGAACCCGGCGGCGCAGGCGGCGTTCTGGCACGTGCTGGTGGGCGGGCTGATCGTCGGCGGGTTCTTCATGGCGGGGGTGAGCGCCTACCACCTGCGCCGCCGCACCCCCGAGTGGGAGCTGTTCCGCAAGTCGCTGCGCATCGGGATCGGCGTCGCGCTGCCCGCGACCTTCCTCAACGCCGTCATCGGCGGGATCTCGTTCCAGACCCTGCAGCCCGCGAAGTCCGCCGCCTGGTCGGGCGACGCGGACCGGCTGGCCGCACTCCAGGCGGAGCTGGTCGCCACTCTCGGGCCCGGCGACCACCTGCCGGACGTCGGCTGGGTGCGGGCGGGCGGCCTGGTGATGATCATGCTGTGGCTGCTGATGATGGCGGTGGCGGGCCCGAGCTTCCTGCTCATGCTCATCCAGCCGGCTGTCTACCGGTTCCGGTTGTGGCACTGGGTGCTGACGCTGATGATCCCGGTGCCGTTCGTGGCCATGCTGGGCGGCTGGGTCTTCCGCGAGATGGGCCGCCAGCCGTGGGTCGTGTACGGGCTGCTGAGCACGTCGGAGGCCATGTCGCCGGTCACGGGAGCACAGGCGGCGTTCTCCGTGCTCGCCTTCGCCACGGTCTTCGCCGTGCTGATCGCGGTCAACACCTGGCTGCTGGCCAGGCACGCCCGTCGCGGCCCCGGCGCGGTGGCGCTGGGTGACCGGCCGGTCGAGACGCCCGTCCCCGTCCCCTCGTTCTAGGAGCCCCGCACATGGAGATCTTCGTACTGGCCTTCTTCGCACTCGGCTACCTCGTGCTGGCCGGGGCCGACATCGGGGTCGGGATGGCGCTGCCCTACCTGGGCAGGACGCCGGGCGAGCGGCGCGAGGTGATCGCCGCGATCGCGCCGTTCTTCCTCGGCAACGAGGTGTGGCTGGTGGCCACGGCCGGGGTGCTGGCCGGGCTGTTCCCCCTGCTGGAGGGCGAGCTGCTGCACGGCAACTTCTGGATGGTGGTGACGCTGCTGCTCGCGTGGGTGGTGCGCGACACGGGGCTGTGGCTGCGCGGGCGGGTGCCGGGCGCGCGCTGGCAGGCGTTCTGGGACGGCGCGATCGTGGCAGGGAGCTGGGGGCTGGCGGTGAGCCTCGGCGTGATCCTGTCCGGGGTGCTGCTCGGCATCGAGGGGCCGGTCGCGCTGCTGCCCGCGCTGGTGGTCGCCGCGCTGTTCTGCGCGCACGGGCTGGCGTTCGCGGCGCTGCGGCTGCGCGGCGAGCTGCGGACACGGGCCGCCGTGACCTCGGGCGGAGCCGGCGAGACGGGCACGTACGCGCTCACGTCCGCCGCGCTGCTGGTCGTGGGAGTGCTGGCCGGGCTCCGGCTGCCGCTGGAGCCCGGCACGTCTGGGCCGCTGCTGGTGCCGGTCGTCCTCACCCTGCTCCCGTTCCTGGTGGCGGCGCAGGCATGGGTGTGGTGGACGTTCCGGCACCGGGTCAGCGGGCCCTCCTACCTCTAGAACAGCGGCTGACCGTCCCTGGTCAGCCTCCAGTTGGAGGCGGCGAAGTCGGCCGGGCCGATGGTGCCCTGCGCGGTGGCGTACTCGATGAGCGCCTGCCTGATCTCCACCTGCGCGTTGTAGACCACCTCGGCGCCGGTGACGTGCGGGAAGCCGCCGCCGCCCGACTGGCGGTAGTTGTTGATCGCGACCACGAACTCCTTGTCGTCCGGCACCGGCGCGCCGTCGTAGGTCAGGTTCGCGACGCGCTGGCCGACCGGCTTGGCGACGTCGATGTCGTACGAGACGCCGGAGAGCTGGTCGTAGTTGTAGTCGGGGGTGTTGCCGGCGTTGGTGAGCTTGGAGACGTCCACCGGGTCGCCCGGCGCGAGCTGGTTGAAGTACTTGGCGCTGTACTCCAGGTACTCCTTGATCTGCGCCCCGGTCAGCTTCACGGCCATCAGCGTGTTGTCGTAGACGTACAGACCGGCGACGTCCCTGACCCGCACGTCACCGGCGGGGAAGACGGCGCTGCGGCTGAACGGCGCGGCGATCGACAGCACCGGCAGCGTGCTGTCGGGCAGCGCCTGCTTGACGGTCTCGACCTGCACGTGCTGGATGTAGTCGAGGATCGGCGTGTCCTTGTACGGCGACTCGGCGGCCGACAGCTCCTGCGCCGACTGCGCGACGACCTTGTTGACGTAGCCGATCGTGGTCTCGTGCTGCGGCTTCAGCAGCTTGACGATCTTCGGGTCCTCGGCGACGGTGTTCGTGTTGAGCGTGGTGGCCGACTTGCCGGTGACCACCCACTTGCCGCGCTGCTTGGCGAGCTCGAAGTCCATCACCGACAGGCGCTGGCCCCACTTGCTCGGCTCGCTGAGCAGCACCTGCTGCCCGGTGACCTTGTTCGTCACGAACTTCTCCGGCACCTCGTTGTGCGCGTGCCCGAACAGCACCGCGTCCACGCCGGGCACCTGCTCGGCCACCATGGCGGAGGCGTTCTCGACCGGCAGCGCGTCGCCGTAGGAGGACATGCCGTCGTCGCCCGCGTGCGCGGTCACGACGACCACGTCCGCGCCCTGGCCGCGGATGACCGGCACCCACTTCTTGGCCGACTCGACCAGGTCGGTGAAGCGCAGCTTGCCCTCGACGTTCGCCTTGTCCCAGATGGCCACGCCGGGGTTGGTGAGACCGAGCACACCCACCTTGATCGGCTTGTCGCCCTTGACCTTCATCGTCTTGATGACGAACGGCTTGTACGCCGGCAGCCCGCTCCCGGCGTGCACCGCGTTCGCGCCCAGCACGGGCGCCTTCATCTGCTTGATCCAGGTGGCCAGCAGCGGCAGACCGTAGTTGAACTCGTGGTTGCCCAGGGTCACGGCGTCGTAGCCGATGGCGTTCATGGCCTTGGCCATCGGGTGGGTCACGCCGGTCGTGGTGATCGGCTCGACCTTGGCGTAGTAGTAGGCCAGCGGCGTGCCCTGGATGGTGTCACCCGAGTCGAACAGCAGCGTACGATCCGCTCCCCGCTCGGCTCTGACCTTGTTGACCAGGGAGGACACCTTCGCGAGACCGATGGAGTTGCCCTGGCCGTCGGTGTAGGCGGCGTCCTTGAAGTAGTCCCAATTGAGCGTGTTTCCGTGGGTGTCGGACGTGCCCATGACCGTGACCGTGACCGTCTTGGCCGGGTTCGCGGCCTGCGCGGGGAGTGCCACCAGGACCACCGCACTGAGCGCGGCGGTTCCGGCGATGGCGAGTCGTGTGGTCTGCATGGTTGGCGAGGGTAACTGGGATGAATCACCCGTTGGTCTCATTGGTGACGAAATTCCTGATCAGCCGGGTGACCTCCTCCGGACGCTCGTGCAGGACCACGTGGCCGCTGTCGAGTTCGGCGTACGCACTGCCCGGGATGGCCGCGTGCAACGCGCGGGAGTGCTCGACCGGGATCAGGTAGTCCTTGGCCGCCCCGACGACCAGGGTCGGCGCGGTGATCTTCGGCAGCGCGTCCCTGACGTCCACCCGCAGGCCCAGGTCGATCTGGCGCAGGGCGCCGGGCGGCGGGTCCCCCGCCATCAGGGTCTGCACGCCGATCTCGCTGACGAACCCGGGGCTGAAGGCCAGCAGCGGCCCGTACGCGGCGTAGCTCTCCTGGTCGGTCTCCGACAGCCTGGCCCACGTACGCAGGCCCAGCTCAAGGCGGGAGTCGGCGAGGTGGGTCCAGCCCGCGATCAGCACCAGCCGCCTGACCAGCTCGGGCCGCTTCGCCGCGACGGTGACCGCGACCGCCGCGCCCAGCGAGAACCCGACCAGGTCCGACGGCCCCTCGAAGGTGGCGGCGACCTGGTCGGCGAGCAGGTCGAGGGTGAGGTCGCCGCCGTGGTCGGAGGTCCGGCCGCTGCCGGCGTAGTCGGGGGCGATGACCGTGCGGATGTCGGACAGGCCGGGCATGAGGTGGGCGTAGTTGGTCTCCGCGTCGCCGGACGCGCCGTGCACCAGCACCAGGCCGGGCCCGCTGCCCTCCTTGCGGTAGTGGACGTCTCCCAAGGCGTGAGCGGCTACAGGCATGCGAACGTCTCCTTGCTTTAGTGATCGCTACAGAAAAATAGCATAGCGACCGCTATAGAATTGCCGCATGGCCAGACGGCGGGGATTCGACAGGGACGAGGCGCTGGAGAGCGCGCTGCGCACGTTCTGGCAGCACGGCTACGAGGCCACCTCCGTCGCCACGCTGACGACCGCGATGGGCATCAACCCGCCCAGCCTGTACGCCGCCTTCGGCGACAAACGCCGCCTGTTCGAGGAGGCCGTCCAGCGCTACCAGGAGACCTACGGCGCCTTCGCCACCCGCGCCCTGACCGAGGAGCCCACCGCCCGGGCGGCCGTCGAGCGCGTGCTGCGCGACGCGGCCGGCGAATACTCCCGCGCGGGCCACCCGCACGGCTGCATGATCATCAGTGCCGCCGTCAACTGCGAGTCGGCCGAGGTGGTCGAGCTGCTGCGCGGGTTAAGGGAGGCGACCAAGGCGGCGATCAAGCAGCGCATCGACGACGACGTCAGCGCGGGCCGCCTGCCGCCCGGCACCGACGCGGACGGGCTCGCGACCTTCTACGCCGCGATCATCCAGGGCATGTCCACCCAGGCCCGCGACGGCGCCTCCCTCCGCGAGCTGCTCGCGGTCGCCGACCGCGCCATGGCCGCCTGGCCGGTCGTCACCGCGACTTGACCGAGGCGTCCTCAGGGGAGACCTCGGGTTCCGAGGCGCGCAGCCAGCGGCAGCCGTACGGGTCGAGCGTCAGGCGTACGACGCCGTCGTCCGGCACCTCCAGCGTGCCGTCCACCAGCAGGTCCGTCAGGCGGCAGCGCTCCAGGCCGTCCAGGTGCAGCTCCACGTCCTGCGCCGCGTCCGACAGGTTGTGCAGCACCACCACCGTGGCGCCGTCGGCGTCGCAGCGGTGCGCCAGCACGGCGTCGGAGCCGCCGTCCACCACCGTGTACGCGCCCCACGCCAGCTCGGGGCACTCCCGGTAGCGCTCGATGAGGAGCTGGAACCAGCGCAGTAACGAGTCGGGGTCCCGCTTCTGCGCCGCCACGTTGACGTGTGCGGGGCCGTAATCACCCTCGACCATCGGGCGCACCGGCTCGGTCCGGCTGAAGCCGCCGTCCTGCGACCACTGCATGGGCAGGCGGACCGCCATGCGGCCCTCCGCCGCGAGGTTCTCCCCCATGCCGATCTCCTCGCCGTAGAAGATCACCGGCGTGCTGGGCAGCGAGAACAGCAGGCTGTACGCCATCTTCACGCGCCGCTCGTCCCCGCCGAACATCGGCGGCAGCCGCCTGCGCAGGCCGCGTCCGAAGATCTGCATGTCCGCGTCAGGCCCGAACGCCGCGAAGACCTCCTGCCGCTCGCCGTCGGTGAGCTTGTCGAGCGTCAGCTCGTCGTGGTTGCGCAGGAACATCGCCCACTGGCAGTCCTTGGGCGGCTCGGGCCGCTCGCGCAGCGCCGCCGCCAGCGGTCGCGCGTCGCCGCGCGCCATCGACAGCCACGCCTTCTGCATGCCGACGAAGTCGAAGCACATGGTGAGCTGGTCGCCGAGGCCGTCGCCGAAGTACGCCATCAGCTCCTTGTACGGCAGGTTCACCTCGCCGAGCAGGACCGACCCGCCCATGCGCCGCGTCATGAACGCCCGCAGGTCCGCCAGGAACTCGTGCGGGTCCGCCAGCTCGGGATCGACGTTGTCGATGAGGAACGGCACCGCGTCCACCCTGAACCCCGACAGCCCCAGCTCCATCCAGAAGCCGAGTATGCGGGTGATCTCGTCCCTGACCTGCGGGTTGCTCACGTTGAGGTCGGGCTGGTGCCGGTAGAAACTGTGCAGGTAGTACTGGCCGGTGCCCTCGTCGTACTCCCAGACGCTGTCCTCCTTGTCGGGGAAGACGACCTGGTCCGGCTCCGGCTCGGGGGTGTCCTTCCAGACATACCAGTCGCGCAGCGGCGACTCCCGGCTCGACCGCGACTCCACGAACCACGGATGCCGGTCGGAGGTGTGGTTGACGACCAGATCCGCGATCACGCGCAGGCCCCGGTCGTGCGCCGTGCGCATGAACTCCACGAAGTCGCCCAGCGTGCCGAGCCGGGGATCGACCGTGTAGAAGTCGGTGATGTCGTAACCGTCGTCCTTGTTGGGGGTCGGGAAGAACGGCATGAGCCACAGGCACGTCACGCCCAGGCCCGCGAGGTAGTCGATGTGCTGCGTCAGGCCGCGGAAGTCGCCCACGCCGTCTCCGTTGCCGTCCTTGAACGTCTCCACGTCCAGGCAGTAGACGACGGCGTTCTTCCACCACACGTCGGAGGTGTAGGTCAGTCGCATCCGGTTCCGCTACCCAGCGCGTCCGCCGTCACGCGAGCGTGCGTACGGCGTCCTCCACGAGCTGCCAGAACGCCGGAACGTCCACGCCGGTGGCCACGTTCGCGTTGGGCGGGCGGTTGAGCTTGCCCAGCAGGTCGACGCAGGTCGCGCCCGAGGTCTCCGTGCCGTGCAGCTCGACGTCCACGCGGGTGCGGACCGTCGTCACCAGCCCCGGCCTGGCCACCAGGGCCACCGCCACCGGGTCGTGCAGCGGGCCGTCCGGCATGCCCTGGTCGGTCTCGTACGTGGAGTTGAAGAAGTTGAGCAGTTCCACCCCGAACGCCGCCGTCCTGTTGCCCACCGCCTCGATCCGCGCGATCACCTCTTGGGTGGCGAGGACCTGGTGGGTGACGTTCAGCCCGACCATCGTGAACGGCACCCCCGTGCCCAGCACAATGGCCACCGCCTCAGGGTCGGTCCAGGCGTTGAACTCGGCGTACGGGGTGACGTTCCCCCTCCCCGTCGAGCCGCCCATCCAGACCACCTCCCTGATCATCGGGAGGCGGTCGGGGCAGGTGCGGGCGAACATCGCCACGTTCGTCAGCGGCCCGGTCGCCACGATCGTCACCGGCTCGCCGGCGGCGTCGAGCGTGTCCCTGATCAGCTCGATCGCCGAGCGCGCGTCGGCCTCCACCGTGGGCTTCGGCAGCTCCGGGCCGCCCAGCGCGTTGTCCCCGTGGATCCACTCGGCCGGCTTCAGCAGCCGCACCATGGGGCTGTCGGCGCCCGGCGCGACCGGCACCCCCTCGATGCCCGCCAGGCTGATCACCACTCTGGCGTTGTAGGTGGTGTGGTAGAGCCGGCCGTTGCCACCGACGGTGGTGACGGCCCGCAGATCGATCGCGGGGTCCCCGGCCGCCAGCCAGATCGCGAAGACGTCGTCGTGCCCGGGGTCACAGTCGAGGATCACGGGTGTCGGCATCGCCCCATGCTAGGCCCGTGGGCCCGGTCCGCCCAGGGGAACGGCAAGGTCAGCGGGCGGACGGGGCGGCCTGCCTGGCTCTGAGCGCGATCTCCAGCTCGAAGCGGATGTCGGGGTCGGCGAGCTGGTCGCCGTACAGCTCTTCGAGCTGCCGAAGCCGGTAACGAACGGTTTGAGGATGAACATGCAGTTTCGCCGCCACCTCACCGGCACCCCTGCCATGCCGCAACCAGGCGAGCAACGTCTCGGCCAGCCGATCCTGCTGCGCCGGCCGCAGATGAGCCAGCGGCGCGAGCCGCACCTGGGCCAGTGCCCTGACCAACTCCTCATCCTTGAACAACACCAGCGTCGCCATGTGTTCGGAGCACCGCAACACCCCACCGGGCAACACACCCCGCCGCGACAACTCCAGCGCCTCTGAGGCCCACCGCAGAGACGTCCCCGCCGCCACCAGGGGAACTGCGGGCCCGACCGCCGCCCTGCACCCCCGCAGAACCCGCTCGATCACCTCTCCCTTCCCCTCGGGCTCCGGCACAAGGAGACACGGCACGTCCCGCTCAAGCCCCACCAACACATCGAAAGGCAACCCCCCACAAGCGGGCCACCGCCCCAAGCCATCCCGCCGTCGAGCGTGACCGTCCTTTTGATGAGGGGGGAAGGGGGCGACACCGGCCGCAGCCCCTGCTTGAGGGGGGAAGGGCGTGACGCCGCCCGCAGCCCCTGCTTGAAGGGGGAAGGGCGTGACGCCGGCCGCAGCCCCTGCTTGAGGGGGGAAGGGCGTGACGGCGGAGCTGATCGTGCTCGAGGTGGGGTCTGTGGCTCCGGAGCCCGCCGCAGCTGGACCCGCGAAGCGGGTCGGGGTCGCAGGGGCGGCGTTTCCGTTGCCTCCGCCCGCCGAAGGGGCGGTGCCCGTGGTGGTGGGGCCGGTGGGGGCGAGGGCTATGCAGGTGACGGTGGCGGGGAGGGGCCAGGCGGCGGCTTGGGCGGCGGTGCTCAGGGCCTCCGGAGAGGGGGGTGGGTCGTTCAGGAGGAGGTTCAGGAGGTGGGCGCGGTGGCGGGTCAGGGCGTCAGGGCCGTGCGCTTTGGCCGCCTCGTAGCCTTCCGTGGCGGCTTGGGCGAGGTCGTCCAAGTAGGTGAAGACCTTCTCGCCCAGGTCGTGCAGGCATTCCGAGGGGAGTCCGAGGTCGGTGAGGTGGCGCCAGCCGACGCGGGCCCCGAGCCGTAAGGCCGACTGGAAGGGCTCCAGGGTGCGGCCCTCGGCGGCCTCGCCCTTGCCGATCAGCCGGAACGGCTCGGGGTCCCACGCCGCGCCGGGCCGCTCGACGCGATCGACGAAGCCTTCGACGGCCTGCTCCACCGCCGTCCTGACGACCTTGGTGGAGAGCTCGTCCGAGGGTCGGGCGTACTCCGGGATGCGGGCCTGGATCTCCGCGGTCAGCTCGCCGGAGATCCGCCCGATGCCCGATCTGAGCGCGCGCACGGCGTCCCGGCGGCTGCCGCTGGTGTCACTCGGGTTGGCCATCGTCCCTCCTGCCGCCATTGTGACCCAGGCAACAGGAGAATGGTAAACAAGTGCTTGTTTGTTATCACTTCTGGAGGAAGGCCCCGAACTCCTCCACGTCGATCAGCCCGTCACCGTCCTTGTCCAGCTTCCGCACCCCTTCCTGGGCGGCCTCCAGCGTCACGGGCTGGCCGAGCACGTCCATCAGCCGGACGAGTTCGTCGGCGGAGATCCGGCCGTCCTTGTCGGCGTCGATGAGGTTGAAGGTCGTCGCGTAGTCGCTCATGTGGGGGGTCGCCCTTCCGCTTGATCCGATCGTCGGGTCAGACCTTAGTGGTGACGTGTCGCAACGCGTCGACGAATGCCATCACTTGTGGCCTGGTATCCCTTTCGCGCCAGGCAATGGCGAGTTCCCCGGGAGGCAGCCCGCTAACAGGCCGGTACGTCACCCCAGGCCGCCGGTAGAGCTCCGCGTTCCCCTCGGCCACCAGCACGACCCCGAGCCCGCTCGACACCGCCTCGAACACCTCCTCGGCCGTACCGGCGGTCACGCCGATCACCGGCGGCCCCGAACGATGCTCGACCCCGAGCCAGAAGTCCCGCAGCGGCCCGGCCGCCGGGGGCAGCGCGATGAACGGCTCGTCCCGCAGCTCGTCGAACGGCACCTCCGCGAGCCCGGTCAGCCGGTGATCGGCAGGCATGGCGACCCCGCGCCGCTCGGTGACCAGCACGTACGCCCGCAGTCCCGGCGGCACCGGCAACCACAGGAACGCCACGTCCGACGACCCGTCGGCCAGCCCGCCGCTCGGGTCCTCCCAGCCGACCAGCCGCAGCGACACCTCCCATCCCGGCATCACCGAACGGAACCGCCGCAGCGCCTCCTGCTGCAGCCCCCGCCCGACGGCGGTCTGCAGCCCGATGACGAGCGTGCCGGCGGGCCCCGCGGCCCGCGCCCGCTCGACCCCCGCGGCCCACTGTTCGAGCACGTCGCGGGCCACCGGCAGCAGCTCGGCGCCCTGCCGGGTGAGCACCACCCCGCTCGGCACCCGGTCGAACAGGCGGTAGCCGAGCTGCCGTTCCAGCACTCTGAGCTGCTTGGACAGCGCGGGCTGGGAGACGAAGAGCCGCTCGGCGGCGCGGGTGACGTTCAGCTCGTCGGCGACGGCGACGAAGTACCGCAACTCGCGCAAATGGACGTCCATAACCATCGGTTATAGCAAAGGGTCTTGGACGCGGAGCCGGGCGCGGGCCGATGATCGTCGGCATGAAGACACGCACTCTTGGCGACGGCCTGCGAATCCCTGCGATCGGTTACGGCGCGATGGTGCTGTCACCCGGCATGTACGGCGAGGTAGACGACGCCCGCGGCGAGGCCGCGATCAAGGCGGCGCTGGACGCGGGCGGCACCCATGTGGACACCAGCGACGCCTACGGCCCCGACGGCCACAACGAGCGCCTGGTCGGCCGGGCGATCAAGGGCCGCAGGGACGAGGTGGTGGTCGCGACCAAGTTCGGCCTGGCGGTGCCCGAGGGCGAGCCGAGCCGGGCCCAGCCCGTCGGTTACGCCTTCGGCGAGCTGCGCGTGAACGCCGAGCCCCGCCTCGTACGCGGCTACGCCGAGCGCAGCCTGCGCAACCTGGGCATCGACGTGATCGACCTCTACTACGCCCACTATCCCGACCCCGGGGTGCCCATCGAGGAGACGGTGGGGGCGATGGCGGAGCTGGTGCGCGACGGGCTCGTACGGCACCTCGGCCTGTCCAACCTGACCGCCGCCCAGCTCAGGGCCGCGCACGCGGTGCATCCCGTGGCGGCCGTGCAGACCGAGTGGTCGATGTGGCGGCCGATCGACGCCGAGCTGCTCGCCACGGCGCGCGAGCTGGGCGTCGGCATCGTCGCCTGGAGCCCGCTCGGCAACGGCTTCCTCGCCGGTACGGTCACCGCCCTCGGCGAGGACGACTTCCGCCGCAACGCCCCCCGTTTCTCGGCCGAGAACCTCGCCGGCAACAACGACCGCTACGCCCCCGTACGCGACCTCGCCGTGTCGCTCGGCATCACCCCGGCTCAGCTCGCCCTGGCCTGGCTGCTGCACCAGGACGAGCACGTGGTGCCGATCCCGGGCAGCCGCACCCGCGCCCACATCGAGGAGAACCTGGCCGCCGCCGACCTCATCCTCCACGAGGACACGCTGGCCAGGATCGACGACGCCCTCTCCCGCTTCAAGGTCACCGGCGCCACCCTCCTCTGACCGCCGACGGCCTCCTGGATCGGGGGCTCGGAGTTCGGGGGCTCATCGGAGTTCGGGGGCTCATCGGAGTTCGGGGGCTCAGAGGCCGTCGGTGGCGAGGCGGCCTCGGACGGCCGTGGCCAGCCAGACCGTGGCGAGGGCGGCGTAGCCGGCGAGCAGGGGCACCGCGGGCTGGGCGAGGAGCGTCCCGACGGTCGCGGCCAGGGCGAGGAGGGCGGACCAGGCGTACAGGACCGTGCGGCGGCGGGGTGCGCCGGTGTGGGCGGCCTCCTGGACGGGGGTGACCAGCGCCATGGCGGCCACCCCGGCGGTGCCCAGGGCCTCGTGGCCGAGTGCGATGCCCGCGGCGAGCAGGGCCGCGCCGACCACCACGAGCGCGAGGCAGCCCACCGCCACCCGGGCCGCCGTGCCCTCGAACAGCAGGCCGGTGGCCTTGTCCCGGGCCAGCCGCAGCGTGGTCCACGCCTCGGCGACCCACGCCACCCAGTGCAGCACCGCGAGCACGATGAAGACGGCGACGAGCGGCGGCACGACGGGCAGCAGGAAGACCAGCCGCCAGCCGCCGGCGAACCGGCCGCGGAGCCGCGACAACCACCGGTAGAGGGGGTTGCGCTGCTTGAGCGCCGCCACCAGCAGATCCCTGGCGACGCTGTAGCCGGGGTCGAGACGCAGCACCTCGCGGAAGGCGTCGGCGGCCTGCCGGGCGTCGCCTAACCGCAGCGACACGCGCCCATGGACGAAGTGCGCGGTCGGGCTCTCGGGATCCAGCCGTACGGCGTGCGCGGCGGCGGCCCGCGCCGGCTCCGCCTCGCCCTGGTTGACGTGGGCGAGGGCCAGCAGGCTCACCAGGTCGGTGTCCTCGGGGTCGATGGACAGCCCCTGCCGCGCCGCTCCGGCCATCAGCGGCCACTCGCCCTTGAGCATGTGGACGCGGGCCAGCAACTCCCACGCGGGCGCGTACTGCGGTTCGAGGTCCAGCGTGGTGCGGACGGCCGCCATGGCCCGATCGGCGTCGCGGGCCCGGTAGTACACCTGGGCGCCGGCGTAGTGGGAGAACCAGTGGTCGGGCGCGAGACGTACGGACTCCTCGGCCTCGGCGACCGCCTCGGCGACCCGGCGCTGCTCGACCAGGGCGAGCGCCAGCATGGCGTGCCCGGTGAGGTGCTGCGGCTCCTGCGTGAGCAGCCCGCGCAGCTCCCGCTCGGCGTCGGCCGGGCGGCGCAGCCGCAGGAGCGTGCGCGCCCGCTCGACCGGGTCGCCGACCTTCACCACTTGCCCTTGACCCAGGGCATCAGCTCGTCCCAGGCGCCGGAGTCGTTGGCGTGCATGACGTAGTTGCGCGCGGTGGCCATCCATTCGCGCACGGCCGTCGGGCGTACGCTCTGGGCCGCCGCCAGCAGGTCGGGCGTGGACAGCGGGATCGGCCGGCCCGCGCTGATCGACTGCTGCAGCTTGGCCTCGACCGCGCGGTCCACCACGCCCTTGAGGTCGGCGCCGACGAAGTGCTCGGTCACCTTGGCCACGGCGTCGAAGTCCATCTCGGCGAGCGGCTTGTCCCTGCACAGGATGCGCAGGATGGCGGCGCGGGCGGCGGCGTCGGGCGGGGGCACGAACACCGGCTGGTCGAGCCGGCCCGGGCGGCGGAAGGCGGCGTCGACGTACCAGGGGGCGTTGGTGGCGGCCAGCACCAGGACGCCCTCGTTGGCGTTCTGGTCCACGCCGTCCAGCTCGGCCAGGAACTGGTTGACGAGCTGCCTGGTGTGCGCCTGGCGCATGTCGGAGCGGCGGGCGGCGAGCGCGTCCACCTCGTCGAAGAACAGCACGCACGGCCGGTTGCGGCGGGCGAGGTCGAAGGTGGCGTGCAGGTTGCGCTCACTGGAGCCGATGTACATGTCGAGGATGTCGGCGAGACCCACGTTGACGAACGCCGCGCCCAGCTCGCCCGCCGCCGCCCTGGCGAGGTGCGTCTTGCCGGCGCCGGGCGGGCCGTACAGCAGGACGCCGCCGCCCGCGCGCTTGCCGAACGCGGCGAACAGGTCGGGCTGCTGGATCGGCAGCAGCAGCTTGACCCGCAGCGCCTCCTTGACCGCCTCCATGCCGGCCACGTCGGCGAACGTCAGCCCTGAACTCTGCACCTCGGCGTTGCTCTCGGGCGCGAGCGGCGATCCCGGCTGCGGAGTGACCAAGGCGGGCCCTGGCCCGGCTGCGGCGGGTGGCTGCGGGACGGGGGACGGCGCGGGCGGCGGGTTGAGCCGGGCGGCGAACTCGGGGTCGGCCAGCGCGGGATCCCGGGAGATCGCCTCGAAGTACCGGTACGCGGCCCGCCCCAGATCGCCCTCACCGGCCAGCGCCCTGGCCGCGAGCACCCCGGCCCTGGGCGGGTAGCCGGGCTCGGCGAGCAGCGGTTCGAGCGCGGCCAGCGCGGAGCCGTACGCGCTCTGCCGGACGAACGCCTCGGCCAGACCGGTGATGATCTCGGGGTTCTTGGGCGAGAGCACGAGCGCCGCCCTGAACTCGGCCTCCGCGTCGGCGAGATAGCCCTTGGCCAGGAGCTGCCCGGCGAGGTGCTGACGGAGTGGCAGGTTGTCCGGGGACAGGCGGGCCGCCTCGCGGAGCGCCTGCAGACCGGCGTCGTCGGGCACGTGCCGTTCCCTTCTGTCGCGAGTGTTCGGTCGAGTAGGCAAGATACCGAACTGCCCGCGAAAGGCCAGGAACGGGCGAGGCCGGGCGCCCCCGGGAAGGGGCGTCCGGCCTCGGGAAGCGTGCGGTCAGGCGGCGTGCAGGTAGACCTGGCCGAACACCTCGGACAGGTGCTTCAGGTCGGTGGCCTGGTCGACCTCGGGGTTGGCCGGGTCGTAGAGGGTGGCCAGCCGGGGCTTGACGGAGCCGAGCTTCTTGAGCCGCTCCCAGGTGGCGTTGCCGGCCCACTGCTCGCCGTACGCCCGGTTGACCTGGCCCTTGTCGTCCTGCCAGCGGGTCCACAGGGTGACGGTCTCGGCGGCGTCGTTCTGCAGCGGGGTCGCGACGCGCTCGGAGATGACCTGGTCGATCTGCTCGTCCTTGAGCTCGGCTCCGGCGAGGGTGGCGTCCTCGGCGGCGATCTGGGCGTAGGCGTCCCAGGCGCGGGCGCGGACCTGGATCCACTGGTTGCGCTGGGCCTCGTTCGCGTCGATCTTCCACTCGGCGTACTGGCTGGCCAGGTGGCCGTCGTCGAGGGCGAGCTGGTCGATGTAGCCCTTGCTGAGCCAGGCGCCGATGCGCTCGGGGTCGAGCAGCGGGTACTTCTCGGTCATCGCGGTCTTGCAGGCGTCGTTCGCGCCGCAGCCGAGCAGCGGCACCACCGTGTGCGCGGCCAGCTTCTTGCCGGGCAGCAGCGTGCGCAGCGTGGTCGCGGCCTCGCTGACGAAGGTGTCCAGCTCCTCGGCGGTGCCGAAGGTCTGGTTGTAGCCGAGCTGCGAGGTGAACCGCACGCCCACGACGCCGGGCTGCGCGACGGCCAGCGCGGCGATCTTCTTGGCGGCCTCGGCGAGCTTGCCCGCCTTGTAGTCGTCGGCCAGCTCGGTGTCGATCCAGACGCGCATCGTGGTCTGGACGGCGGCCTGCGCGGCCTGGCCGGCCGGGGTGGCCTTGGCGGCGCTCTTCTCGGCGGCGCTGATGCCCGTCGGGTCGACGTAGCACTGCTCGCCGTTCTGGCACTCGGGGGTGCCGCCGTCCTCGGCGCCCGGCACGTCGGGGTCGCCGATGTCGTGCATCTCGCCGTCACCCTCGCCGTCGGTCGGGCACTGGGCGCCCGGCTCCTGGCAGTCGATGGTGATGGGGTTCATGGGGCCGGCGTCGATCATGTTCTGGCCGTCGTCGTTGAGCCAGAACCTAGCGATGTCGGCGGCCTCGTCGGGCTTGGCCAGCCAGGTGCAGACGACGTACGCCGGGGTGTCGGCGGCCATCAGGTCGTTGCAGCTGCGGTCGTCGTCCTCCGACCACGCGGGAACGCCGATGCCGAGGAGCGAAAGGGTGAGTCCGATGATGAAGACCTGCCGTAGCCGCCGTCTCATGGCACCTTACTTCCAGGGGGTGATCGTGGGCATATCGCACACTATCCGGACGATCAACAACGTTCAATGAGATCAGCAGCGTTCTTCCCCCATTTCTCCACGCCCTGTAACCCTCGCTGTCGACGCCGTACACCGGCCTTTAATCCCGCGACAGAGCCGGTGAACTGCGGCAGAATGGCGGAGTTTGGCATAAAGCGGGGGGTTGAGTGGCGTGCATTCCTTTCTCGGCGATCTCGGGCTGCTCCGTGACCGCCGCTTCTCCCTGTTGCTGACCGCCAGGACCATCTCCATGCTGGGCAGCTCGTTCGCGCCCGTCGCACTGGCGTTCGGCGTCCTGAACCTGCCCGGCGCCACCGCCACGACCCTGTCGGTGGTGCTCACCGCGCAGTCGCTGCCGATGATCCTGTTCATGCTGATCGGCGGCGTGATCGCGGACCGCCTCCCGCGCCAGCGGGTGATGATGGTCGGCGAGTTCCTGCTCGCGACCGGCTATTTCGCGCTGGCGGTCATGCTGCTCACCGGCTGGACCCCGCTGGGCGCGCTGGCCGCCGCCGCCGCGCTCGCCGGGGTGGCCAGCGCGGTGACGTACCCCGCACTGACCGGGATCATCCCCGAGGTCGTCCCCGCCGACCGGCTGCAGACCGGCAACGCGCTGCTCGGCCTCGGCGCCAACGCCTCCCGCGTGGCGGGGGCGGTGCTCGGCGGCGCCACGGTCGTGCTGTTCGGCGGCGGCTGGGCGCTGGCGGTGAGCGGCGCGATGTTCGCGGTGGCCGGGCTGCTGATCGCCAACCTGCGCCTCAAGCCCGGTGAGCGGGCCCGCCAGGAGGCCCACTCGGTGCTGGCCGACCTGCGCGACGGCTGGCGGGAGTTCCGCTCGCGGCAGTGGATCTGGGTGGTGGTCGCGCAGTTCTCGCTGCTGGTCATGGCCGTGCAGGCCGGGCACGGCGTGCTCGGGCCGCTGATGGCCAAGGAGTCGCTGGGCGGGCCCGCCGCCTGGTCGGCGTTCCTGACCGGCGAGGCCGTGGGGACGATCGTCGGCGTGCTGGTCTCCCTCCGGGTGCGCCCGCGCCGGCCCATCCTCGTCGCGGTGCTGCTCTGCCTGCCGACCGCCCTGCCGTACGTGACGCTCGGGGTCGGCGCGCCGCTCTGGGCGATCGTGGGCGCGGCCTTCGTGCTCGGCGTCTGCTTCGACGTGTTCGGCGTGCTGTGGCAGACGACGATGCAGCGCGAGGTCCCGCCCGAGGCGCTGTCGCGGGTCAGCTCGTACGACGTGCTCGGCTCGCTGATGTTCGGCCCGATCGGCCTGCTGCTCGCCGGGCCCGCGGCGGCGGTGTTCGGCACCCAGCAGGCGCTGCTGGGGTGCGCGGCCCTCGTCCTGCTCTCGACGCTGGCCGCGCTGCTCTCACCGGGCGTGCGCGACCTGCGCGCGCCTCAACCGGCCGCTCCGGTCCCCCAGGCGTGACGCCTCACCAGGTCTGGCCGCTGGTCCGCAGGCCGCGGCTGGGTGTGCGCGGGTGGTCGCCGAAGCGCGGCTCCGGCTCGTACGCGCCGTCCAGCACGCCCGCCACGTAACCGGCCCACGCGGGGCCGTGCTTGAACCCGTGCCCCGAGTCGCCGCCCAGCACCCACACGCCGGGCGAGACCTCGGTCAGCAGCCACTCGGCGTCGGGCGTCAGCGCGTACTGGCAGACCTGGGTGAACAGTACCGGCAGCTCCGCCAGGCTCGGGAAGCGGCGCCGCAGGTAGCCGCGGGCCTGCTCGACGCTGCCGGGGTCCACGACGCGACGGCCGTGCTCTGGCTCGTACGGCGGCCCCTCCGCGTCGGAGGTGGCCTTCATGCCCACGCCGTCCACGTCGCCGTGCCCGTATGCGGAGGCGCCGTGGTCCACCCAGGCCGGCGTCTCGGGCAGCGACCACTGCGGCGGCGCGGCGAAGTGCAGGGTGTCCTGCTTGGTCACGGTGATCGGCAGCCCGTCGAACAGCTCGGGCAGCCACGCGCCGCACGCCCAGACCACCCGGTCGGCGTGGTGGACCTCGCCGTCGATCTCGACCGCGCACGCGTACGGCGCCGCGCCCCCAGCCGTGTCCCCCGCCGTGTCCCCCGCCGTGTCCCCCGCCGTGTCCCCCGCCGTGTCCCCGGCTGTGTCCCGCCTCACCGGCACCGCCCGCGCCCTGATCAGCCGCACCCCGGCGGCCTGTGCCAGCGCGGCGGTGACCTGGGTGGCCCGCCTGGCGCGCAGCACGCCCGCGTTCGGCTCCCACAGCAGGAAGCTGAGGTCGTCGCCGCGGAAGTCGGGGAAGAAGCGGCGGCCGTCGGCCGGGTCGAGCACCTCACACTCGATGTCCAGATTTTTCAGGACCTGGGCGCTGGCGTGCTCCCACCCGTCCGGCTTCCTGGCGAACCACAGCATGCCCGACTCGACGTACAGGTCCTCGCCGGCCCGCTCGCCCAGCCGCAGCCAGCCCTCCCTGGCCTGCCAGGCGAGGCGGGCGTACCAGTCGTCGTCGCCGTGCGAGCAGCGCAGCAGCCGCGTCTCGCCCGCGCTGGCCTGCCGCACGTGCCCCGGCCTGTGCTGCTCCACCAGCGTCACCTGCCAGCCGGTTTCGGCCAGCCGCAACGCCAAGGACGACCCCCAAATACCGGATCCGACCACAATGACCGATTTCATGCCTCCACGGTGACCGCAAACCGCAGCCCCCGCAAGAGGGTCAGACGATGATCAGCCGGACGACCACGCCCGCGCAGTTGCCCGCCACACAGATGCGTACGGGCACCTCGGAGATGCCCGCCGCGGCCGGGACGCCGCCCACGTGGCCGTCGGGCCCGATGGCCACGCCCGCGGGCACCTTGTCCAGGTCGGTGACGGTGAAGGTGGGCACCACGCCGCTCGGGCCGCCGTTGACGCCGATCTCGCCGTCGAGCGGCGTGCCGGCCCGGCCGGGGAAGGTCAGCTCGCGCGGCTCCCACGGCACGTTCGCCAGCACCACGAGTGTCAGGCTCTCCTCCTGGCAGGAGCCGTCGGAGCAGACGCCCACGCGGACGGCGTAGGTGCCGGGACGCTCGGGCCTGCCCGACAGCCGGCCGCTGCCGTCCACGCGCACACCGGAGGCGAGGTACGCGGGCCGGAACGTGACGCCCTTGGCCCGGGGCAGCAGCGTCTGGCTGACCTCGATGCCCTGCGTGACGTAGAAGGTGTCCTCGACCAGGCTCGGGCTCGCCGGGGTGGTGAGCGAGGCCTGGTTGACCAGGGTCGCGGTGAGCGGCGGCATGGCAGGCGACAGCACGCACAGCGCCATCCCGGCAAGCAGGAGAACCCACCATTGCCGCATGTTTACCCCCCGGCTCTTCCCTGCCCTTACGTACCCCTCCAGCAGGGCGGCGTCACCACTGGATAATCGGTCGCATGGCCGCAGAATCCGCTCAGACCCTCGAACGCGGGCTCCGCCTGCTGCGCCTGCTCGCCGACGGGAAGGGCGGGCGCACGCCGACCGAGCTGAGCGGCGAGCTGTCGCTGAGCAGGCCCGTCGTCTACCGCCTGCTGACGACGCTGCAGGGCGAGGGCTTCGTGCGCAGGGACGCCGAAGGCAGGGTGCACCTCGGGTTCGGGGTGCTGGCGCTGGCCCAGGCCGTCCAGCCGCTGCTGCGCGCGGCGGCGACGCCCACGCTGCGGCGGCTGGCCGAGCAGGTGGGCGCGACCGCGCACCTGACCGTGGCCGAGGGCGACGACGGGCTGGCCGTGGCGGTCGTGGAGCCGTCGTGGACCGACATGCACGTGGCCTACCGCGAGGGCTCGCGCCATCCGCTGACCAGGGGCGCGGCGGGGCGGGCGATCCTGGCGCTGCGCGAGGGCCGGTCTGACCACAGGCACGACTACTTCGTCACGGAGGGGCAGTTGCAGGAGGGGGCACGTGGCGTCGCCGCGCCGGTCACCGGCCTGCCGTGGCTGGAGGCGTCGGTGGGGGTGGTGACGTTCGGGCCGCTGGAGGAGTCCACGGGACCGCGCGTGGTTGCGGCCGCCGCCGAGCTGGCCGCCGAACTGACCACTGGACTGAGTTGACTTCTCCAGGCCGATGGCGGACGGTGGTTCCAGATAAAGGACACTTCCGTCCGATAACCGGACAGCAGTGGAGGGGTGGATGCCGTACTACCGCGCCGTGGGAGAGGTGCCGCGAAAACGGCACGTGCAGTTCAGACGGCCGGACGGCGGCCTCTACGCAGAAGAGCTGATGGGCGAGGAGGGCTTCTCGTCCGACTCCTCGCTGCTCTACCACCGCCACCTGCCGACCGCCATCGTCAAGGCCGACGCCGTCACCCCGGCCCTGGAGACGACGCTGCGGCCCAACCTGCCGCTCTCGCCCCGCCACTTCCGCACTCAGGAGCTGGCCAGTGCCGGTGACCTCGTCACCGGGCGCATGGTGCTGGCGGGCAACGCCGACGTCCGGTTGTCGTACGCCACCAGCGACCGGCCGAGCGAGCTCTACCGCAACTCCATGGGCGACGAGTGCGTGTACGTGCAGCGGGGGCGGGTCCGCTTCGAGTCCACGTACGGGGTGATCGAGGCCGGCGAGGGCGACTACGTGATCGTCCCGACCGGCACCATCCACCGCTGGGTGCCCGACGGCCAGGTCAACGTGCTGGCCATCGAGGCGTCCGGGCACATCAGGCCGCCCAAGCGCTACCTGTCGCAGTACGGCCAGTTCCTTGAGCACGCCCCCTACTGCGAGCGCGACCTGCGCGCCCCCTCCGAGCCGCACGTCGTCTCGGGCGAGGAGGTGCCGGTGCTGGTGCGCACGCGGGGCGGGCTGACCAGGCTGGTCTACCGCCACCACCCGTTCGACGTGGTCGGCTGGGACGGCTACCTCTACCCTTACGCGTTCAACATCGAGGACTTCGAGCCGATCGTGAAGAAGACGCACGCGCCACCGCCCGTGCACCAGACCTTCGAGGGGCCCGGGTTCGTGGTGTGCTCGTTCTGTCCCCGGCCGCTCGACTACCACCCGGAGGCGGTTCCGATCCCGTACAACCATCACAACGTGGACTCCGACGAGTTCATGTTCTACGTGGGCGGCGACTACTCCGCGCGGGCCGGCTCCGGCATCGACGTCGGGTCGATCTCGCTGCATCCCGCCGGCTTCACGCACGGGCCGCAGCCCGGCGCCGTGGAGGCGGTGATCGACGCCGTCTCACGTGGCGTCACCGTGACGAGCGAGATGGCCGTCATGGTCGACACCTTCCGCCCGCTCGACCTCGGACAGGGCGCTCTGTCCTGCGAGGACCCCGGATACGCCTGGACCTGGGCACGATGAAGCTCTACTCCGCACTCGTCGACGACGCAGGACTGTTCCCGCCGTCGTCCCTGCACATGACCGAGGCGCTGGCCCGCAACCGGCGCGACCTTGAGCACGGCAGCGACGTGCTCACCCACCGTTTCCTCTGCCCGGCCAGCCGGCTCGACCGGCTGCGCGGCGCCGACTACCGGCCGCGCCACATCGGGCTCATCGCCGACACCGCCGACCTGCCCGACTTCGGTGACCTGCCGGTGGACTTCGTCGAGACGAAGCTGCCGCCCGACAGCACGATCGAGGCGCTGGCCGACCGGCTCGGGCTACCGGAGGGCGTACGGCTGTTCGCCGAGGTGCCCGCGCACAAGACCGCCGGTGACCTGCCGCCCAACACCGGGCTCAAGGTGCGCTGCGGCGGCGCGGCGGCCGAGGACTTCCCGCCGGTCGAGCACCTCGCGCAGTTCATCAAGTCGTGCGCGGACAACGGCATCCCGTTCAAGGCGACGGCCGGGCTGCACCACGCCGTACGCCACTTCGACCCCTCGCTCGGCGTCGACCGCCACGGCTTCCTCAACCTGCTGCTGGCCGTCTGCGAGGCCGTCGAGGGCCGCGACCCGACGCCCGTGCTGCGCTCCACCGACGTCGGCCACCTCGTGCGCCTGGCCCGCGCGGTGCCCGACGAGACGGCCGCCCGCGCCAGGCGGCTGCTGGTCAGCTACGGCTCCTGCAACACTACCGCGCCGCTCGACGACCTGTGCGCGCTCGGACTGATCGAGGAGGAGGATCGGTGAGCTGGGGTGTGGACAACCTGCCCTACGGGGTCTTCTCCTGCCCGGGAGAGCGGCCCAGGGTCGGCGTCAGGTACGGCGACAAGGTGCTCGACCTGGCCCCCGCGCTGCACGACGAGGTGTTCGCGGCGCCCTCGCTCAACCCGTTCATGGCGCGGGGCCGCGCGGCCTGGCACGCCACCAGGGAGCTGATCCGCAACAAGCTGACCACCGACCTGTCCGTCACCGAGGCCCACCTGATCCCGCTCGACCAGGTGCGCCTGCACCTGCCGTTCGAGGTGGCCGACTACGTCGACTTCTACTGCTCGATCGAGCACGCGAGCGCCGTCGGCCAGATCTTCCGCCCCGGCCAGGAGCCGCTGCAGCCCAACTGGCGGCACCTGCCGGTCGGCTACCACGGCAGGGCGGGCACGGTCGTGGTGTCGGGCACGCCGGTCAGACGACCGAGCGGGCAGCTCGGCCCCGGCAGGTTCGGGCCGTGCGAGAAGCTCGACATCGAGGCGGAGCTGGGGTTCGTGGTCGGTGTGCCGACCGAGCCCGGCGAGCCGGCGGGGTCGTTCGACGAGCACGTGTTCGGGGTGACGCTGGTCAACGACTGGAGCGCGCGCGACATCCAGGCGTGGGAGTACGTCCCGCTGGGTCCCTTCCTGGCCAAGTCGTTCGCCACGTCGGTCTCGCCCTGGGTGACGCCGCTGGAGGCGCTGCCGCGCGTCCCCGGCCGGGCCCAGGACCCCGAGCCCGCCCCCTACCTGCGCCGCCGGGCGGACTGGGGGCTGGACATCACGCTGGAGGTGCTGCTCAACGGCGAGGTGATCTCCCGGCCGCCCTACGCGGGGATGTACTGGACGCCCGACCAGATGCTCGCGCACCTGACGGTCAACGGGGCCACGCTGCGGACGGGCGACCTGTTCGCCAGCGGCACGATCTCCGGCCCCGAGCGCGACCAGCGGGGCTCGCTCATGGAGCTGACCTGGAACGGAACCGACCCGATCAAGCTGCGGGGCGGCGAGACGCGGACGTTCCTCCAGGACGGCGACACGGTCACGGTCAGGGCCGCCGCGGGCGGGGTGACCCTGGGGGAGGTTTCCGGAACTGTCGGATAAGTGACTCGACGTGCTTGCACCGTGACTCACCGCTACCCTGGGATCTCCCTCTCCCTCGGAAAGCAGGAGTCACATGCGTCGTGCCGCGATGTTCTGTGTCGCCTTCCTCCTGGTCTGCGGCTGCACGTCCGTCACCGCGGCCACGCCTTCCGCGCCGCCCGTCGTGCGGGTCTGGCCGCCGTTCGACACCAAGCGGGCGCGGCCCGACCGCGGCCTGGTCGTCAGGGCCCAGGGCGGCACGCTCAGCCGGGTGCTCGTCTACCAGGCCGGCGAGCCGGTGCCGGGGCGGCTCGACGGGTCGCGTACGACGTGGCGCACCGACTGGACGCTCAAGCCCGCCACCGAATACACGGTCACCGCCACCGCCACCCGTGAGGGCGCGCCCGCCACCGTCGCCATGGGCCGCGTCCGCACCCGCGCCGTCGACACGGCGTTCCAGGTGGCCCGCATCACGCCGCTGCCCGGCGAGACCGTCGGCGTCGGCATGCCGATCATCATCGACTTCGACACCCCGGTCAGCGACCGCGCCGCCGTCGAAGAGGCGCTCGAAGTGCGCACCTCCACGCCTGTCGAGGGGGCGTGGCGCTGGCTCGGCGACACCCGGGTCGCCTACCGTCCCCGCCGCTTCTGGACACCCAGACAGCAGGTCACGGTCACCGCCCACCTGGCCGGCGTACGCGCGGGCGACGGCCTCTACGGCGCCACCGACACCACCTTCGCCTTCACCGTCGGCCGCAGGCAGACCAGCACCATCGACGCCAGGACCCACCAGATGGTCGTCACGCGCGACGGGCGGGTGGCCCAGCGCATGGCCATCAGCGCCGGCATGGCCACCACCGTCGAATACACCACGACCAGCGGCTGGCACCTGACCATGGACAAGGGCAACCCGGTCCGCATGATCTCCCCCGGCCGCGAGGAGGGCGACCCCGGCTACTACGACCTGATGATCGACCACGCGGTCCGCATCTCCGACAGCGGCGAATACGTCCACGCCAAGGACAACGTGTGGGCCCAGGGCCGGGCCAACGTCAGCCACGGCTGCGTCAACGCCCGCCCCGACCAGGCGGCCTGGTTCTACGCCACCTCGCTGCGCGGCGACCCGGTGCTCATCACCGGCACCGACCGGCCGCTCGAATGGCACAACGGATGGGGTTACTGGCAACTCCCGTGGGAGAAATGGCGCCAGGGCAGTGCGCTCCTGGGAAAGGGCGCCGGTGACGTGCTGGTACCGAGGGGTTGATATCAGGATTACCGTAGAGGGTGGGGGAACCAGATAAGAGTGCAGGCCCGTTATACCTTGAGGAGGGCCGGACATGGACGAATGGATCATCTGGGTAATCCTGGCGATCGTCCTCGGTGTTGCCGAAATCTTCACTTTGACGGCGTCCCTCGGTCTGCTCGGCGTCGCGGCGCTGCTCACCGCTGCCGGCGCGGCCATCGGATTGCCCGTTCCCCTGCAGTTACTCCTCTTCGCCGTGACGTCCACCGCCGGCTTGCTGGTGCTCAAGCCGATCGCGATGCGCTATATCAAACATCCGCCGTTGCAGCGTTTCGGCGTGGAAGCACTCGTCGGAAAGCCCGCCTACGTCGTCTCCGAGGTGACGGGCAGAGACGGTCGCGTGCGCATCGGGGGCGAGGAATGGTCGGCGCGCGCCTACGACGAGACCCTGGTGATCCCCGCAGGGGCGACCGTCGACGTCATCGAGATCGAGGGGGCCACCGCCCTCGTATATCCCCGGGAGTGATCCATGGACCCGCTGTTGCTGGTCGGAATCTTCATCATCCTGTTCGCGGTGATCACGATGCTCAAGGCCGTGCGCATCATCCCGCAGGCCAGGGCGCGCAACGTCGAGCGGCTCGGCCGCTATCACCGCACGCTCAAGCCAGGTCTCAACTTCGTCATCCCGTACATCGACCGCGTCTACCCCATGATCGACCTGCGTGAGCAGGTCGTCTCCTTCCGCCCCCAGCCGGTCATCACCGAGGACAACCTGGTCGTCGAGATCGACACCGTGCTGTACTTCCAGGTCACCGACCCGCGGGCGGCGGCGTACGAGATCGCCAACTACATCCAGGCGGTCGAGCAGCTCACGGTCACCACGCTGCGCAACGTCGTCGGCTCCATGGACCTGGAGAAGACCCTCACCTCCCGCGACACCATCAACAGCCAGCTGCGCGGCGTGCTCGACGAGGCCACCGGCAAGTGGGGCATCCGCGTCAACCGCGTCGAGATCAAGGCCATCGACCCGCCGAAGACCATCAAGGACGCGATGGAGAAGCAGATGCGGGCCGAGCGCGACAAGCGGGCCGCGATCCTCAACGCCGAGGGCCAGCGGCAGTCGCAGATCCTCACCGCCGAGGGTGACAAGCAGAGCCGCATCCTGCGCGCCGAGGGCCAGCGCACCGCCGCGATCCTGGAGGCCGAGGGTCAGTCGCGGGCCATCGACCAGGTCTTCCAGGCCGTGCACCGCAACGACCCCGACCCCAAGCTGCTCGCGTACCAGTACCTCCAGGTGCTGCCGCAGCTCGCGCAGGGCGACGGCAACACGTTCTGGGTGATCCCCAGCGAGGTCACCTCGGCGCTGCAGGGCGTCTCCAAGGCGTTCACCGAGGCGCTGCCCCGCACCGCGACCAGGGAGGACCTGCCCGAGTCGTCCGCCGCGGACGAGGAGGTCGCCAAGGCGGCGGAGGCGGCGGCCGAGGCGGTCGCCGACGCCCAGGAGGCCAACGGGCCGCGCCAGCTCACCCAGGCGGCCGAGGAGCCGTCCGCGTTCCCCGGCCTCGACAAGAAGCCCACCGAGGCCGAGCACCGCTGACCGGCCACGACACGCCGCCCGCCGACGCGGCGGGCGGCGTTTCTCACGCCCGCTGATCGCCGTCGAAGTACGCCGCCAGCTCCGGGTCGAGCGGCGGCACGTCGTACGGCCGGCCGCCGTCGCGCAGCGACATCGTGGCGAGGTAACCGGCCGCGACGCTCATCCTGGCCGCCACCGGCGAGGTGTCGGTCACCCCGCCCTCGCGCGCGAACCTGATGAACTCCGACATGATCTGCACGTCCGCGCCGCCATGCGTGCCCCGCGCCTCCGGCACCTTGTACGCGATGTCGCAGTCGTCCCGGTATCCCGTCGGCCCGGTGTTCCAGACCTTGACCGTGGCGCCCGGCCCGTCGCCGAAGTTCTCCAGGCGGCCCTCGGTGCCGATGACCGTGTAGTTGCGCACGTAGTCGGGCGTGAAGTGGCACTGCTGGTAGGCGGCGATGACGCCGTTGTCGAGCCGCATGTTCATGACCGAGACGTCCTCGACGTCCACGACCGGGTTGAGGTCCTTGCGTGCGGTGGGCGGCCAGTCGTCGGCCAGCAGCCACTCGCCGTCCGGCCGGAGCGTGCCGGGGGCGCGGCGCGGCAGGTCGTCGTGGAGCAGCAGGTCGCCGAGCGCGTTGACGCGGGTGGTGTAGCCGCCCGCCAGCCAGTGGATGACGTCGAGGTCGTGGGTGGCCTTCTGCAGCAGCAGGCCCGTCGTACGGGTGCGGTCGGCGTGCCAGTCCTTGTAGTAGAACTCGGTGCCGTAGCCGACGAAGTGGCGCACCCAGATGGTCTTGGGCTCGCCGATGACGCCCTTGGCGATGATGTCGCGCATCAGCCGGACGACGCCCATGTGCCGCATGTTGTGGCCGACGTACAGCTTGGTGCCGCTCTCGCGGGCGGTGCGCAGGATGGCGTCGCAGCCCTCGACCGTGATGGCCATGGGCTTTTCCAGGTAGAGGGCCTTGCCGGCGCGCAGGACGTCGACGGCCAGCCGCTCGTGCGTGTCGTCGGGGGTGTTGACCACGATCGCGTCGAGGTCGGGGCGGCCGAGCAGCTCGCGGTGGTCCTGGGTGAGGAAGGCTGCCGCGGGGAACTTCGCGGACTGCCGCTTGAGCACGGCGGGGTCGGCGTCGCACAGGGCGGTCACTACGCCCCCCTCGCCGGGCCGGTCGGCGGCGAGGGCGATGCTGGTCCGCAGGCCGAGCCCGATGACTCCGATGCGCAGGTCTTCCACTGACGTCCTCTCCGAATAACGCAAGTTGCTTGCTTTAACCTCGCACGATCTCCCGAAAAAGGTCAATACATGGCTCGAACGCGCGACATCGCGCAGCCGATACTCAAGCGGGCAGCGTAAACAGGCGCCGCTCGGCGTGGTCGAGTGCCCACCTGACCGCGCCCAGCACCACGCACTCGTTGCCCAGCGTCGAGGCCACCACTGGCGGCGGACAGAGACAGACGTCCGCGAACCGCTCCGCGATCGGCTCAAGCAGCAGGTCACCGGCCTTCGACAGGCTGCCGCCGATCACCACCAGCTCGGGGTCGAGCGGGTTGACCACGGTGAGCAGCCCGTCGCCGAGGTGGCGGGCGAACGCGCGGACGGCCGCCAGCGCCCGCTCGTCACCGGCCCGCGCCCGCTCGACGGCGAACTCGGCGGCCTCGCGCTGCGAGCGCATCTCCCCCGGCTCGGCCGCCAGCGCGTAGTCGATGACGTGCCGGTGGGCCAGCCAGTGGTCGCCCGACTGGCGGCCGATCTCGCCCGAGGCCGTGTGGGCGCCCCGATGCGGCCGGCCGCCGATGAGCAGGCCGAGGCCCAGCCTGCTGCCGGTGAACAGGTAGACCACGTCGTCGTGGCCGCGCGCCTGCCCGCGCCAGTGCTCGGCCAGCACCGCGAGCCGCATGTCGTTCTCGACCAGCACGGGGGCGGGCAGCCTGCGGGCCAGCTCGCCGCGCAGGTCGAGGCCCGTCCAGCCGGCCAGCGCGACGCTCTTGACGACCCGGCCCGCGCCGTCGATCGTGCCCGTGGTGCCGACGCCCACCGCCGCCAGGCCGGACACCGGCAGCCCCGCCTCGGCCGCCACCGTCTCGACCAGCCCCGCGACGGCGTCGAGCCGGTCGGCGGCGGGCATCGCGGCGTGGTGGCGCAGACGCCGGGCGGCCACCACCGTGCCGTCGAGGTCGCTCACCATCGCCCGCAGCCAGGACGAGCCGACGCCCACCCCCACCACGTGACCTGCCGCGGCCCTGAACCTGAAGCGCCGCGCGGGCCGCCCCCGCCTGCGGTCGCCGGGCTCCTCACCGCACTCCTCCGCCCAGCCGCCCGCCACCAGGTCGTCGACGATGACCTCGGCCGTGGGCCTGGACACCCGGGCCGCACCCGCCAGCTCGGACACGGTGGCCGCGCCGCTCTCGCGCAGGACGCGCAGGATCGCCGCCGAGTTGAGCCTGCGCAGGAGGGAGGCGTCGCCGCTCTGCTGCCGCATCCGTCCTCCGGTTATCTCAAGTCGGTTGGCTAATTGTGCCAGGTGCGGAGGTCGCGTGAAGCGGAGCTGTGGGGGCACTTAAGAACTCCTCGATGGACACGTCCCGAGCCGAAGCGGCACAGTGCGTTGCGACGCGTCATGTCCTGCCTCGCTCGCCGAGCCCCTTCCGGGGCGGCGGGGTGACGGGGCCGGGGCTCGTCAGTAGGTTGTGACAGGGGGAAGCGACGTCATGAAAGCGCTGGTCAAGAACCAGGCCGAGCCTGGCCTGTGGCTGGTGGACGTGCCGGAGCCGGAGCTGGGGCCCGGTGAGGTGAAGATCCGGGTCCTGCGTACCGGGATCTGCGGCACGGACCTGCATATCCGGAAATTTGATGATTGGGCGCGGCACACGCTGGAGCTGCCGCTCATCGTGGGCCACGAGTTCAGCGGCCACGTCGTCGAGGTCGCGCCCGGCGTCGAGGACATCGCCGTCGGCGACCTCGTCAGCGGCGAGGGCCACCTCGTCTGCGGCAAGTGCCGCAACTGCATGGCGGGGCGCCGGCACCTGTGCCGCAACACGGTCGGGCTCGGCGTCAACAGGGACGGCGCCTTCGCCGAGTACGTCACCCTGCCCGCCACCAACGTCTGGGTCCACCGCAACCCCGTCCACCCCGACATCGCCGCCATCTTCGACCCCTTCGGCAACGCCGTGCACACCGCGCTCTCCTTCCCGCTCGTCGGCGAGGACGTGCTGATCACCGGCGCGGGCCCGATCGGGCTCATGGCGGCGGCCGTGGCCACCCACGTCGGCGCGCGCAACGTGATGATCACCGACGTCAGCGACGAGCGGCTCGACCTGGCCGGCAAGCTCGGCGTCTCCCTCGCCGTGAACGTCGCCCGCTCCTCCATCGCCGAGGGCATGCGCCAGCTCCACCTGCGCGAGGGCTTCGACGTGGGCCTGGAGATGTCCGGCAACCCGGTGGCGGTGCGCGACATGATCGCGAGCATGACCCACGGCGGCAGGATCGCCATGCTGGGGCTGCCCGCCGAGGAGTTCGCCGTCGACTGGGCGACGGTGGTGACCTCGATGCTCACCATCAAGGGGGTGTACGGCCGGGAGATGTACGAGACCTGGTACAACATGTCCGTCCTGCTGGAGAAGGGGCTCGACCTCAGCCCGGTGATCACCGACCGGTTCTCGTACCAGGACTTCGACGCCGCCTTCGACACGGCGGCGAGCGGCCGTACCGGGAAGGTCATCCTCGACTGGAGCGACGCCACCGGCGGCGCGGCCCCGACCACGAACAGGAGCGCCTGATGTTCACCAACGTGCGCGAGCAGCTGCGTGCGACACTCGACGAGATCACCGAGGCCGGGCTGCTCAAGCCCGAGCGCGTCATCTCCACCCCGCAGAGCGCCCAGGTCGGCGTGGCCGGGCGCGAGGTGCTCAACTTCTGCGCCAACAACTACCTGGGGCTCGCCGACGACCCGGCGGTGGTCGAGGCGGCCAAGGAGGCGCTCGACCGGTGGGGCTTCGGCATGGCCTCCGTCCGGTTCATCTGCGGCACCCAGGAGGTGCACAAGGAGCTGGAGTCGCGTCTGTCGGACTTCCTCGGCATGGAGGACACCGTCCTCTACAGCTCCTGCTTCGACGCCAACGGCGGCGTGTTCGAGACCCTGCTCGACGCCCAGGACGCGGTGATCTCCGACGCGCTCAACCACGCCAGCATCATCGACGGCATCCGCCTGTCCAAGGCCCAGCGCTTCCGCTACGCCAACCGCGACATGGCCGAGCTGGAGTCCCGGCTCAAGGAGGCGTCGGAGGCGCGGCGGCGGCTCATCGTGACCGACGGCGTGTTCTCCATGGACGGCTACGTCGCGCCGCTGCGCGAGATCTGCGACCTGGCCGACCGCTACGACGCCATGGTCATGGTCGACGACTCCCACGCCGTCGGCTTCGTCGGCCCCACCGGGCGCGGCACGCCCGAGCTGCACGGGGTGACCGACCGGATCGACATCATCACCGGCACCCTGGGCAAGGCGCTCGGCGGGGCCAGCGGCGGTTACGTCGCGGCCCGCAAGGAGATATGCGACCTGCTGCGGCAGCGGTCCAGGCCATACCTGTTCTCCAACTCCCTGGCGCCCGTCATCGCGTCGGCCTCGCTGCGCATCCTCGACCTGCTGGAGACCTCCAGCGACGCCCGCGAGCGGCTGCGCGCCAACACCGCGCGCTTCCGCGAGGGGATGACGAAGGCCGGGTTCGACATCCTGCCGGGCGACCACCCGATCGTGCCCGTCATGATCGGCGACGCCGCCGAGGCCGCCGCCATGGCCGAGCGCCTGCTCGACCTGGGCATCTACGTGATCGGCTTCTCCTACCCCGTCGTGCCGCACGGTAAGGCGCGGATCCGCGTCCAGCTCTCCGCCGCGCACTCGACGGAGGACGTGGACCGCGCGATCGAGGCGTTCACCCAGGCCCGCACCGCCGTCTGACCCCGGGGCGCGTATCCTCGCTGCGTGATTGACACGCGGCGGCTGCGTACGCTGCGGGCGGTGGCCGACCACGGCACGGTCACCGCCGCCGCGGCCGCGCTGCACCTGACGCCCTCCGCCGTGTCCCAGCAGCTCGCCGCGCTGGAGCACGAGGTGGGCCACCGCCTGCTCAACCGCGACGGGCGCGGCGTGCACCTCACCGCCGTCGGCAGGATCATGCTGTCCCACGCCAACGAGGTGCTCGCCCAGCTCGAACGGGCCGAGGCGGAGGTGGCGGCGTACACGACGGGCGAGGCGGGCGAGGTCACGGTGGCCTGCTTCGCCACGGCGATCAGCGCCGTGCTCTCCCCCGCGATCACCGCGCTGCGCGGCACCGCGCCCGGCGTGCGGGTCCGCGTCCACGACGCCGAGGGCGACCAGGGCCTCGCCATGCTGCTGGACGAGCGCGCCGACCTGACCATCGCGGTCGAATACCGCGGCGCCCCCGACGCCGCCGACCGCCGCCTGTCGCGCCACCCCCTGTACGCCGAGCCGTTCGACCTGGTGCTCCCCCGTGACCACCCTTTGGCGGGCTCGGCGACCCTCGTCTCGCTGGCCACCGAGACCTGGATCGGCCCCCACCCGGGCAACCCGGTGCACGACGTGATCACGTTCGCCTGCCAGCAGGCCGGTTTCACGCCCGGCCTCGTCCACTGCTCCGACGACTTCCGCGCCGTGGTCGCCCTGGTCGGAGCCGGTGCCGGGGTGGCGCTCGTGCCACGGCTGGCGCTGCGCGACATGGCGCTGCCCGGCGTCGTCGTCCGCCACACGCCGGGTCCGGAACGCCGGGTCTTCGCCGCCGTACGCCGGGGCTCCGACGCCCATCCCCTCCTGCGCCCGCTCCTCGCCGCGCTCCGCGAGGTGGCCGGATCCCTCGGAACGGGCTGAAACACTCCGCCCATATCCGGACATCTCCTCGGGTGTGTTCGCCGATCGCAAGGACCACCCCGTGACTCCTCCGCTCCCTGAAGGGAGCGGCTTCTCGCTAAGCCGCTTATGAAGCCTGGCGAAGGGCAAGCCCTGCCCTGAGGATGTTGATGGCCGCGTTCACGTCGGCGTGCGCGGTATGCCCGCACGCCGTACAGGCGAACACGGCCTGGCTGACGCGGTTCTCCTTCGCGCAGTGGCCGCAGGCGGCACACGTGCGGGAGGTGCCGGCGGGGTCGACTGCGATCAGCTCTCGACCGGCGCTTTCAGCCTTGTGCGCGAGGATCTGCAGGAACACCCCCGACCCGCGTCGAGGACCGACGCTCGAGGTGAAGCCCGGCACCGCCGCCTTCGAACGCATGATCGCCCCCGTGACGCCCGACCACCGGCACCTGACCGAGATCGAGAGCATCTTCCCGCCCGGCCCGTGCGACAAGCTCGGCGGCTGCGCCACCGGCTTCAGGGTCCCGAAGGACTTCTCCGGCACCGCGAACATCAGCGTCTTCCGCAAGGCGCGGCCGGGCGAGGAGTACCAGAGCGTCACCACGTTCACGGCCAAGGACGAGCCCATGCACTGCGTGCCCTACCTGGACAAGAGCGTCACCGAGGTGGTGGGGCTGCTGAAGGAGCGCGGGGTGCGGGTCAGCGAGTACGTCGACTCCACGCTCGTCGGCGCCGACGGCGGCAGCGCCGAGCGCCCGTCCGTGCCCGGCGATTGGCACGTGGAAGGCGGCTACCTCACCGAGCCCGGCGTGGCCACCCTCAGGGTCTCCGAGGAGCCGATGGCGAAGGAGGACATCACCTTCCAGAACGACAAGTCGCTGAGGGCCTACGGCTGCCCGATCGCCTGATCTTGAGAGGTAGCCTGCGCCCATGACACGCGAGCGGCTGGGCGGCCTTCCCTACCGGAGGCTGCTCGGCCTGCCCGGGGTCGCGGCGCAGGCCGTGCTCGGGTTCCTGGCGCAGCTCACGCAGCAGGTGGCGCCCGTCGGCATCGTGCTCGTGACGCAGCGCGCCACCGGCTCGCTGGCGTTCGCGGGGGCGACGGCGGCGGCGTTCGCGGTGGGGGCGGGCATGGGACGCCCGGTGCAGGGGCGGCTGATGGACCGGCGCGGCGCCGGCCCGGTGCTGGCCGGCACGGCCGTCCTGCACGTGGCGGCGCTGCTGGCGCTGCTCGCCTGCGCCCGCGCCGGCCGGCCGTGGTGGCCGCTGCCCCTGCTGGCCTGGACGGCGGGCATCGGCCTGCCGCCGATCTCGGTCAGCATGCGCATCGCGTGGGGCGCCAGGATGGCCGCCGAGGGGCGGACGGCCGCCTACAGCCTCGTCTACCTCGTCCAGGAGACGGCCATGATGGTCGGGCCGCTGGTGTTCGGGCTGCTGATCGCGGTGGCCTCGTCGTCGCTGGCGCTGGGCGTGGTCGCGGGGGCGGCCGGGGCGGGGACGCTGAGCTTCGCCCGCGCGCTGCGTACGGGGCATGTCGCGGCCGTCCGGCAGCGGGGGCGGGTGCTCGCTGACCGGCGGATGCTCATGCTGCTGGCCGTGACCACGCTGCTCGGGGCCGTCGTGGGGGCGCTGCAGGTGGGTGTGCCCGCGCTGGCCGCAGCCCGCGACGTACCGGCCGCGACCGGGCTGCTCGTGGCCGCCCTGTCGCTGGGCGGCATCGCGGGCGCCGCCGCGTACGGTGCCCGCGCCTGGCGCTCGCGCGTCCCGGTGCGGCTCGCCTCGCTGCTGCTCGTCCTGGGACTCGTCCTGGCGCCGCTGGTGCTGGCGGGGCCGCTGGCGGTGTTCTGGGCGGCGCTGTTCGCGGGCGGACTGATGCTGAATCCGTCCCTCACCACCTCGTCCCTGCTGGTGGACGAGTACGCGCCGGCCGCCCAGGGCGAGGCGTTCGGCTGGGTGTCCACGGCGATCGGCATCGGCGGCGCGCTGGGCTCCGCGGCGGCCGGCGTGGCGGGCGAACGGTTCGGCCCGTCGGCCCCCTTCCCCGCCGCCGCCCTCTTCGCCCTGCTGGCCGCCGCCCTCGCGGCGACCCTGATCAACCGCGGGCCACGGTGACGGCCTCCGTGAAGCGGGCGTAGGTGGCCAGTTCCGCTTCCACCGGCTGCAGCACCTGCTCACGGCCGACCTGCGCGATGGCCGTACGCAGCGCCTTCGCCGTACGCCTGGCCCTGCGCCGCCCGCCCAGCCAGGCCGCCAGCCGGGACGCCAGCGCGATGAGCACGCCCGCCACCGCCCCGCCGAGCAGCAGCACCGTCGGCCACGGCACCTCGCCGGCGGTCGGGAGCGGCGGCTGCGGCAGCCGCAGGTAGTCCATCGCGAACAGCACGCCCAGCCACAGCGCCCCCGCCAGCAGGGCACAGAAGACCAGCCACTGCAGGACGTTCACCGCCCGCCACCACCGTGGCCGCCTGGTCGCGCCCACCGAGGTCGTGGCCACCACCCGGTCCACGGCGTCCGTCAGCTCACCGGCCCGCGACCGCGCCGCCTGCCGCACGGCCACCGCCCAAGGGCCGGGCAGCCCGTCCGCCGCCGCCTCGCCGACGTCTCTGATCGCGGTCTCGACCCGGGCACGCTGCGCCCCCGACGCGGCCGGCACCGACGTCCGCCCGACGACGTCCTTTCCCCGGCCCGCCTCGATGCGCAACCTGCGCAGCGGATCGGGCCTGAACCTCCTCAGCCACCGCGTCACCGGCCACCCGGTCGCCACCACGGCCCGATGCCGATGCCCCTTGGCCACCGCCTCCACGATCACCGGCACCCCGGCCGCCACGCACAACGCCTCGGTCAGCCCCCGCTCCGCCCCACCCGGCCGCTTGCCCGCCCCCTCCCGCTCGGTCGCGGACGGCTCACCGGCGGCGTGGGGATCGGTGACGAGATGGCCGGCGGCGGTGGTCACGTCGGCGGAGAGGCGGGCCGACCACGAGCGGCGGTCCGCGACGCGCTCGGCCAGCAGACCGCGCAGGTCGTCGAGGCCCTGGCCGGTCCTGGCCGAGACCGCGAGCACCGGGACCCCGGTGAGGCCGTCGCCGTTCAGCAGGCGGCGCAGGTCGTCGAGGCAGCGGTCGACGGCGGCGGGCGGCAGCCGGTCCACCTGGTTGAGCACCACCACCGTCACGTCGCGGTGCCCGGCCAGCGGGCGCAGGTAGCGCTCGTGCAGGGCGGCGTCGGCGTACTTCTGCGGGTCCACCACCCACACCAGCACGTCCACCTGACGGACCAGCCGGTCCACCTCCAGGCGGTGGGACAGGCGGATGGAGTCGTGGTCGGGCAGGTCGAGCAGGACGAGCCCGGCCAGGTCGCCGGTCTCGCCCGCCGGGTGGCGGTGCGGCACCTCCAGCCAGTCGAGGAGCGGGCCCGCGCCGTCGCCGTCCCACAGGGCGGCCTGGGCGGTCGAGGTCGTGGGCCTGGTGACGCCGACGTCCGCGAGCTGCCGTCCTGCGAGGGCGTTGTAGAGCGAGGACTTGCCGCTGCCGGTGGCGCCGGCCAGGGCGACCACGGTGTGCTCAAGCGACAGCTCCCGCCGCGCCCCGGCCCGCCCGGCCACCTCCCGAGCCGCCGCCACGACCTCATCCGGCAACCGCCCAGCCCCCAGCTCGGCCGCCTCGGTCAGGGCGGCCAGCCGGACGTCGAGCGACGGCCCCTCCTTACGCCGCAACACCTTCACGCCCCCTCCTCCCGCCCAGAGCCGGGCCGCCCACGCCCCTCCTCGTCAGCGGACGGCCCACCTCCGGTCGAGCCCTGTCCCAACGTGGGGAATTCGGCGGTCGGAAGCTCCGTGCGGTGCTCTTGGATGCGGCGGGCGGCGGCGCGCAGCGCGTCGGCGGTGCCCCGGGGCGGCTCGGCCGCGTCCAGCAGGTCGAGGAAGCGGTCGGCCTCGTCGGCCAGCAGCTCGCGTACGCGGTCACGGAGGTCCTCGCGGGCACGGGCGGTGAGCGTCCGTACGGCCTGGTCGCCGAAGACGGCCTCCAGGATCTTCTGGGACAGCACGCTCGTGCCGCCCGCGATCCCCACCTCGATCCCGGTGAGCCCGCCGGTGGAGGCGAAGACGGCCAGCATGAGCAGGAGCCCGGCCCCGTTCACGCTGAAGGACGCCACGCGAGCGGCGGTCCGCCGTTCGGCACCCTCCTCGCGGACGAGGTCCAGCACGTACGCCTGCCACCCCCGCACCGCCGCCTCGGCCCGCCGCGCGAGGTCTCCCGAGGCCCGGCCGAGGCGCGCGGACTCGACGGCGCCGAGCCGTTCGAGCAGCCCTGGACCGCCGGGCGCGGCCGACCAGCCTTCAAGGGCGCGTTCCGCGGCGCCGTCGGCAGAGCCCCTGATGAGCGCCTCGACCCCGCTCTCCAGCGCGTCGCGAAGCTGCACCTCGGGCGCACGCCCGGTGAAGAACCCGACGACCCGGTCACGCAGCCACCCGACCCGGCTCTCCAGGGAGCGCATGAGGTCGCCGGTGCCGATGAAGTCCTGCCACCGGGCCAGCACCTCGCCCCGCAGCAGGGACCCGTCGCGCATGCCGGCGTCGAAGTCGGCCATGCCACCCGCGTACGCGGCCTCGACGATGTCGCGCAGCGACTCGAAGGCGCCCTGCTGGCGTTCGACGGCGGCGGCCAGCGCCGGCACCCGGGTGGCCAGGCTGTCGAGCGCCCCGGTGAGCGTCTGCCGCACGACCAGGGACCGCTGGGCGGCGTCGGCGGCCAGCGCGGTGAGCCAGTCGGCGATGGGCCGGACGGAGGCGACGGGCAGCCGGGCCTTCTCGTCGGGCAGCGCCGCCTCGGGCACGGTGAACAGCCGGGTGCCTTGGAGACCGTTCTCGCGCAGCAGCCGTTCGAGGTCGCGGGAGACGGGCTCGACGGCCTCGGGCGGCACCCGGTCGAGGACGACGGCGAGCGCGGTGCTGCGTTCGCGGGCCGAGCGCAGGAAGCTCCACGGCACCTCGTCGGCATACCGGGCGGCGGTGGTGACGAACAACCACAGGTCGGCGGCGGCGAGCAGCTGGGCGGCCAGCTCCCGGTTGGCGGTCACCACGGAGTCGATGTCGGGCGCGTCGAGCAGCGCGAGCCCGGCCCCGAGCGCGGGCGAGGTGACGACGCGCAGCGCGCCGGGCCCGTCGCCGGTGACGCGGGACAGCCCCGGCAGCACGTTCTGGCCCATGAACCAGGAGCGGTCGGCCGGGCTGACGACGAGCGTCGGCACGAGCGTGGTCGGCCGCAGCACGCCAGGCTCGGCCACGTCGGCCCCGACCAGCGAGTTGACCAGCGTGGACTTGCCGGCCCCCGTGGAGCCGCCGACGACGGCGAGCAGCGGCGCGTCGATCGAGCGCAGCCGTGGCAGCAGATAGTCGTCGAGCTGCCCGGTCAGGTCGCGCAGCGCGCGCCGCTCGGCCGCGACATCGCCGACGGCCAGCGGGAACAGCTCCCGGTCCAGCGGCCGCCGCAGCGACTCGAGCGCGCCGAGCAGGTCCATGCCTGCACGCTAACCCGCAGGCGGCTCCCTAAGCACGTACCCGACGCTGCGCAGCGTGTGGATGAGCCGCGGCTCGACGTCGTCCACCTTGCGCCGCAGATACGACACGTACGACTCGACCACCCCGGCGTCGCCGCCGAAGTCGTAGTTCCAGACGTGGTCGAGGATCTGCGCCTTCGACACCACCCGCCCGGCGTTGACCATGAAGTAGTGCAGCAGCTTGAACTCGGTCGGCGACAGGCGTACCTGCCGGCCGGCCCGCCACACCTCGCGCGAGTCCTCGTCCAGCTCCAGGTCGGCGACCTTGAGCTTGCTGACCGGCGCGGCGTCGCCGCGCGTGCGGCGCAGCACGGCGCGGATGCGCGCCTGCACCTCTTCCAGGCTGAACGGCTTGGTCACGTAGTCGTCGCCCACCCGCAGCCCGGCGATCTTGTCCTCGGTGGCGTCGCGGGCGGTGAGGAACAGCACGGGCGCGTCGATCCGCTTGGCCACCTCGAACCCGTCGAGGTCGGGCAGCATGACGTCGAGCACCACCAGGTCGGGCGAGGCGCGTACGGCGACCTCGACGGCCTCCTCGCCGTCGCTGGCGGTCAGCACCTCGAACCCGGAGAAGCGCAGGCTGGCGGCGAGCAGGTCCCTGATGCTGGGCTCGTCGTCCACGACCATGATCAACGCCTCGGCATTCGTCACCTACTTAGCGTGACGCAGCATGCTGAGGGTTTGCTGAACGCTCACTCCAAGGCGAGTGGGAGTTCGACGCGGAAGGTCGAGCCCGACTCGGGTGAGCTGGTCACGGTGACCGTGCCGTCGTGCGCCTCGACGAGGGCCTGCACGATGGCCAGGCCGAGCCCGCTGCCGCGGTCCTCGGCGGAGCGGCGGCGCGAGCGGGCGGAGTCGGCCCGGTAGAAGCGCTCGAAGACGTGCTCGACCTGCTCGGGGGTCAGCCCTGGGCCGCTGTCCACGACCTCGACGAACACCTTGTCCTTGGTGCCGCCGGCCCGCACGATGATCGGCGAGCCGGGCTCGGTGTGCACGATGGCGTTGGTGACGAGGTTGCTGATGACCTGGCGCAGCCGCACCTCGTCGCCGGAGACGATCAGCGCCGCGCCGCCGACCACGTCGAGCTTGATCTGCCGGTCCGGGGCGATGATCCTGGCATCCTGTACGGCGTCCGCGGCCAGCGCCAGCATGTCCACCGGCTGCACCCGCAGCGGCCGCTGCTGGTCCACCCTGGCGAGCAGCAGCAGGTCGTCCACCAGCAGGCTCATCCGCCCCGCGGCCTTCTCCACGCGCTGCATCAGCTCGGTGGTGTCGGCCTGCGGGTTCTGCCTGGCGTACTCGGCGAAGCCGCGGATCGAGGTCAGCGGGGTGCGCAGCTCGTGGGAGGCGTCGCCGACGAACTGCCGCATGCGGTCCTCGGAGCGGCGGGCCGCCTCCTCCGACGCCGACCTGGCGGCGAACGCGGCCTCGATCTGGGCCAGCATGCCGTTGAGCGACCTGGCCAGGCCGCCGACCTCCGTACGCGGGTCGAGGTCGGGCACCCTGCGGCCCAGCTCGCCGCCCGCGATGGCCTCGGCCGTACGCTCGATCTCGCCCAGCGGCCGCATGCTGTGCCGCACGGTCGTGACGCCGGCCACGGTCAGGATGAGCAGGATCCCGCCGCCGCCGAGCAGCTCGATCAAGGCGAGCCGCCGGGTGATGGCGTCCACCTCTTCGAGGTCGACCGCGACGACGAGCGTGCGCCACTGCCCCACGGTCTCCAGCACCCGCCACTCACCGTCACCACGCACGGCGGGCGCGGTGTAGGGGTCGCGGCCGGGCTCGGCCGACAGCACGGGCTTCGGCTTGGCGTCCACGTCGCGGTCGGTCAGCATCGGGACGAACGCGCCGCCGCGCTCCTTGACCAGCGCGATCGCGTCCGACTCGATGAGGATCGGCCGGTCGGGGGTCTCCCTGTCCTTGCGCCAGTCGCTCCTGACCTTCTTCTCCATGCGCGCGCTGAGCAGGTGGAGCTGGCTGTCCACCCGGTCGAGCAGGTAACCGTGCAGGACGGAGACGCTCACCAGGCCGATGAAGAACATGCCCATGCCGAGCAGCGCCAGCATCGACGCGATGAGCTTGATCCGCAGCGGCAGCCCGCGCATCAGGAGCTCGGTGGCAGGCGCATGACGTATCCGACGCCACGCAGGGTGTGGATGAGCCGGGGGCTGCGGTTGTCGATCTTGCGGCGCAGCACGGACACGTACGACTCGACGATCCCCACCTCGCCGCGGAAGTCGTAGTCCCACACGTGGTCGAGGATCTGCGGCTTGGACAGGACGCGGCCGGCGTTCGTCATGAAGTAGCGCAGCAGCTTGAACTCGGTGGGCGACAGCGCGACGGCGGTGCCGCCACGCCACACCTCGTGGCTCTCCTCGTCCAGCTCGATGTCGGCGAACGTCAGCCGGGGCGGCGCGGCCTGGGCGTCCCCGCTCGTCCGGCGCAGCACGGCGTGGATCCTCGCGACCACCTCCTCCAGGCTGAACGGCTTGGTGACGTAGTCGTCGCCGCCGATCGTGAGCCCGCGGATCTTGTCCTCGGTCTCGTCACGCGCGGTCAGGAACACCACCGGCGTGTGCAGCCCACCGCCGCGCATCCGCCTGACGATCTCGAAACCGTCCAGGTCGGGCAGCATGACGTCGAGCACGACGAGGTCAGGGCGGTGTCGTTGGACTGCGGCGACGGCGTCGTGGCCGCTCTTCGCCGTGGTCACGTCGAAACCCGCGAACCTCAGGCTCGCGGCGAGGAGCTCGAGGATGTTGGGGTCGTCCTCGACTATCAGCAGGCGTGATTCCATCAGTACCAAGGATGCCCTCATCGGACGAGTGCTGGGACAATTCCGGCAATGTGCCGGGCGATCGCGAGGCTCGACGTGGCCGCGGGTGAGGGCGCGTTGCGGACCAGGACGACGCGGCCGTGCACGTCCACGATGAAGTCGTCCACGAGCCTGCCGTCCCGCGCGACGGCCTGGGCGCGGACGCCGCCCCGCGCTCTTTCCAGGTCGGCGGCGGTGAGGTCGGGGACGTAGCGGCGCGCGGCCTCCAGGAAGGCGCCCTTGACGAGGGAGCCGTAGACCTCTTTGACGCCGGTACGCCAGTGGGTGCGTGCCATGCGAAGCGTGCCCGGCCAACCCAAAATTTGCCGAAAATTGCCGATGTTTCGCCACTTGTAGCCTTCGTACGCGAGCGCCAGCACCGCGTTCGGACCCACCAGCACGCCCCCGCCGATCCGCCGCGTCAGATGCACGCCCAGGAACGGGTAGCGCGGATCGGGCACCGGATAGATGAGGCCGCGCACCAGGTCCTGCGCGGCGCCCTTGAGCGCGTAGTACTCGCCCCTGAACGGCACGATCCGCACCTCGCCCGGCGCGCCCGCCATCCGGGCCACCGCGTCGGTGCCCAGGCCGCCGCAGACCACCAGCCGGTCGAAGGCCAGCCGCTGCCGCCCGGCCACCACCTCGACCTTGCCGGCGCGTTCCCTGATGGCCCTGACGGGGGCGTTCAGGCGTACGGACCCGCCCAGCTCCGCGACGTCCCGCGCGAGCCGGCGGGCGACGGCGAGGAAGTCGCAGATCGCGGTGTGCGGCGAGTGGATCGCGCCGACGCCGACCGCGTGCGGCTCGATCTCGCGCAGCGCGAGGCCGTCCAACTCGGCGATGTCCGGCACGCCGTTCGCGCGCGCCCGCTCGGCCAGGGCCGCGAGCAGCGGCCGCTCGGCGCGCGTGCTCGCCACCACCAGCTTGCCGACCTCCTGGTACGGCAGGTCATGCGCGGCGCAGTACTCCCTGAGCAGCGCCACGCCCTCCCGGCAGAGCCGCGCCTTGAGCGAGCCGGGCGGGTAGTAGATGCCCGCGTGCACCACGCCGCTGTTGTGCCCGGTCTGGTGGGCGCCGACGTGGCCCTCCTTCTCCAGCACGGTCACCTCGGCACCCCTGGCGCCGGCCAGCTCGCGCGCCACCGCCAGCCCGACGATGCCCGCGCCCACGACTCCGATCTTCTCCGTCACAAGCCGATTTTCCGACTTACCGCCCGTCCCCGCCATATCCGGCACGGGAGATCACGTGGCAGCGGCCAGGAATCGCCTGACCGCATCCAGCCACGCCGTCGGCTGATCGATGTGCGCCATGTGCCCCGCCTGCTCCAGAACGACCGCATCCGTGCACGGCGTCGACCGCACCAGCGAGGCCGGGAACGTCATGTCCTGGCGTCCGTGCAGCAGGAACAGCGGCACCCCCGACAACCGCTCGACGGCGTCGGGATAGCGGGCCGACGGAAACCGGCCCTCCCGCCAGGCCCGCAGATGACTACCGGTGAAGGTCACCCGCTCCAGTCGCTTGAGGTAACCGGGCAGCGACTCCTCCCGCCAGACGTCCAGCGGAGCGGTCGCGAACGCCGCGGCCCGGGTCAGCTCCGCCCCTTGCAGCGGCGAGGTGTCCCAGATCGACGGGTGCGCGGCGCTGCGGCGCTCGTACTCCTCCCATCCCTCGAACGCGTCCGCCGGCACCGGCAGCACGCTGCTGGAGGCGACGATCAGGCGGCGGACCAGGTAAGGAGCCTGAACGGCCAGTCGCTGCGCGATGAGACCGCCATAGGAGAAGCCGAGCACGTCCACCCGTGACGCGCCGATGAGTTCGACGAGATCGGCCACCATCGCGTCGGGAGTGAGCGGCTCGGCGACCGGAGAACGGCCGCACCCGCGCAGGTCGGGGAAGAGCAGGCGATGCTCGCCGGCCAACCTGTCCAGCGGCTCCACGAGGTAACTGTGATCCCAGTCGGGGCCACCGTGGATGACCAGCAAGGTGCGATCCGCGGGCCCGTCGAACTGTCGTACATGAAGCCGCATACCGGGATGCTAACCACCAAGTGGACCGGAATCGAACGTGAGTACGATGGGCTCATGTATCTGCCGCCGGAGTGGCCGCCCGAGGTCCGTCCGCCCAGCGTCCCCGACTGGGAGACCTCGGCCGTGGCCTGGCTGCTCGACGCGGTGCCGCCCGACTACCGGGCGTACGAGGTGCTCAGGCGGCATCCCGTGGCGCTGGCCGCGATGGCCCGCCACCACGTCAGGTCCGCCGTCGAGGCCGCCCGCGCCGGCTACCGCGCCGCCGCCGTCGATCTCAAGGGCCACCTGCCGCCCCACGCCATCGAGGCCGTGCTCGACACCTACCGCGAGGAGGGGCCCCGGCTGGTGCGGCTGCAGCGCTCGATCGAGGTGGTCGAGCGGGCGCTGCGCGGCGACATCTTCACCGCCACCATGCGCCGCTAGCGGGTGCGCCGGGCCAGGAACGTGATCACGCCGATGGCGAGCACGGCGGCGGCCAGCCAGATGAGGACGTCCGTGCCGGTCAGGCCACCGGACTCGGCGGCGGCTTGGGCGCTCTCCTCGGCCTCGCCTTCCGAGGGCGTCGGAGTCGGGGTGGGTGTGGGGGTGGGCTGGGCGGCCTCGGGGATCGGCACCCGGTAGACCGGGCTGCGCGGCCCCTCGCTGCCGGTGAGCAGCGCCTTGCCGTCGGCCGTGTACGCGATCGACTCCGCCTGCTTCAGGTCCGGCATCGTCACCCTGGTCAGCACCTCGCCCGAGGGCTTGTAGACGGTGGCGGAGAAGTAGGTGCGGACGACGTACGAGGAGCCGTCGGGCGCGTACGCGGCGTCCGTCGCCATGATGGGCGCGCCGGTGACCTTGCGCAACACGTTGACCCGGTCGGTGCGCAGCTTCTTGGGCGCGGCGTAGACCGACCCGGCGAACTCCTTGGACACGACGTACAGCCGCCCGGTCCTGGGGTTGACCATGATGCCCTCGGCGTTGCGCGCCCCGTCGGCGTACCGGAAGCGGTAGCGGACGGCGGGCAGCGTGGCGTCGGTGAGGTTGCGCGGCTCCATGACCTTGTAGACGGAGACGTTCGGCCAGGCGCCGTCGAGGTTGTCGCCGATGTCGGCGAACCAGAGCACGCCCCGCCCGGTCGCCGGGTCCTTGGAGGCGGCCATGGCCTCCCAGTCGCGCGCCTCGGCGCCGCGCAGCTGGAAGGTGGCCAGCGTGCGCCCGCCGCCGTCCACCGCGTAGAAGACGGGCGCGGCGGCGCTGTCGTTGTGGGTGTAGTAGACGCCGTCGTGGGTGGGTGAGACGGCCAGGCCGCTCGACTCGGTGATGCGCTCGTCCTTGAAGGTGAACAGCCTCTCCATGCCGTCGTCGCCGGGCGCCGCGAGCGCGGACGCGGCAGGCAGCAGGCACGCGGCCGCCACGACGGCGAGCAGTCTGATCACGAAGTCCCCCACGCCGCCATCATGCCCCACCGGCCGCTCAGGCGGTCGCGACCGCGCCGACGCGGGCGCTGTGCCGGTGGAAGCCCAGCCCCTGCAGCACCACCAGCAGCGCGTTGGCCGCCGTCATGGCCGCCCACAACCCGGTGATGCCCCAGGTCCGCGCCACCGGGACGACGGAGACGAGCAGCAGCCCGTACGCGAGCGCGAAATACCCGAGGCTGGACGACGACCGTTTGAGCGCCGTCAGCCCCATGCCGCGCACGGCCTGCGCCGCGTCGAACGCCGCGGAGACCAGCATCAGCGGCAGCAGCCCGAGCACCCGCTCCCGCCCGGCCGGATCCTCGGTGAACAGCCCGGTGAACGGTTGGCCGGCCACCAGCAGGAGCACCGCGACCACGAGCGTCCCCGAGACGGCGAGCAGCGCCGCGACGCGCCCGGCCCGCCGCGCTCCGGCGGTGTCGGAGGCGCGGGCGATCTCGGGCACCGCGGCCTGCGCGATGGACAGCGACACCATCATGATCAGGCCCGTCAGCGTGGTGAGCACGGCGTGGGCGGCGGTGTCGCGGGTGTTCGTGGTGCCCGCCGCGAACGTCACCACGCCCAGCACCGCGAACTTCACCAGCACGGTCGCGGCCAGCGGGAGGCTGACCCTGGCCAGCTTGACGATCTCGCGCGGCCGCGGCCGGCTCTGCCCCACCGGGCGGCCGACGGCCCTGCGCACGTTGAAGGCCGCCACACCCGCCGACGTCACGCCGCCCACCAGCCAGGCGATGCCCACCCCCGTCAGCCCCAGCGACGGCACGAGCAGCGCGGTGAGCCCGCCCAGCGCGACGCCGTAGGTCAGGGTGGGCCAGAGCACGTTACGGTTGCGTCCGAGCGCGACCAGGATGGTGCTGGCGCCGCCGGTGGAGGCGAAGATGAGCACGTATCCGGCGAGGAACCAGGGCAGCAGCCCCATCTCGGCCACCACCTCGTCCGGCACCCCGGTGACGGTGGCGAGCAGCGGCACGCACACCACCGCGACCGCCCCCAGCGCGCCCGCCGCCAGGCTGAGCCAGCGCGCGTCGCGGATCACCGGCACGGCGGCCGCCGGGTCGTCGCGGAAGGGCGCGACGAACGGCCCCAGCCCGCGCAGCGCCCCCTGCACGGCCGCGGACGCCGGGTTGAGCACGGCCGTCACCACCGCGAACGCGGCCAGCGTCACCGTGTCGTGCTGCCCCAGCACCGAGGTCACCACCAGCGAGCCGACCATGCCGGCGATCATCGCCAGGCAGAGCGGCACCGCCGCGCGGAGCAGGGTGAGCACGAGCCGATGTCCGGGGGGCGACGCGGCGGATTTCACCCGTCGAGCGTATGGCCTGGAGTGCACTCCAGGTCTTTAGGGTTGGACGACATGGAATACGTCACACTCGGACGCAGCGGTCTCCTCGTGAGCCCGCTCTGCCTCGGCACCATGAACTTCGGCCCGCGCACGACGGAGGAAGACTCCTTCGCCATCATGGACCGGGCTCACGAGCTGGGGCTGAACTTCTTCGACACGGCCAACGTGTACGGCGGCGTCAAGGGCGAGGGCATCACCGAGACCATCGTGGGCCGGTGGTTCGCTCAGGGCGGGGGCCGCAGGGAGCGTACGGTCATCGCGACCAAGGTCTACGGCGACATGGGCGACTGGCCCAACGAGCGCCGGCTGTCGGCGCTCAACATCCGCCGCGCCGCCGACGCCTCGCTCAAGCGGCTGCAGACCGACTACATCGACATCTACCAGGCCCACCACGTCGACAGGCTCACGCCGTTCGACGAGTTCTGGGAGGCCATGGAGGTCCTGCGGCAGCAGGGCAAGATCATTTACGTGGGTTCGTCGAACTTCGCCGGCTGGCACCTCGCCAAGGCGCAGGAGACCGCGGCCCGCCGCAACTTCATGGGCCTGGTCAGCGAGCAGACCCACTACAACCTCCTGACCCGCGCGCCGGAGCTGGAGGTGCTGCCCGCGGCCGAGGACTACGGGCTCGGCGTGATCCCGTGGAGCCCGCTGGCCGGGGGCCTGCTCGGCGGCGTGCTGCGCAAGATCGACAAGGGCCGCTCGGCCGCCGAGAACATGGTCAAGCAGCTCGACAAGCACCGCGACCAGATCGAGGCGTACGAGAAGTTCTGCGACGAGCTGAACGAGGACCCGGCGAACGTGGCGCTGGCCTGGCTGCTCAAGCAGCGCGCGGTCGCCGCCCCGATCATCGGCCCGCGCACGATGGAGCAGCTGGAGGGCAGCCTGCGGGCGCTGGAGATCGACCTGGACGAGGCCGCCCTGGCCCGCCTCGACGACATCTTCCCCGGCCACCGCACCGCCCCGGAGGACTACGCCTGGTAGACCCTGAGCGCGTCGCCGTCCGTCCCCGTGACGGCCGGCGACGCGGCCGGCGAGCAGGAGGGGGTCACACGTCGGACACAGGCCCTTGTCAGGCGGCCGGGAGCGCCGGCCGGAACCCGGCCGGGCGGTCAGGTGAGTGCGGCTCCGACGATGACGATCAGCAGGAGCAGGCCCAGCACGACGGGCAGCAGCCAGGAGCGAGGACGGTCCACGACGTGGAGCCTAGCTCTGCTCGGCGGGTGCCAGCGCCCATTCGGCGAGTGACTCGTACCTCATCTGGGCCCCGGTGTGGCTGCGGACGAGCCGCACCCGCTCGGCCCGCCACGGCGACCCGCTGAACCCGGAGAGGGCCTCGACCAGCGGCCGGAGATCGGTCTCCGTCTTGGCGCGGGCCAGCGTGAGGTGCGGATGGAAGCGTTTCTCATCCGTCTGCACGGCCCCGGCCCGCCGCGCCCCCGCCTTGACGGAGTCGGCCAGCCTGACCATGGAGTCACCGGTGAGGCCCGCCCAGAAGACCCGCGCCCGGCGTACGGACGAGAAGGCCCCGAACCCGTCGAAGGCCAGCTCAGGAGCGGCGTGGCGGCGCACGGCGCGGGCGAGCCGCACCTCCAGCTCCGGCAGCACCCGCTCGGGCACCTCACCGAAGAACCCGAGCGTGATGTGCCAGAACTCCCGATCCGGCCACCGCAGCCCAGGCACCTGCCCGACGTACGGCCCGATGACCTCGGCGACCTCGTCCAGCACCGCATCGGGCGGCACCACCGCCGCGAACAACCTCATAGCCCTCATCCTGCCGAACGACCCACGCCATAAGAAGCCGCCCAGATGGCACCGGTGTGTCAGGAGAGGTCGAACTCACCCTTCGACGCGCCGTCCAGGAAGGCCCGCCACTCGTCCGGGGTGAAGGTCAGCACTGGGCCCGTCCCTTGGTCCTTGGTGTCGCGCACGAGGACGCTGTCGTCCGGCCGGCGCATCACCTCTACGCAGCTGCCGCCGTTTCCGCCCGACGCCTCGGCTTTGGTCCACACGCCTACCGTCAGACCGCCCGTTTCAGCCATAGCTCGCCATCACCTCGTGAATCGTCTCCCGGCTCCTGTCCACCGGGTGCGCGATGCTCGCAAGAATCTCCCACCGCACGATAAGCGCTTGTACGGTCTCGGCGCGATTGGTCACACGCCCTTCCTCAGCGCTTTCCAGGTAGGCGTGGTCCGCCCCGCCGTCCAGGAGCGTCGCCACTTCGAAGGCGCCGAGGCAGCCCGTCGTCAGCCCCGCAGAGAGCGGCACGATGCGCACCGTGACGTATGGAGGCCGCAGGACGTCGAGGATCCTGGCCAGTTGGGCCCGCATCACGTCCCGCCCGCCGACCGGGCGGCGGAGGACGCTCTCGTCGACGAGGGCCGAGTACAGCGGCGGCCGGGCGCGGGCGAGGACGGCCTGCCGGTGCATCCGGAACCGGACGGCCTGCCGCATGTCCGCGTCGGCGACCCCTGGCTCTCCCAGGAACACCTGCGTGGCGTAGTCCTCGGTCTGGAGCAGCCCTGGGATCAGCATCGGCTCCCAGGTCCTGATCGTGTGCGCCGACGTCTCGACCCGTGGCCACTCCCGGAACCACTTCGGCGCCATGGTGTGCCCCTGGATCACCGGCACCAGCTCCATGAGCTCACCGTCGAGACCGAGCGCCTTCTCGACCGCGCGGGTGTAGTCGCCGGTCGGCTTGCGCATCAGGCGCTCGACGTGGCCCACGGCGCTCTCGCTGTAGGGCAGCAGGCTCGCGAGGCGCTCCTGGCTCAGGCCCTGGCCCAGCCGGAACCTGCGCTGCCGCCTGGCGAACTCCTTCCACGCCTCTTTGCCCGGGTCGTCCCCCTCGGCTGCCATCTTGCGCTCCTTTGGACACGCAGCGTGCTGGCCTACTAACTGTAAGGGAACTGTACGCCCGCTATCAGCCCCTGCGAGCCGCGGAAAGCCCATGCTGATGAGACTCCGCGTACAAGCCGGATCGGTGGTGTAACCCTGACGGGCCGAGGTGAGCATGCAAAGAACCCCGACGTACACGAGCTTCAAGGTCTGGCTGATCGACGAGCTGGACAACCCGACACGGCTGCCCGCGCTGGCGCGGCGGGAGCTGCGCGGATGGGTGCGGGATCATCCGGCGCTGGAGGACCTGCAGCTCGTCGCCTCCGAACTCGTGGCCAACGCGCTGGAGCACGGACGCGGCCCCTGGGTGCGGATGAGCCTGCTCCCTGTACAGGAAAGAGAACGCCCCTACTGGCGGCTCGCCGTCATCGACCCCGGCAGGACCGGAGCCGTCCCCCTGCCCCGCATACCGGGCCCGGACGAGCCACGCGGGCGCGGCCTGTGGCTCGTGGACGGCCTGACCGGTGGTTGCTGGGGCACCGACCTCACCCGCGTCGGGGAGCGCGTCGTCTGGGCGCTGCTCGCCCGCTGACCCGCTCAGTACGAGTGGCCCGTACAAAAAGAACGGCCCGCACAGAACGAAGCGGGCGCCCGCGTACGGACGCCCGCTTCCCCCACGACGACGGCGGAAATGACTCATGCCATCGCTAGCGCCGACCTCTCCACCCGAGTGGTGATGAGCCGGGTCATCAGGACGGCCGCCCCGGTGCCGACGAGGACCAGCACGCCGGAGAGCAGCACGCCCGTCCGCGGCCCGCCGAGCTCGGACAGCCAGCCGATCAACGGCGCGCCCAGCGGCGCCCCGCCGGTGAAGACGAGCATGTAGATGCCCATCACGCGGCCCCGCATCTCGGGCGAGGTGGCGATCTGCACGCTGGCGTTCGCGGCCGTGTTGATGGTGATCAACGCGATCCCGGTCGGCACCAGCAGCAGCAGGTAGATCGGGTAGAACGGCGCGACGGCCGTGGCGATCTGGAACAGTCCGAATCCGATCGCCCCCGCGAACAGCACCTTGCGCGACAGTCTGGCCCGCCGCGCGGCCAGCAGGGCGCCGGCGAGCGCGCCGACCGCGAACATGCTGGAGGCGAGCCCGAACGAGGACGCCCCGGCGCCGAACACTTCGCGGGCCATGAGCGCGATCGACATCGAGAACGACTGCGAGAACATCGACACGAACGCGATCAGCAGCACCGGCATGAGGATCTCCTCGTGCCGGAGCACGTAGCGCAGCCCCTCGCGCAGCTGCCCCTTGGCCCTGGGGACGGGCTCGGACAGGTTGAGCTCGGACTTGCGCATGAAGACCAGGCTGGAGATCACGCCGCCGAAGGTCAGCGCGTTGATCAGGAAGATCGGCCCGGTGCCGCCCAGCACGTAGATCAGGATGCCGGCCAGGGCGGGCCCGACCACGCGCGCCAGGTTGAAGATGGAGCTGTTGAGCGCGATCGCGTTGGGCAGGTCGTTACGGCCGACCATCTCGACCACGAACGCCTGCCGGGTCGGCACCTCCACGCAGGAGATCATGCCGAGCAGGAACGCCATCACGTACACGTGCCACACCTGGGCGCTGCCGGTCATCGTCAGGATGCCGATGGTCAGCGCGAGCCCGGCCATGAGGGTCTGGGCTCCGATGAGGATGGGCCGCTTGGGGTAGCGGTCGGCGAGCACACCGCCGAACATGCCGAACAGCAGCATCGGCAGGAACTGCAGGGCGGTGGCCGTGCCGAGCGCGGAGGCGCTGCCGTGGGTCAGGTCGAGGACCAGCCAGTCCTGGGCGGTGCGCTGCAGCCAGGTGCCCACGTTGGAGACGGCGCCCCCGGCTGCGAACATGCGGTAGTTGCGAACCTTGAGAGACCGGAACATCCCGGTCCTGGGTTCTTCAGGCTCTAGATCTGGCTGAGCTTCTCCAGAATCGGCGCCGCCTGCCTGAGGATCGACCTCTCCTCCGGCGACAGCTCCTTCAACCGCTGCGCCAGCCACGCCTCCTTGCGGCGGCGTTCCTCCTTCAGCAGCTTCTCTGCGGCCTCGGTCACCGAGACGGTCACCTGGCGCCGATCGGTCGGATGCGGGGTGCGCGAGACCAGCCCGCGTTCCTCGAGCGCGGCGATCACGCGCGTCATCGAGGGCGGCTGCACCTTCTCGAGCTCGGCCAATTCGCCGGGGGTTATCCCGGAATGCCGATGCACCGCGGCGAGCGTCGCGAACTGGGTGGCCGTCAGCGAGTGTGCCGCTGCCTGTCGTCGGAGTCTTCGGTTCAGCCTGGCGAGTGAAACGCGCAGGGCTGAAGCGAGACCTGCGTCGCTGCGCAGGTCCATCTTGGGCTTGGTGTTGGTTAGCATGAGTCATTACCTTTGCTAACTATACGGCATGGCAAGATATTTCCCGAATCAAGGTCTTCTGTCCCCTTGATACCCGAGAGCCGCCCCGCGTGCGCGGAGCGGCTCCCGAGCCCTCTTTCTACAGGTCCGTACGGCCTCCTCGGACCGTCAGATGCCGAGCAGCGCCCTGATCGGGCCGATCGCGAAGTAGAGCGCGAACAGCACGGCCACGATCCACAGCAGCGGGTGCAGCTCGCGGCCCTTGCCGCGGACCACCTTGATCAGCACGTACGTGATGAAGCCCGCGCCGATGCCGTTCGACACCGAGTACGTGAACGGCATGATGACGATCGTGAGGAACGCCGGGATGGCGATCTCGAAGTCGTTCCAGTCGATGTCGCGCACGGCGGTCATCATCATGAAGCCCACCAGCACCAGCGCCGGGGCGGCGGCCTCGTACGGGACGACCGTGACGAGCGGCGCGAAGAAGATGGCGACGAGGAACAGCGCGCCGGTCACCACGCTGGCCAGCCCGGTGCGGGCGCCCTCGGCGACACCCGACGCCGACTCGATGTAGGTGGTGTTCGAGGAGACCGAGCCCGCGCCGCCGGCCGCCGCGCCGATCGAGTCGACGAGCAGGATCTGCTTGGTACGCGGCAGCGTGCCGTCCTCCTGCACCAGCCCCGCCTGGCGGCCGACGCCGACCATCGTGCCCATGGTGTCGAAGAAGTCCGTGATGAGCAGGGTGAACACGAACAGCCCCGCCAGCAGCACATCGATGCGGACGAAGCCGCCGAACGGGTCGAACTCGGTGAACAGCGTGAGCGGGTTGTGGAAGCCGAAGATCTGCTCGGGCACGGAGGGGCGGTTGAGCTGCCAGCCGCCGGGGTTCTCCGGTGAGAAGGCGCCGGCCTTGGCGATCGCCTCCACGATGATCGCGAGGACGGTGGTGCCGACGATGCCGATGAGGATCGCGCCCTTGACCTTGCGGGCCACCAGGGCGGCCGTGGCGAGCAGGCCGATGATGAAGACGAGGATCGGCCACGAGGTGAGGTTGCCGCCGATGCCCAGCTCCAGCGGCGTGCCGGCGGCCTTGCGCACGAACCCGGCGTCCACGAACCCGATGAGCGCGATGAACAGGCCGATGCCCACGCTGATCGCGGTCTTCAACGGGGCCGGGATGGCGTGGAAGATCGCCGTCCGCAGCCCGGTGAGCACCAGGATCGTGATGATGATGCCCTCGAGGAAGACCAGGCCCATGGCCTCCTCCCAGGTCATGACCGAGGCGATGGTGAACGTCACGAAGGCGTTCAGGCCCAGCCCGGCCGCCATGGCGAACGGCACCTTGCCGACGACGCCCATGAGGATGGTCAGCACGCCCGCCACGAACGCCGTGCCCGCGGCGACCAAGGCCACGTTGGGCGCGGAACCATCACCGATGTACTCACCGGTGACGTCCTTGCCGGTGCCGATGATGAGGGGATTCAGCACCACGATGTACGCCATGGTGAAGAACGTGGCCAGACCGCCCCGTACTTCACGGGAGATCGTCGAGCCTCGTTCAGAGATCTGGAAGAAACGGTCGATAGCCGTACGAGTGTCACTCACGACGCGAAGAGTGACAGCAGGGATGAGCTGCGAAAAGAGCCAGTGATGAGATCGAGACCCTATTGGAAGCTAGGCTGGATACGTGGACAAGCAGTGGCATCCCGACCCGCCGCCCATCAAAACGAACGACACGGCCGCCATCGGCGTCGGCACCGGCCTGTGGGCGCTCGCGCTCGTGGCGCTGCTGATCTTCCGTCCCGCCCCGGAGAACACGTGGTGGATCTGGACCTGCGTGACCGGGGTCGCGTTCGGGCTGTTCGGCATCTGGTTCGTCCGCCGTCCCGGCCGCGACTGACATTCGTCATCTCCGGCCGATCCTCGAAGTCATCCGGAAGTGGTGTTTTCACCCACTACATCGGCATATAGCTGTCGAACCATGCTGGACAGCATGAAGAAGCCGATCGTGACGCTCCTGCTGGGAGCGGCGTTCCTCACCGCCTGCGGCAGCGGCGGCTCCCCTGCCCCGCCCAGCGCGACCCCCGCGCCGAGCAGCAGTGGCAGCAGTGGCACCAGTGACCAGGGCTCCATCGCGTGGGGCGCCTGCACCGACCTCATGGGCGCCGACGGCAAGCCCGCCACGCCCGGCCCCGGCGTCGAGTGCGCCAAGCTGCCGGTCCCCCTCGACTACGCCAAACCGGACGGCGAGAAGATCGACCTCGCGCTCATCCGCGTCAAGGCCACCGGTGACCGCCTCGGCTCGCTCGTGTTCAACTTCGGCGGCCCCGGCGCCTCCGGCGTGGACACCCTCGCCCTCGCCTCCGCCGCGTTCACCAAGCTCGGCACCCGCTACGACCTGGTCAGCTTCGACCCGCGCGGCGTGGACCGCAGCGCCGGCGTCCGCTGCGGCGGCACCGTCGAGAAGCTGCTCGCCGCCGGCCACGGCGAGGACCAGGACGAACTGGCCGCCGAGTTCGCCGCCGCGTGCGAGAAGGACTCCGGCGAAGTGCTGCCGCACGTCGGCACCGTGAACGCGGCCAAGGACCTCGACCAGATGCGCGTCGCGCTGGGCGACGACAAGCTCAACTACCTCGGCTTCTCCTACGGCACCCACCTCGGCGCCGTCTACGCCACCCACTTCCCCAAGAACGTCGGCCGCTTCGTCCTCGACAGCGCCTTCGACCCGACGGTGACGTTCGAGGAGCGGGCGGTCATCCAGGCGGGCGGGTTCGACGCCGCCTTCGAGGCGTTCGCCGCGGACTGCGTCGCCCAGAGCTGCGAGATCGGCGCGTCCCCCGCCAACGTCGAGAAGAACGTCCTGGACCTGCTCGAACAGCTCAAGACCAAGCCCATCAAGGTGGGTGAGCGCGAGCTGACGTACGGGCTGGCGCAGCTCGCCGTCATCACCCCGCTGTACGCCAAGCAGAGCTGGCCGGCGCTGGAGCAGTCCGTCGCCGCGGCGCGCAAGGGCGACGGCACCATGCTGCTCGCCCTGGCCGACGCCTACACCGGGCGGCGGGCCGACGGGACGTACAACACGTCCATGAGCAGCCTGATGGCCATCAACTGCGCCGACAACAGCGAACGGCCCACCGCGGCCGACGTCGCGCGGATGGACACCAAGATCCGCAAGATCTTCCCGATCCTGTCGGTGGACGGCTCCTCCTCGGCGTGCGCCCACTGGCCGGTGCCGGGCGACGACGAGGCCAAGCGCATCGACGCCACCGGCTCGGCGCCCATCGTGGTCGTCGGCGGCAAGGGCGACCCCGCCACGCCGTACGAGTGGGCCACCAAGCTCACCGCCCAGCTCAAGACCGGGGTCCTGGTCACGTACGAGGGTGAGGGCCACGGCGCGTACCTGAGCGGCAGCCAGTGCGTGATGGGCCTGGTGGACGCGTACCTGCTGGACGGCGAACTCCCGGACAAGGGCGCCACCTGCCCCGCCTGACTCAGGAGGGGCAGGCGCACGGGACTCACCCCACCCTCACGCCGGCGGCGGCTCAGGTCCTTGAGACCGCCGCTCAGGCCGGGCGGGTGCGGGCGCGGAAGGCTGCCGCCTTGACGCGGCTCTGGCAGGAGCGGGAGCAGAACTGGCGGACGGCGTTGCGTGAGGAGTCGACGTACACGCGGTCGCAGGGGGCGGCACGGCACACCCCGAGCCGCCCGCCGAGGTCGCTGCCGATGGCCAGGGTGAGCGCGGAGGCGAACCCCGCGCTCCAGCCCACGGCGAGCGTGTCGTCGGCCCCGTGGAAGTGCACCTGCCACGGCTCCCCCGGTGCCCGGTCGAGCTGCGGCCGGGCACCGGTGCTGACGACGAGGGCGTTGACGACGGCGGCGGCGTCGTCCTCCCGCCCGGCCTCCATCGCCTCGAACACCCGGCGCACCTTGAGCGTGCTGCCGGCCAGGTAAAGCGCCTCGTCCATGGACACCGCCACCCCACCCGGCAACACCTCCCCGATCGCGCCCGGCAACTCGTCCCCCTTGGGCGCGGCATACGGCCTGCTGCCCTGATGACCGTCGGTCAGCGCGTTGACCATCGCGACCGCCGTGTCGAGCAGGATCGCCACGTGACTATCGAACAGCATTTGACCGGTCACCTCTGAAGCCGTAGTGTGCGTGACCGACGTTACCACTGTCGTCGGTCACGCACAGGGGGGATCCAGATGCCGCGCACCGTGTGGTGGCTCCTGCTCGCACGGGCGATCAACCGGCTCGGAGCCTTCTCGCTGGGCTTCCTCACCGTCCTCATGACCACCGACTTCGGCGCCGACCCCGCGACGGCCGGCCTCATCACGGCCGCGTTCGGCGTGGCCACCATCCCGTCCCGGCTGGTCGGCGGCGTACTCGCCGACCGCTTCGGCCGCCGCCGCACGATCGTCACCGGCCTCACCGCCTGCGCCGTGGCCCAGGCGGGCATCGCGTTCGCCGGTTCTGTGGCGCTGGTGGCCGTCTTCGCGGTCCTGCTCGGGCTGGTCTTCGAGCTCTACGAGCCGCCGTCCCAGGCGATCATCGCCGACACCGTACGTCCGGCGCGCCAGGCTCAGGCGTACAGCCTGTTCAACACCGCCATGGCCGTGGGCGGCCTGGGCGCGGGCCTGATCGCGGCCGCCCTCGGCCGCTGGGACCTGCGCTGGCTCTTCATCGTGGACGCCGCCACCTGCCTGGCCTGCGCCACCCTGATCCTCGCCGCCCTCCCCAAAGACCCCCACACCCCGCGCCGCCAGGCGACCACCACCACGTCCGTAGCCTCTCCGCGTCCCAGCCCCGCCCCCGCCACCCCACCCGCCTCAGCGGTGTGGCGGGACCGTTCGCTGCTCGTGCTGCTGCTCTCCGGCACGCTGTTCGCCCTCATCGCCATGCAGGTGATCATCGCGATGCCGCTCGCCCTGGTGGCGCGCGGGCTGGCGGCGGCCGACGCCGGGCTGCTGACCGCCGTCTCCGCCGTCGTCATGGTGGCCTGCCAGCCGCTGCTGCCCAAGCCGGCGTCCCTGTCGCACCACACCGCGATGACCCTCGGCTACGCCCTGCTCGCCACCGGCCTCGCCGGCTACGCCGTGGCAGCCGACCTGCCGGGGCACCTCGCCGCCACGGTGGTGCTGAGCGGGGGCGAGCTGCTGATGTTCGGCCGCAGCTACGCCCTGGTCGCCGCGATCGCCCCCGAGCACGCCCGCGCCCGCTACCTGTCGGTCTTCGGCACCTCGTGGGGCTTCGCGACCGTGCTGGCCCCGCTCTGCGGCACCTGGCTCATCGAGCGGACGGGACCGGCAGGGCTGTGGGGCACCCTGGCCCTCACCGCCCTGCTCCTCGCCGTCGCGCAACCCCTCGTCGTCAGGCCGCTGCTGGACCGCCCCGCCCTGACGACGACGGGATGACATCTAGGACAGATCGGCCTCGGCAAGCAGCAGCGGCACCGCCGCCGGATCACGCAGGAGCGCCGCCACCGCGAGCCGGTCGTTCCACTGCCCGGTGGCCCACGCCAGCCCCCTGGCCAGCCCATCGACCCCGGTGCAGTGCACCGACCCCTCGAAGAACCGCCACGCGCACTCCACACCGTCCACGAGCAGCTTCTCGTGCTCGACATACGTCTCGGGCGCCGTGGGCAGCAACGAGCGCACCTCGGCGGGCACCGGCCGCGTCACCCCCTCCGAGGTGACCTCACCGGAGGTCAGCTCACCGGCGAGCGGCAGGTCGAGCAGCTCGGACAGCGCCTCGGCCAGATCGTACGGGGCCAGCACCAGAGGCCGGTCGGCGACGAGCTGGAGCAGGTCGGGCGCCTCCACCACGACGGCGTCGTCGGCCGAGGCCACCACGATGGCCCCGCGCAGCACGGCACGCACCCGCGCGGGCGGCGCCACCCGCGAAGGATCGACGGCGGCGAGCGCGACCCACAGCGACCGCAGCTGCGCCCGATCGACCTCGATCGACTCGTCGGCCATCAGGTCGAGCAGCTCTTCAGGCCCGCCGTGGGAGGCCAGCAGGTCGGGCAGCGTCGTACGGACGCCGAGCATGGACAGCGCCGCCTCGTCGAGCCCGGTGGGCGCGTCGGCGTAGAGGCCCTGCAGCAGCGGGTCGGCGCCGGGGAGCCGCAGCTCCGAAGGCCTGCGCCCGCCGAGCACCGGATGGTTGGCCAGCCACCACGCCGTGTAGGACGGCACCTCGACGCCCTCGACCCGCAGCGGATGCAGCGCGGCCCGCAGCGGCGGCGTGGTCAGCAGCCGCAGCGCGGCCGGCCAGTCGGCCACCAGCTCCAGGTCGCGCACGGCCACGAACTCGGGCACCAGCGGCGGCACGTCGAGGTCGGGCAGCAGGTCGAGCACGTGGTCGAGCCAGTCGGCCTCGCCGTCGAGGTCGTGGTCGCAGTCGTCGGGGTCGAGCAGCACGTCGGCGTCGTGGACGACCGCGAAGCCGTCGAGCACGCCCGCCGCCGCCAGCACCCGCGGCCCGTACGCCTCCGCCAGCTCGGACGCCGCCACCCCGAGATGCGTGTCGGGCTCGAGCAGCCCGGCCAGCGCCCCGTCGGCCAGCATCAGCTCGCCGGCCGGGTAGAGGTCGCCGTCGCTGCCGCGCAGCGCCAGCTCGGCCAGCCACGGCGCCTCGCCGGGCGCCAGCCCGGACGCCTCGACCAGCGACAGCACGGCCTTCGCCACCGGCTCGGGGTCGGGGCTGTCGAGCGACTGGGAGACGGCGGCCTTGGTCAGCGGGTCGTCGAGCACCGTGCGGGGCGTCGCCTCTGCCGCGCCGAGCCGCAGCAGCGCCGGGTGGGCCGCCTCGGGGTGCACGATGCGCAGCCCGAGCGGCGTCAGGTCGAGCTCGGCGCCGCCGTCGGTGAGGATCAGCGTGCCGCGCGGGCCGCGTACGAGCCGGCCGTCGGTCAGCGGCACCGGCAGCGCGCCCAGCGACTCGGGGTCGTCGGCCGGCAGCACCTCATAGAGCGAACGCCACCACGACGGCTCGCGCCCCTCCACGGCCTCGCCCGACAGCAGGTCGACGACGTCGGCCAGCTCGATCCTGCGCACGCCGAGCGCCGCCATGGCGGGGTGGCGGGCGTTCCAGCCGGCGGGCAGCAGGCCGGGCACGAAACCGGCGATCGCCGCCAGGAACTCGGCGGACGCGCCGGGCACGACAGCGGCCTCGCGGCCGGCCACCACCCAGCCGTCGCCCTCGGGCTCGGGCGCGGGATGCTCGACCCGCCACTCGGCGTCGGGCTCGTAGACCCGCTCGTCGGCGAACGACGGGGTCTGGACGACGGGCGCGGGTGCCGACAGCGCGGGCAGCAGCGGTGTGGCGGGCAGCCGCTGCAGCACCGCCCGGCGGATGCGGGCGTCGAGCTCGCCCTTGCCCATCAGCGACGGAACGAGATCGAGCAGCCTGGACGTGCGGGGCAGCTCGCGCAGCAGGCGTACGTAGGCGTCGGCGACCCGCTCGACCAGGAAGTCGGTCAGCGGCCCCTTGGCGACGTGGCGCCGGTCGGTGGCCATCGGGAACGACGCGATCAGCAGCGCGGGCAGGTCGATCGGCTCGTCGCTGGGGGTCGGCGCGTGCACCACGGGCGGCACGACGGCGGGCAGCGCGCCGGGCTCGCCCGTGCCGGTGACCGGGACGGCCCAGCGCAGCGACCAGAAGGGGCGGGCCCGCTCCTCGGTGGGCCGGTCGGCGAACAGCCGCGCGACCTCTTCCTGGGTGAACTCGCCCGACTCCGACACGACGTGCCAGCCCTCGGCCACCACCGTGCGCGTCTCGCCGTCGAGCTCGATCTCGATGCGCTCCAGCGCGGGCAGGCCGAGCAGCAGCGCGGGGCTGGTCTCGGTCAGCATCGTGCGGACCGCCTCGACGCTCGCGTGGTCGCGCAGCGGCAGGCGTACGAGGGTGTCGAAGCCCTCGGGGATGTCGACGAACGGCGGCTCGTCGAACGGCAGCCGCAGCAGCGGCACGTGACCGCCCCGGCCGGCCAGCTCGCCCGCCAGCGCCGGGATGTCGGCCACCAGCGCCGCGGTCTCCGTACGGGACCAGCGGACCGCCCCGTGGCCGCGCGAGCCGATCGACGGCGCGTCGCACACCGACACCACCGCCGCGAACCCGACACCGAACCTGCCCGCCGCCCCTGCCTCGTCACGCTTGCCCGAGGCGCGCAGCGTGGACAGGCTCTCGACGCCGGTGGCGTCGAGCGGCGCGCCGGTGTTGGCGGCCGTCAGCACCTCACCGCGCAGCGTCAGCCGCAGCACGCCCGGCACGCCCGCCCGCAGCGCCGCGTCGGCCGCGTTCTGGGCCAGCTCGACGATCAGCCGGTCGCGGTAACCGCCGAGCGCGAAGTCCTCCTCCGCGTTGGCGTCCTCGCGGAACCGGGCGGGCGAGGCCGTCCACGCGGACAGGACGGCCGCGCGCATCCGGTCAGTGCCGTAGGTGTCGCTCATCGATCACGATCCTGGTAGAGAGGGTTGGGGGCCACCGTAGGTTAGCGGCCCGCACCGACACTCACGATCAGGAATGGCCGAGCTCTTCGGAAGCCGACTCGTCGACCGAGCCCGCCTCCTCCTCCATGAGGTCATAGCCCAGGTCGTCGAGGATCGGGATCGCCTGCTCGACCGGCGGCGGCGACACGGCGGCCTCCGAATGGGCGCCGCAGCCGTGGTCGGCGGCGACGACCTTGCCGTCGTCGGGCGCGTATTCGTTAGTGCAGACTCCGAACATCTGCCGCAGCCCACCCGCGAGCAGCCAGTAGAAGCCGCAGGTGGAGCACTGCGCGGGAGCGGCGTGTGCGATCGGCGTGTGCGGCCCGTGCTCGCCCGAGTGCCAGCGTCTGGCAGCCCGGTCCTTGCCGATGGCCGAGAGCACACGTGCCCGGCCCAGGCCGTACTCGAAAACCGCCTGATGCTCGGCGTCGTCGTCGGTCTCGGTGAAACCCGGCACCAGCCTGTCGTCGTCGTCGGCGGTCGGCAGCAGATCGCCCACCCCGAGGTCGCCGGGACGCAACCGCTCACTCCACGGCAGCCACTCGGGCGCCAGCAGCGCGCCGGTGCCGGGGAGCAGGACCGCCTCGCTGACCGTCACCTTCTTCGCCCGCGACGCGCGCGTGACGGTGACGGCCCACCGCCAGCCGCGATAGGCGCGGTCCTGGCAGGCGAAGTAGTGGGTGACGATCCGGTCGCCTTCGCTCTCGTAGCCGAGGTGCTCACCGGGCTCGCCCGGCCGCGCAAGCTCCCCGGCCGCGGCGCGCGCCAGATCGACGGCGGCGACACAGGCCTGGTCGGGAGCGGAGACACGGGCCCTGGTGCGGCTCATCGGCCCGCCTCCGCCGAAAGGTGCTGTTCGCTCACACTTCATTCTCACCCATCGAGCGACCCGCGGGACCCACAACCGCGCATCCCGCCCCCAATTCCCCCACCCGTTCCCCGCCCCTCGGCCCTCCGGTGCCCGCCCCTCCGGCGGCCGTCCCGCAGGTCGTGACCCTTACCAGGCGACGGCGGATCCGGCCTTCTCCCGGGCTGGTTCTCCGCGGTGGGAAAAGGGCTGATGTCCAGGGGCGGACCCGCGCTGAGATCGCCGAGGGATTCGGGTAAGACTGGTAGGCGTGGAGGGTGGCTGGGAGCGAGCACGGGACATCTCGCGGCGGGTGGCGCGTGGCGCCGCCGACGCGGGACGTGCGACGGCGCGCGCCACCAAGGCCACCGCGACCGGCACCGCACGGGCGGGGAAGGCCACGGCCGCGGGTGCGAGGAAGGTCGGGCAGGCCACCCGGCGGCTCACCTACGCCAACGGCGCGGGCCGCACCGGGCTCGGCCGGCTGATCGAGCTGTCGGCGGGCAACAGCGCCAGTGACGCGTTCGTCACCGTCGCGCTGGCCAGCACGGTGTTCTTCGGGGTGCCCGTCGGCGAGGCCCGCGGCTCCGTCGCCCTCTACCTGGTCATCACGATGCTGCCGTTCGCGCTGCTGGCGCCGTTCGTGGGGCCGATACTCGACCGGTTCAGGTCGGGGCGGCGTTACGTCATGGCAGGGACGCTGTTCGGCCGCGGCCTGCTCTGCTTCGCCATGGCCGCCGCCGTGGGGCCGGGCGACCTGCCCACGCTGTTCATCGGGGCGCTCGGCGTGCTGGTGCTGTCGAAGGCGTACAACGTGTCGCGGGCGGCGATCATGCCGTCCGTGCTGCCCGCCGACATCACGCTGGTGTCGGCGAACGCGCGGGTGGCGCTGTTCACGCTGGTCTCGGCCGGGGTCGCGGTGCCGGTCGGCGCGGGGCTGACCGCGTGGCTGGGCAGCGCGGTGGCGCTGCGGATCGCGATGGTGGCGTTCCTGCTGCTCGGGATCGTCGCCGTACGCCTGCCACGACACGTCGACTCGCCCGACCTGGAGGAGGAGGGCGCCGCGCCACGCTGGCGCACGCTGCTCAAGGTCGGGGCCACCGTCGCCGAGGCCGTCTGGGCGAACGTGGCCATCCGCGTCTTCTCCGGCTTCCTGCTGTTCTTCCTGCTCTTCCTGGTCCAGGACGCGGCCGTGCCGTGGCTGTCGGCCGACGATCCGGCGGCGGCTGACCCGTTCTTCGACGTGACGAAGACGATCGCGCTGCTGGCGGGCGCAGCCGGACTCGGCGGCCTGGTGGGCGCCGCCGTCGCCAACTGGACCCGTAATCACTCGCCGCAGCTCATCGTGCTCGTCACGCTCGCCGTCACGGCCGTCACGACCATCGCCGCCGCCGTCTTCTTCGGCATCTGGGCGGCTCTGGCGATCTCCCTCATCACCGCCTTCGCCCAGGAGCTGGGGAAGCTGGCGCTGGACGCGATCGTGCAGCGGGAGATCGGTGAGGAGGTGCGGTCGTCGACGTTCGGCGTGGTGGAGGCGATGCTGCAGCTGGCGTGGGTGTTCGGCGGGCTGGTTGGCCTGGTGCTGTCGCTGACTCAGAGCAGCACGGCCGGCCTGGTCGCGCTCGCGGTCCTGCTCACGGCCGCCCTCGGCTGGCTCCTGGTGACCCGCCGCAGGCGCGTACGCGCGGTGCGGGACCGCGTCCACCGCGAACACACCCGACCGGAGACTCCGTCCCGCCCTGACCCGGTGGACCCCACCAAGCCTTTGACGAACCCCAACGCCTGAGGGCAGGGAAACGGGGTCAACGCATGAGTTGTGAAAGGACCTGGGCGGTCCTCTCACAGAAGGCGTGCGCCGGCGGGTGGGTCAGGCGTCGAGGTCGTCGGCTACGGCGCGGAGGACCTGGGCGATCTTCTTGGCGTGGGCCGCGTCCGGGTGCTTGCCGCGCTGGTACGACGTCGAGACCCCGTCGAGCAGCTTGATCAGATCCTCGACGATGACCACCATCTCGTCCGGCTTCTTCCGCTTGCCCTTGGGCTTGACCTTGGCGAGCGTCGGCGGCTGCTCCAGAATCCTGACCGACAGCGCCTGCTGGCCCCGTCGGCCCTCGGCCACGCCGAACTCGACCTTCTGGCCCGGCTTGAGCGGCCCCGCGCCGGCGGGCAGTGCGGATGAATGCACGAAGACCTCACCGCCGTCGTCGCGGGTGAGGAAGCCGAATCCCTTGTCGGCGTCGTACCACTTGACCTTGCCACTCGGCACAGGAGGACCTCGTTCAAACAGTCGAAAAGAAGGACGGATGGAAGTAGGTTATGCCCCGGGAAGCGCCAGGGCGACCGGGTAAATCCCCGATAATTACGCGGGGGCGCGATGATCGCGCCAGCCGGCGAACCAGGCGGTGAATTCGGTCAGGTCGCCCAGCGCCACATCAGCTCCGTGATCACGCAGCTCTCCCACCGTGTAAGGACCGGTCGCCACTGTCACGCTCACGGCGCCGCCCGCGCGTGCCGCCTCGATGTCCGCGACATGGTCACCAACATAAGCCGCCGCGCCGAAGCGCGCGAGTGCCGATCCCTTGGCCGCTCCGAAAAGGGAGCCGACCACTTCGTCCACGTCCAGGCCCAGCGCCTTGACGGTGCCGGCGGCGTCGCGGGTGTTCTTGCCGCTCACGACGATGACCCGGCCGCCGCCCCGGCGTACGGCGTCGATGGCCTCGTACGCGCCCGCCATGGCCGTGTGCACCGGAACTCCCAATTTCGGATATATCTCCCGATAGAGGTCGGCCACCGCGGGCACCTCCTCGGGCGGCAACCAGTTGGCGAGCTCCACCTCCAGCGGCGGCCCCAGCCGTTCCACGATCGCCGCACTGTCAAATGGCACGCCCAATCGCACGGCCAGCTCGTCGTAAACGGCCGCGATGCCCTGCCGCGTGTCCGCCAAAGTCATGTCAAGGTCGAATCCCACCGAAGTCGTCACACGTGAAGGATGCCAAACACTCCCCTACTGCCCGTAACGGGCCTTGTTCTGGGAGCATGGGAATGGGAAGAAAGGAATTACTTATCGGAGAGGAGCGGCCGTGACCGACACCCCCCACCCGCCGCACGCCGGAGACCGGCTCGTCGCGTCCCCCGTCAAGGGCGGTGCCGTCACGGAGAGCCGCCCGCGCGCCGGGGGCGGGCCCGCCGTGCCGCGCCCGCACCGCCCGGCCCGCCCCGGTGGGAAGGCCGTGACGCCGTGGCGACGCCTGGTGACCGCCCTGGCCGCCCTGGTACGCCTGGCCGCCCGCGTGGCCGCGCTGTCCGTCCTGCTGTACGCGATCTTCACCGTGCTCAAGGCCAACCCGGCCAACGTGTGGTACCAGTTCGTCGAAACGCTCGCCTCGTCGCTGTCCCTGGGCCTGGCCAACCTCTTCCAGTTCGCCGACCCGCGCTGGACGACGCTCGTCAACTACGGCCTCGCGGCGATCGTCTGGTTGATCATCGGCTCCGCGGTGGCGGGCCTCATCCGGCGTACCGCTGATTAGCGACTACGCTCCTTACGGAGGTATCAGCACAGACATGAGCAGATCGACCCGCGAGCGGATCGTCGACGAGGCCCTGCGGCTGTTCGCGGAACGGGGCTACGCCGCCACGTCCGTGGCCGAGATCGAGGCCGCCTCAGGGCTGTCCCCCGGCGCAGGAGGGCTCTACCGGCACTTCAAGTCCAAGTACGAGGTCCTCGCCGCGGCCATCAACGAGCACGCCAGCCGTACCAGGAGCCAGGTGGCCGAGAGCCTGGCGGAGCTGAGCGCCATGGAGGCGTCGGTCGACCTGGAGGAGCGCCTGGCGCACGTGTGCCGCGCGGGCCTGGCGAAGGTGCGCGAGGAGTCGGAGCTGACGCGGGTCTTCTTCCGTGACCTGAGCCAGTTCCCCGAGCTGGTCGAGGTCGTCCGCGAGGGTCTGCTCCAGCCGATGTTCGACGCCATCGTGAGCTGGTTCCGCGCCCAGCCCGAATACCGCGACGCCGAGCTCGACTGGACGGGCATCGCGGCGGTGCTGGGCGGCTCGGTGGTGCACTACCGGCTGTTCCAGGAGACGATCGGGGAGCTGCCGGGGCACGCGGAGAAGGACCAGTTCGTCAGCGCGTGGGTACGCCTCGCGCTCGGCCTGCTGCCCAGCCCCGCCCCGGTGAGCTAACGCTCGTCCAGCGCGAGCAGCCGGTACGCCAGCCAGACGACGCCGAGCCCCGTACCGATCATGAACATCGTGCCGCTGACGTCGAAGAACTGCTCGATGAACGGCTGCCACCCGGCCTCGACGCCGACCCGCAGGCCGCCCACGAGCACGCCGCCCACGGAGTAGCCGAGCATCGGGGCCCCGATGCCGAGCAGCTTGTCGCGCAGGTTCCAGCTCTCGCTGAACAGCACCAGCGCCGCGCCGAGCGCCCACACCACGACCGGAACCGGGAAGATGGCCAGCGGCGCCAGGTGGAACGGCACCAGCAGCGCGGCCGCCACGAGGATCACGATGGCGGCCGCGTCGCGCGGATGCTCCTTGACGATGGTCCTGGCGTCCCTGCCGCCGGTGGCCATGGGGTTGGCCCGCGCCATCGCCACCCTGCGCAGCCCCGCGAACGGCAGCCCGTACCCCCGCTCCTGCGCCAGATGCTCCTCGGGGAGCCGCCGGTGGACGCGCACGCCGGGCGGCGCCTCCCGCTCGTCCACCACGGCCGGCAGCCGCCGCGTCGCGTCTCCCGCCGCCTCAGCGGGGGTGCGGGCGGCGAGGGGGCTCGGAGCGGCCTCGCGCGTCGGGGCGGCGAGGGGAGTCGGTGCGATCTCGCGCGTGGGGGCGGCGAGGGGACTCGGTGCGGACCCGCGCGTGGGCGGCGTGCGCGTCAAGGCGGTGTCGCGGGCGGTCGAAACGCCGGCCTCGGCGAGCCGGCGGGCCTCGCGTTCGACCAGGTCCACCGGGTCGCCGAACCTGGCCAGCACCCGCGCCACCTGCCGCGCGTCCTGGCTGCCGCCCCGCTCGGTCTCGATCCTGGCGCGCAGCCGGCGGGCGAAGTCGAGCCGCTGGTCGGCGCGCAGCACACCGTGAGCCGCGTCGGCGGCCTTGGAGACGTAGTTCAGCACGAGCTGGTCCGCGCGCTCTATCACGCCTAGCAATGCTGCCTCAATCAGGGGGGACATACCATGGCAACGATGGAGTTCACGGAGTGGATCAGGGGGCGCACCGACGAACAGCTGCGGGCGCTCGTCTCCGCGCGTCCCGAGTTGATCACTCCGGTGCCCGCGCATCTGGAAGGTCTCGCGTCCCGCGCGGCGAGCCCGTCGGCCATAGCGAGGGTGCTCGACCGGCTCGACCGGTTCACGCTGGCGGTCGTGGAGACGCTCGCCGTACGCGAGGAGCCGCTGCCGAAGGACGCCCTGCGCGCCCTGATAGCCGCGGCCCTGGCCGCCGACGATCCGGACGACGCGCAAGCGGACGACGCCCGGACGAGCGGGAGCAGAGCCACCGGCGCGAGCAACGGCAAGGCCGGCGGCAAGCGGGCACGGAGCGCTGACCCCGAGCCGGCGCTGACCGCCGCCCTCGACAGGCTGCGCGAACTGGCCCTCGTGTACGGCCCCGACGACGCCCTCCACCTCGGCCCCGGCGTCCGCAAGGTGCTCGACGACCCGGCCGGCCTCGGCCCGAGCGCGACGGACGCGTTCCGCCACCACGCACCCGAGCAACTGACCGAGATGGCCGACGACGTCGCGCCGGGCACCACGGGCACGGGCAAGGAACGCCTGGCGGCGGCGCTGACCGACCCCGCCGGGCTGATCGGCTCGGTGTCGCCCGAGGCCAGGGCGGCGCTCGACCAGCTCGCCTGGGGCCCGCCCACCGGTCGCGTGCCGAACGCCAGGCGCGAGGTCCGCATCGAGTCGGCCCGCTCCCCCATCGAGGAGCTGCTGGCCCGCGGCCTGCTGGCGGCGACCGGTGAGGAGAGCGTGACGCTGCCCCGCGAGGTCGCCCTCTACCTGCGCGGCGGCCGGGTGCACCGTGGCCTGCTCGCGGTGCCGCCGCCGCTGCAGGGGGCCGCGCGCGACCAGAAGCTGACCGACCGTACGGCGGCGGGGCAGGCGTTCTCGTTCGTCAGGTCGGTGGAGGAGCTGTGCGAGCGGTGGAGCGTCGAGCCGCCCGGCGTGCTGCGTACCGGCGGGCTGGGCGTACGCGATCTGAAGCGCGCCTCGGCCGAGCTGGACGTGCCGGAGTGGGTGGCGGCGCTGGTGATCGAGGTCGCGCACGCGGCCGGCCTGATCGCGGCGGGCGGCGGCGTGGACGGCGAGTGGCTGCCGACCGCGGGCTACGACCTGTGGCGGGTCAGGTCCACCGCCGACCGGTGGGTGACGCTGGCGGCCACGTGGCTGCACATGGACCGGGTGCCCGGCCTGGTCGGCGACCGCGACGAGCGTGACAGGCCGTTCAACGCCCTGCACACCGACCTGCGCCGCTCGTCGGCGCCCGGGGTGCGAGCGGCCACGCTGGGCGTGCTGGCGGCGGCGCCGGGGCTCGCGCCCGACCGCGACGCGGTGCTCGAACGGCTGGCGTGGGAGCAGCCCCGCAGGAGGGGGCCGCTGCGCCAGCAGCTCACCGAGTTCACGCTGCGGGAGGCCGAGCAGGTGGGCGTGACGGGCCTGGGCGCGCTGTCGGCGCACGGCAGGCTGCTCACCGAGGGCGGCGACGCGGCGGGCGCGCTGGCGCCGCTGCTGCCCGAGCCGGTCGATCACGTGCTGCTGCAGGCCGACCTCACCGCCGTCGCGCCCGGGCCGCTCACCAGCGAGCTCAACCGGTGGATGACGCTCACCGCCGACGTCGAGTCGAAGGGCGGGGCGACCGTCTACCGGTTCAGCGAGCAGTCGATCAGGCGGGCGCTCGACGCGGGGCACGGGGGCGAGGAGCTGGTGTCGATGCTGGCCCGCCATTCGGCGACGCCGGTGCCGCAGGCGCTGTCGTACCTGGTGACCGATGTCGCGCGGCGGCACGGGCGGATCAGGGTGGGCACGGCGAGCGCGTACATCAGGTGCGACGATCCCGCGCTGCTCGACCAGATCACCGCCGACCGGCGCTCGGCCGCGCTGCGGCTGCGCCGGCTGGCGCCGACCGTGATCGCCTCGCGCTCGTCCAGGGCGGCGCTGGTCGACTCGTTGCGCGCCATGGGGTACGCGCCGGTCGCCGAGTCGCTCGACGGCGACGTGATCATCTCGCAGCTGGAGAACCGGCGCACCGAGGCGCTCGCCCCCGCCCGCGCGATGGCGCCGCCCAACGGCCTCGACGCCGAGGTGGCGGCGGCGGCCGTACGCGCGCTGCGGGCCGGCGACGCGGCGCACCTGTCGCGGCGCGAGCCCGCGGACGCGCCAGGCGGCGGCGTCCCGCGCGGCCCCGCCACGGCCACCATCTCGGCCCTCCAGGAGGCCATCAAGCAGGGCGTGCGCGTGTGGATCGGCTACCTCGACTCCCAGGGGAACGCCACCTCGCGCATCCTGGAGCCGGCCCGCATGGAGGGCGGTTACCTGACGGCGTACGACGAGACGCGCGCCGCCGTCCACCGCTTCGCCCTCCACCGCATCACGGGCGTCGCCGGCCTCTGAGCAGTGACTGGGCGGCCACCGACGCGACGGGCCCGCCGGACGACTCCAGCCGGCGCAGGTGCCGTGCGCAGTCGTCCGGGTAGCGGACGGCGAGCCCGCCGCCCAGCGCCACCGCCGCCACCGTCGCACGCGGATCGCGGGGGTCGGCCGACCACTCCAGCACGATCCTGAGCGCCTCAGGGGCGAGGGTGTCGTCGCCGCACATGTACGACAGCACGTTCGCCGCCCCGACCTGCTCGGCCGCGCTCCCCAAGGCCCACACCTCCAAGAACTCCTGCCGCACCTCCCTGCCCGAGTGCCGCGCGAGCAGCGCGAGACCGGCCGCCGCCCGCACCTGGACGGCCGCCCCCTGCCCGGGCAGCGACCTGACCCAGTCGCGTAGCGGCTGCCACAGCCAGAACCCGTAGCGGCCGACCAGCTCGGCCAGCACCTGCCCGCGCTGCTGCGGCGCGCGGAAGCCGACGAGCCCGTCCACGACGCCGACGAGCGGCCCGGCGAGCGGCCGGCGCGCGGTGTCGCCGCAGAGGCGTTCGAGCCTGGCGAGCTGCGCGTCGAAGGCCCGCTCGGAGAGCCGGTGCGCGAACGCCAGCGCGGCCACTCCCAGCACCTCGCCCATGGCCGGCTTGGTGTCGAACCAGGTGGCCACCTCGTCGGCGGGCGGCTCGCCGCGGGCCAGACGGGCGGCGAGCCGGACGACCTCGGCGGGCGTGGGCAGGCGCAGCGCCAGGTCCCTGCCGCGGGTCAGCTCGGCGCGGCTGAGCCCGGCCCGCAGGTCGAAGGCGCTGAGGCACAGGTCGTACAGCTCACCCGGGTCGGGCGCGGCCCACGCCAGCTCGACCTCGACGGCGGCCGACGGCGCGCCGCTCCTGGTGACGACCAGGTAGGAGCCCAGCTCGGCCAGCTTGCGGGCCAGCTCGACCAGCTCGGAGCGCTCGGCCCCGGCGATCCAGTCGTGCAGCAGGTACGCACGGCCCGGCTCGTACTCGACGCCCGTCAGCAGCTCGGACGCCCCGGCGGCCGGGGACAGCACGGTGATGGTGCTCTCGGCCAGCGACATGCGCGACAGCAGCGCGATGGCCCCGAGCCGGCGCCCGCTGTCCTCCTCGCCGACGAGGACGAGCAGGTGGCCCATGGCGAGCCGCCGCACCGCCTCGGGCAAGCAGCTCGGCTCCAGGTACGACCTGAGCTGTGCGTCGGCCGCCCGCCTGGTCAGGTCTCCGGTGGCGGGAGCGGCGGTGGCGCGCACATGGTCGCTGACCGCTATGAGACTTCCTGTGAGCGTAATGTGGTCCAGGTCGATCTCGCCCGTTTCAGGCGTTTCCGTCACGAAGCACCTCGGAATAAGAGGGAAGGTTTTCTCCAGAAAGACGACCTGCGAGTCAAGGATTTTCTTCGCCTTCGTACGAGAGGCAGCCATCCCGCACCTGACCTGCGGAAATCTGTCACCCGTCACGACGGCCCCGGACATGTGGATCATGCCCGGCATTTGCCCGCACGGGGCCTCACGACCCGTAGATCTCCACAAATACACGATCTAGCGCTACATGCAAACTCGAAACTCAATATACCGAGATTTATATCGATTTACGGACTACGCCACCCACGTCCACAATGACGAGTCAAGGTCACAGCTCTTGACTCCGACTCCCCGCGCCCATCAGGTTGGGCATGTGACCGAGCACACGCTGGGCCGCCTGGCCGAGGAGTCATGGCAGCGTTTCGACGACCACGACGCGGTGTTCTACGACGGCGTCTGGCACCGCGGCCACGCGCTCGCCGAGCGGGCGCGCCGGATGTGCGGCGGCTTCATCGAGGCCGGCATCAGGCCGGGCGACCGGGTCGCGGTCATGATGGCCAACTCCCCCGAGGTGCCGATCGTCTACCAGGCGCTGTGGGCGGCGGGCGCGGTGGTGACGCCGGTGGTGTTCCTGGTGGGCCCCGACGAGCTGCGGCACGTGCTCACCGACAGCGGCGCGGCCGCCGTCGTCACCTCGCCCGAGCTGGCCGACACCGTACGCGCGGCCGGCGTGGACATCCCCGCGTACGTGGGCACCGCCGAGCTCGAACGCGCCCCCGAGCACGGCCCCGTCGCCAGGGATCCCGGCGACCTGGCCGCCCTCATGTACACCGGCGGCACCACCGGCACGGCCAAGGGCGTCATGCTCAGCCACCAGGGCCTCTGGCACGTCGCCAGAGACGCCTTCGCCCTCTCCCACCAGGAGGGCGTGAACCGGGCGCTGGTGCCGGTGCCGCTGTCGCACGCGTACGGGCTGATCATCACCGTCGCCTCACTGCACGCGAGCGAGCCCCAGCAGACCGTGCTGATGCGCTGGTTCGACGCGAAGACGTTCCTCGATCTGGCCGCCGAGCAGCACGTCAGGTACGGCACTGTGGTCCCCTCGATGATCCACCAGCTGCTCGCCGAGCCGCTCGAGTCCCGCCCGCTGCCCGACCTCGCCTACCTGACCTGCGGCGCGGCCCCGCTCGGCAGGGACGCCCTGCGCGCGTTCGAGCGCCGGATGCCGGGCGTGCAGATCCTGGAGGGCTACGGGCTGACCGAGACCAGCGCGGTCACCACGTTCAACCCGCCGGGCAGGCGCCGGGTGGGCAGCGTCGGCCTGCCGCTGGCCGGCTACTCCCTCACGATCAGGGACTCCGACGGCGAGGTCGTGGAGCCAGGCGACGTCGGCGAGGTGTGCGTCTCGGGGTCGTCGCTGATGCTCGGCTACTGGGGTGAGCACGAACCCGACCCGGAGGGCACGGCGCTGGTGGACGGCGAGCTGCGTACGGGCGACATCGGGTGCGTGGACGACGACGGCTACCTCTACATCGTGGACAGGAAGAAGGACCTGATCATCAGGGGCGGCTTCAACGTGTTCCCGCGCGACGTCGAGGACGCGCTCGACCGGCATCCCGACGTGGTGCTGTCGGGCGTCGTCGGCCGGCCCGAGCCCGCCCTGGGCGCGGAGGTCGTGGCGTTCGTACAGCTCAGGCCGGGCGCGACGGTGACGGCCGAGGAGCTCGTCGCGTGGGCGCGCGAGCGGGTGGGCCGGGTGAAGTATCCCCGGGAGGTGCGGTTCGTGGACTCCGTGCCGCTGACGAGCGTGCTCAAGCTCGACCGCAAGGCGTTGCGCGCGCTGCTCGGCTGAGCGGTGCCCATCCTCCATACCGGTCTGCCACGGGGTGATTCCGTGATAATTGTTGACCAGTTCGGAGGTGAGGATGAGCCAGCAAGACCCGTCGGGCCACCCGTACATCCCTTACGGCGCGCCCTACGGCGAGCAGCCGCCGCCTCACTACGGCTACGGCTACGGTCCCCCTCCTCCGCCGCCCGCCGGCAGCGGCCCGACCGCCAACGCGATCGTCGCCCTCGTGCTCAACCTGCTCGCGGTCGTCTCGTGCTGCAACGTCTTCAGCATCCCCGGCGCGATCCTCGCCGGCCTCGCGCTCGGCAGGGCCACCACCAGGCCGCAGGTCGCCCGGACGATGCTGGTCTGGAGCTGGGTGCTGTTCGGGGCCGGCCTCGTGATCACCTTCGGCACGTTCATCCTGCTGGGCGTCAACGGCGCCTTCGACGACTGAGCCAGGGTGCCGCACACCGCCGTCCAGGACTAATCCTGGCGTGTCCGTTGTTGAAGACACGGAGCGGGGGAGCCGGGATCACGAGACGATGGTCCTGATGCGTCAGAGCCCCGTACGCGACCCCACGGAGACATGCCAGTGAGCGATGGACCGCTGATCGTCCAGTCCGACAAGACGCTGCTGCTCGAAGTCGACCACGAGCAGGCCGACGCCTGCCGTAAGGCGATCGCGCCGTTCGCCGAGCTCGAGCGCGCTCCCGAGCACGTGCACACCTACCGCGTCACGCCGCTCGCGCTGTGGAACGCCCGCGCCGCGGGCCACGACGCCGAGCAGGTCATCGACGCGCTCATCAGCTACAGCCGCTATCCGGTGCCCCACGCGCTGCTCGTGGACGTCGCCGAGACGATGGCCCGCTACGGCCGGCTGCGCCTGGAGAAGGACCCGGTCAACGGCCTGGTCCTGACCTCCACCGACCGGGCCGTGCTGGAGGAGGTGCTGCGCTCCAAGAAGATCCAGCCGATGCTGGGCGAGCGCATCGGCGCCGACTCGGTCGTCGTGCACCCGAGCGACCGCGGCAACGTCAAGCAGGCGCTGCTCAAGCTGGGCTGGCCGGCCGAAGACCTGGCGGGCTACGTCGACGGCGAGGCCCACCCCATCACGCTGCACGAGGACGGCTGGGCGCTGCGGCCCTACCAGCGCGAGGCGGCCGACGCGTTCTGGAACGGCGGCTCGGGCGTGGTCGTGCTGCCCTGTGGCGCGGGCAAGACGATCGTCGGCGCGGCGGCCATGGCACACGCCCAGGCCACCACGCTCATCCTGGTCACCAACACGGTCTCGGCCCACCAGTGGAAGACCGAGCTGCTCAAGCGCACGTCGCTGACCGAGGACGAGATCGGCGAATACTCCGGCAACAAGAAGGAGATCCGCCCGGTCACCATCGCCACCTACCAGGTGATGACGACCAGGCGCAAAGGCGTCTACAGCCATCTCGAGCTGTTCGACGCGCGCGACTGGGGCCTGATCGTCTACGACGAGGTCCACCTGCTGCCCGCGCCGATCTTCCGGATGACCGCCGACCTCCAGGCCCGCAGGCGGGTCGGGCTGACCGCGACGCTGGTGCGCGAGGACGGCCGCGAGGGCGACGTGTTCTCGCTCATCGGCCCCAAGCGCTACGACGCGCCCTGGAAGGAGATGGAGCACCAGGGCTGGATCGCGCCGGCCGACTGCGTCGAGGTCCGCGTCACGCTGACCGACGACGAGCGGCTGGCGTACGCGATGGCCGAGGCGGAGGAGCGCTACCGTTTCTGCGCCACCACGCCGTCGAAGACCCACGTCACCGAGGCGCTGGTCCGTCGCCATCTGGGTGAGCAGGTGCTGGTCATCGGCCAGTACATCGACCAGCTCGACGAGCTGGGCGAGCACCTCAACGCGCCGGTGATCAAGGGCGACACCAGGATCAAGGAGCGCGAGCGCCTCTACCAGGCCTTCCGCGACAAGGAGATCCAGGTGCTGGTGGTGTCGAAGGTGGCCAACTTCTCCATCGACCTGCCTGAGGCGGCCGTCGCGATCCAGGTGTCGGGCACGTTCGGCTCGCGCCAGGAGGAGGCCCAGCGGCTCGGGCGGGTGCTGCGGCCCAAGGCCGACGGCGGGGGCGCCCGGTTCTACACGGTGGTCAGCAGGGACACCGTCGATCAGGAGTTCGCGGCGCACCGGCAGCGGTTCCTGGCCGAGCAGGGGTACGCCTACCAGATCATCGACGCCGACGACGTGCTCGGCGGGGTTTGACGCGCTCCTCGGGCTGAAGCCCAGAATTCTGGCCTGTGCCGCTGTTCACGCGGCGGCACTTCCATGGCTTCCTGTTTCGTCGGGCTGTGCCACCACGAGTGGTGGTCTGTTTTCGCCCTCCACGCACCTTTCGTTCTCGTGACGAAGTTCCGGCATCGCATCTTCACCGACGCGAAGGAGATCATCCCGCCAGACGGACCGGCGTCTGCCCGGTTCAGAGCGGACGGTTCTGCTGCTCGATGTACTGGCGCACGATCGACAGCGGTGCACCGCCCACGGACCCGGCGAAGGAAGGTCGCCCTGTCCAGGCTGGTCAACTCACTCAAGGGAGTCTCCTCCCGGCGGATGCGCCAAGAGTTCCCCGAGCCGGCGCGCCACTACCACCGGGCCGGCAAACTGTGGTCGGGCTCCTCGGCGGGACGTTCACCAGCGGATGGACGTGGTCGTCCGCGCCGTTGAACTCGCGTAGTCCGACCTCGAAGCCGACGCACACTTCCCGCTGCATCTGCTGTTCCTGCCCCGCTACGCGGGACAGTTGGCTTCACCCCCGGTCTGAAGCCCGGAGCACTGCCGACAATCCGGTAGCGGTCGAGATGCCCGGCCGCTCACCCGAGCGGCCAGGCATTCACCGTGGTGTCACGTCCACGAGACTCCGCGGGCCGACGACATTCGAACCACCCCCCTCACCTGCGTACTATCACGCCGCCTGCGACATACCCCCATGATCCGACAAACCCACCTGAAATGCCCGATTTTTTCGGTATTTCCAGGTTGGTAGCCGACGCCCCTTTCCGCCTGGCTCAGCGTGCCAGCAGGCCGCCGAGGAACAACACGCCCTCGGCCGCGATCCAGGCCACCACCCCGGCGCCCATCAAGCGGGCGAATGTCCGCGAGTCGGCCCTCGACCACGGGACCAGCCAGGCGGCCACCGTGCAGCACGCCGCCAGTGCGGCGAACAGCGCCGACACCGTGGAAACGGTATCAAGGCGCTGCGAACACGTCGACGGGCTCTCATCTCCCGCGCAGAACGCCTGCAGCCCCCATCCGGCGAACACCGACAGACCCCACAACGCGGCGAGCAGGAAGCTCGCGATCGTGGGGACAATCGGCGAGACACGGAGCCGGAGCACCTCCTATGCGTACCCGGTCGGCCGCGAGTAAATGCTTTGGAAGCCCGCCGAAGTCGCCACTAGACTGGCGGATTCGCTGCCTTGACCACCTCCGTTCACCAGACCAGGGAGGCGCTTTCGCATGCCCGGGCACCAGATGGCCCCAGACATACGTCCAGAGACCACCAGCACCGACCCCGACGACCCGGCCGGCGTACTAGCGGCCGAGCAGGCCCACCTCGCCGAGTCCAGAGCCGCGCTCAAAGCCATGCGCGCGCACGCCCAGTCCCTGTCGGCCGACGCGGCCGGCGACTGGGTCTCGCAGCAGATCCTGCAGGCGCTGCTCGACCAGCGGGTCGCCGCGCTGGCCGACCACCCCGACACCCCGCTCTTCTTCGGCCGCCTCGACCGCGCCGGCGGCGATGACCTGCCGAGCACCATCTACGTCGGCCGCCGCCACGTCCACGACGCCGGCAGCAAGCCGCTGGTGATCGACTGGCGGGCACCGGTGTCGCGCGCGTTCTACCAGGCCAGCCCGGCCGACCCGATGGGCGTCGAGCGCCGGCGGCGCTTCGGCTACCACGGCGGGGCGCTCACCGCGTACGAGGACGAGCCGCTGGCCGACGGCGGCGACATCGGCCCGTCGAAGATCCTCACCGAGGAGATCGAGCGGCCCCGCACCGGCCCCATGCGCGACATCGTCGCCACCATCCAGCCCGACCAGGACGAGATCGTCCGCTCTACGCTGGGCCAGACGGTGTGCGTGCAGGGCGCCCCCGGCACCGGGAAGACCGCCGTCGGCCTCCACCGCGCCGCCTACCTGCTGTTCACCCACCGCGAGCGGCTGGCCAGGTCGGGCGTCATGATCGTCGGGCCGAACCGGGCCTTCCTGTCCTACATCTCCTCCGTCCTGCCTGCGCTGGGCGAGGTCAAGGTCGACCAGACCACGGTGGCCGGGCTGCTCGGCGAGCACGCCACCCCCGAGGACCCCGAGGTCGCCGCCATCAAGGGCGACGCCAGGATGGCCGCCGTCCTTGAGCGCGCGCTCTGGCTGCACATCGTCAAGCCGGAGGAGGGCGTCGTCTTCACCAAGGGCGCCTACCGCCACCGGGTGGCCGACTACGAGGTACGCGAGATCGTCGCGTCCCTGCGCGGCACCACCCGCTACAACCCCGGCCGCGCGGCGCTGGCCCAGCGCCTGGCCCACATGGTGCTCGTACGCATGGAGCAGCGCGGCGAGTCGCCCGACGACCGGGTCCAGGACGCGGTGGCCAGGTCGAAGCCGGTCAAGCAGCTCGTGGACGCCGTCTGGCCCAAGCTGACGCCCGAGCAGGTGCTCCATCGCCTGCTGTCCGACCCCGAGTTCCGCGCCAAGGCCGCCAGGTCCGACCTGACGGCCGAGGAGCAGGAGCTGCTCGCCTGGCGCAAGCCGTACCGGAGCTGGAAGTCCGCGAAGTGGTCGGCGGCCGACGCGGCGCTCCTCGACGAGCTGCGCGACCTCATGGAACGCACGCCCTCACTCGGCCACCTGGTCGTGGACGAGGCGCAGGACCTGTCGGAGATGCAGCTCAGGGCGCTCGGACGGCGCTGCCGCAACGGCTCGGCCACCGTGCTCGGCGACCTCGCGCAGGGCACCACCCCGTGGTCCACCACCTCGTGGCAGGCGGTGCTCGAACACCTCGGCCAGCGCGAGGGCGAGGTGACGGAGCTGACGCTCGGCTTCCGCGTGCCGCGCGAGGTGCTCGACTACGCGGCCCGGCTGCTGCCCTCCATCGCCCCCGGCCTGGCCGCGCCGCGCTCGCTGCGTCCCGGCGCCGGCTCGCTCACCGTGCTGCCCGGCGGCTCGGTCATCGAGGCGGCGCGGCAGGCGCTGGCCAAAGAGGGCTCCATCGGCGTCATCGTTCCCGACGCCCTGGTCGAGACCGTCTCGCAGGCGCTGGCCGAGCTGCCGCACGCCGTGCTCGACCCCGACTCCCCCGACGAGCAGCGCCTGCTCGTCGTGCCCGCCACGCTCGCCAAGGGCCTCGAGTACGACCACGTCATCGTGGTCGAGCCGGCCGACATCGTGGCCGCCGAGCCCAGGGGCCTGGCCCGGCTCTACGTCGTGCTGACCCGAGCGGTCACCTCGCTGACCGTGCTGCACGACAGGCCGCTGCCCGCCGAGCTGGCGGCGTGAGCCGCGCGGGCACGGCGCTTCTAGGATGGCTGGGCAAGCACCTAGCTCTCACCCAAGGAGGATGCCGTGCCCGCACCGCTTCCCCATGAATTCCTGCCGTCGGTCCCCGCGCTCGCGATCGAGAGCGACGACATCCAGGACGGCGAGCGCCTGCCCGACCTCCACGTCTTCAACGACTGGGGCATGACGGGCGGCAACCAGTCGCCGCACCTGCGCTGGTCCGGCGCCCCCGAGGGCACCAGGAGCTACGCCGTCACGTGCTTCGACCCGGATGCGCCGACCGGCAGCGGCTTCTGGCACTGGGTGCTGTTCGACCTGCCGGCCTCGGTGACCGAGCTGCCCACCGGCGCGGGCTCGGCGCCCGACTTCAAGGGCCTGCCCGAGGGCGCCGTGCACGCCCGCACCGACTACGGCACCAAGGCCTACGGCGGCGCCGCCCCGCCTCCCGGCGACCCGCACCGCTACGTCTTCACCGTGCACGCGCTGGGCGTCGACAGGCTGGGGGGCGACAGCGACACCAGCCCGGCCGTGGTCGGCTTCAACGTCAACGCCAACCTGCTGGCCCGCGGCTTCATCGTGGCTCACTTCGGCGTCTGAAAAGCGTCAGAGCGCCCCGCCGGGAGCCCGGCGGGGCGCTCATCGTGTGGAGGTCAGCGCACGAGGGGCGCCTGGGGGCAGCCGACGAGCCCCGGCAGCAGCGAGTCGACGACCGGAATGCCGGTGGTGGTCGCGCCCGGCAGGCAGAACGGATTGTTCAGCTGGCGCAGCAGGCTGAACGTGCCGGTCAGCTCGTCGTCGGCATGCGCGGGAGCCGCCGCGACGGTGACGGCGGCCAGGGCGATGGCCGCGATACCGAAAATGCGCTTGCTGCGGGAGAACATCCGCCACTCCTTCGTTGAGGTGAGTTATGGCTGACCACCTTTCCTCACCATGAGTAGCGGATCAATGATGAAACGTAATGGCAGCTCCACAAGAAAAAGAGCGGCCCGGAAATTCCGGACCGCTCTTCGCCTGTGCGACGGATAAAGACCTAGAAGTCCATGTCGCCGCCGCCGGGCATGCCGCCGGCGGGAGCGGCCGGAGCCTTCTCGGGCTTCTCGGCGATGACGGCCTCGGTCGTCAGGAACAGCGCCGCGATGGAGGCGGCGTTCTGCAGCGCGGAGCGCGTCACCTTGGCCGGGTCGATGATGCCCGACTCGAACATGTTGACGTACTCGCCCGACGCGGCGTTGAGGCCCTCACCCGGGGTGAGGTTGCGCACGCGCTCGACCACGACGCCGCCCTCGAGGCCGGCGTTGACCGCGATCTGCTTGAGCGGCTCCTCCAGCGCCTTCTTGACGATGGCGGCACCGGTGGCCTCGTCGCCGTTGAGCTCGAGCTTGTCGAACGCCTTGGCGCCGGCCTGCAGCAGCGCCACGCCACCGCCGGGGACGATGCCCTCCTCGACGGCCGCCTTCGCGTTGCGGACGGCGTCCTCGATGCGGTGCTTGCGCTCCTTGAGCTCGACCTCGGTGGCGGCACCGGCCTTGATGACGGCGACGCCGCCGGCCAGCTTGGCCAGACGCTCCTGGAGCTTCTCGCGGTCGTAGTCGGAGTCGGTGCGCTCGATCTCGGCGCGGATCTCGTTGACCCGGCCGGAGATCTGCTCGGCGTCACCGGCGCCGTCGACGATCGTCGTCTCGTCCTTGGTCACGACCACCTTGCGGGCGCGGCCCAGCAGGTCGAGGGTGGCGGTCTCGAGCTTGAGGCCGACCTCCTCGGCGATGACCTGACCGCCGGTCAGGATCGCGATGTCGTTGAGCATGGCCTTGCGGCGGTCACCGAAGCCCGGCGCCTTGACGGCGACGGAGCGGAACAGGCCGCGGATCTTGTTGACGACCAGGGTCGCCAGGGCCTCGCCCTCGACGTCCTCGGCGATGATCAGCAGCGGCTTGCCCGACTGGACGACCTTGTCGAGCAGCGGCAGCAGGTCCTTGTTGGCGGAGACCTTGCTGTTGACGATCAGGATGTAGGGGTCTTCGAGCACGGCCTCCATGCGGTCGGAGTCGGTCACGAAGTACATCGACGTCATGCCCTTGTCGAAGCGCATGCCCTCGGTGAGCTCGAGCTCGAGGCCGAAGGTGTTGCTCTCCTCGACGGTGATGACGCCTTCCTTGCCGACCTTGTCCATCGCCTCGGCGATGAGCGAGCCGATCTCGGGGTCGGCGGCGGAGATGGAGGCGGTGGAGGCGATCTGCTCCTTGGTCTCCACGTCCTTGGCCAGCTTGGAGAGCTCCTCGCTGACGCGCTCGACGGCGGACTCGATGCCCTTCTTCAGGGCCATCGGGTTGGCGCCGGCGGCGACGTTGCGCAGGCCCTCGCGCACCAGCGCCTGGGCGAGCACGGTGGCCGTGGTGGTGCCGTCACCAGCCACGTCGTCGGTCTTCTTCGCGACCTCCTTGACCAGCTCGGCGCCGATCTTCTCCCAGGGGTCCTCGAGCTCGATCTCCTTGGCGATGGACACACCGTCGTTGGTGATCGTGGGAGCGCCCCACTTCTTCTCCAGCACGACGTTGCGGCCCTTGGGACCCAAGGTCACCTTGACGGCGTCGGCGAGCTGGTTCATACCGCGCTCGAGACCGCGCCGGGCGTCCTCGTCAAACGCGATCATCTTGGCTGCCATAAGGCTAGACCTCCCAGATGCAGGGTGGCTTGTCGTGGACCGAGCCGACGCCCGCGACGGCATGGGTCAGCATCTCCTTCGGCAGACCCCATCGTCCCGATCCGGTGTTGGCACTCTGCTGCACAGAGTGCCAACGAACTGTTTAGCACTCTACCCTGTCGAGTGCAAGCGAACGCCCATCTGCCCCACGTTTCCGCCCAGGTCAGTCAGTACGCCGGTACGGCGAGCCGCCCTGGGCGGCCCACCGTACGCGAGTCGACGAAAGAGAGATGACGGCTCGCACGGACTGCGCTGCCGTGCGAACCCGCCCGGTGCATACCAGGATGTCGATCAGACCGTTCGGACGGACTCCGCCTGCGGTCCCTTCTGGCCCTGCGTGATCTCGAACTCGACGCGCTGTCCCTGCTCGAGAGATCGGTACCCGTCCATCATGATCGCTGAGTAATGGACGAATACATCCTTACCACCGTCTACCGCGATGAAGCCGTAGCCCTTGTCCGCGTTGAACCACTTGACGGTGCCCTGCGCCACTTCCGACTCCTCTTACTGGTCTCCCAGATCTCGCCCATTCCTCCGCGAGACCTGTAATCGCCCGACTTAACAGAAAATCAGCCGGACGATCGCCCTCGACCATACCTGTGGGGAGGGGTTTGGCAACAGAGTCAATCTGGGAACTGCCTATTTCTTCTTCCCGAACCTGGTTCAACATTGAATTAGGCCCGGAAAAGGAGAAGGCGCCCACAAGGGGCGCCTTCTGGATGTGAGCCGCGACACTCAGCCGCCGGCGACCGCCGGGATGATGGAGATCTGCGTGCCCTCAGGGGCGGGAGTGTCGAGGCCCTCGGCGAAACGGACGTCCTCTTCCCCCACGTAAACGTTGACGAAACGACGAATCTTGCCCGATTCATCCAGAATTCTCGCGCCGATGCCCGGGTAGTCGGCGTCGAGCTTGATGAGCACGTCACGAAGCGTCGCGCCCTCGCCACTGACCTCCGCGTTGCCCCCGGTGTAGGTGCGCAGAATGGTGGGAATCCGCACAGAAACGCTCATGGTTTAAGTCGCCTTTCCTGGTTGTCAGACAGTCGCGCGGAACGCGTCGAGAGAGGGCCGGATCACGGCCGTGGGTGCGGCGTCGTCGCTGATCGCGTCGAGCGTCTTGAGCCCGTCACCGGTGTTGAGCACCACGGTGAGGGCGTCGGGGTCGAGCACGCCGTTCTCGGTGAGCTTCTTCAGCACGCCGACGGTGACGCCGCCCGCGGTCTCGGCGAAGACGCCCTCGGTCGAGGCCAGCAGCTTGATGGCGGCCACGATCTCGGCGTCGGTGACGTCCTCGACGGCCCCGCCGGTGCGCCGGGCGATGTCCAGCACGTACGGGCCGTCGGCCGGGTTGCCGATGGCCAGGGACTTGGCGATGGTGTCGGGCTTGACCGGTCGTACGACCTCGTGCCCCGCCTTGTACGCGGTCGACACCGGCGAGCACCCGGCCGCCTGCGCCCCGAAGATCTTGTACGGGGTGTCCTCGACCAGCCCCAGCTTCACCAGCTCCTTGAAGCCCTTGTCGATCTTCGTGAGCTGGGACCCGGAGGCGATGGGGATGATGATCTGCTCGGGCAGCCGCCAGCCGAGCTGCTCGGCGATCTCGTACGCGAGCGTCTTGGAGCCCTCGGCGTAGTAGGGCCGCAGGTTGACGTTGACGAATCCCCACTTGTCGCCCAGCGGGTCGCCGATGAGCTCGGAGCAGAACCGGTTGACGTCGTCGTACGTGCCCTCGATGCCGATGAGCTTCCCGCCGAAGACCCGCGCCATGGCGATCTTCGCCTGCTCCAGGTTAGCCGGGATGAACACGCACGCGTCGAGCCCGGCCCGCGCAGCGGCGGCCGTGACGGCGCCGGCGAGATTGCCGGTGGAGGAGCAGGAAAGCGTGTGGAAACCGAAGTTCCTGGCCGCTTCGACGGCCATGGCGACGACCCGGTCCTTGAAGGAGTGGGTGGGATTGCCGGAGTCGTCCTTCACGTAAAGGGACTTGATGCCGAGCGTTCGGCCGAGGTTTCCGGCCTTGACCAATTTCGTCCAGCCGGGGTTCATATTCGGCTTTTCGGTCACGTTCGCCGGCACCGGAAGGAGCGCCCGGTAACGCCAGATGTTGGCCGGACCCGATGCGATCTGCTCGCGGGTCACCTGGCCGAAGTCGTAGGCCGCCTCGAGCGGCCCGAAACATTCCTGACACGCGAAGCTGGGACCCAGCGGGTAACGCGCGCCGCACTCGCGGCAGGACAGAGCGGTGGCAGGACCAAAGTCAAGCGACATGAAGCGAGGCCTTCCCTCATCTTCGCCCGCGGCCACCTTGACCGCGAACCGGAATTGGCACCTTGTCCCGGTCGGCCTCGCCTGGTCGCGAGTCGAAAGCCGGGAGGGTTGCCGGGGCTTCGCAGGGCCGGTCCCTCCACCCCTCTGGATGAGCAATATGAAGTTGTTGAAACGGACTCTACCCGCTTAAGTGGCTGCAATTACCACCCGTCTCACCATGTGAGACGGGTGGTCTCAGCGGTAGTCCTCGCCCAGCACACCCTGCACATACTTGCGCGCCTGATGGATGCGGGATTTCGCGGTGCCCAGCGGGATGCCGAGCTGCTCGGCCACCTCGTTGTAGTCGAGCTGGACGATGTCGCGCAGCACCAGCGCCTGCGCCAGATCGGGCTTGTCGGCCTCCAGCGCCTCCATCGCGTCGAGCAGGTCGAGCCGCGAGCCGGCGATCACGCTGACCCGCCGCACGTCGGGCTTCTGCATCGGCAGCTCGTCCGAGCTCTGCTCGGCCGCCCGCCGCTTCAGCGACCGGTACGTCGTGCGCGCGCAGTTGGCCGTCACGATGTGCAGCCATGTACTGAACCTGGCGCGCCCCTCGAACCGCCCGATGTTACGCGCCACGGCCAGCAACGTATCTTGCGAGGCCTCCTCCGCGTCCTGGTGATAAGGCAGGATTCGGGCGCAGTGCCGCATCACATCGGGCTCTATCCGCGCCAGGAGCTCGCCGAGTGCGCGATGATCTCCGGCAGCGGCTGAGCGGGCGAGTTCCTCGGTTAGCTCATCAAGCGCCATAGCTGGGATCCTATGATCGAAAGGAGCCTAGATGAACAGCGTGCTGTTGGCCTCCAACAGAGGGCCGGTCTCCTTCACCGTCTCCGACGACGGCGAACTCACCATGAAGCGCGGCGGCGGCGGTCTCGTGTCGGGCCTGTCGGGCGTGGCCAAGGGCGACGGCGTGCTGTGGGTCTGCGCGGCGCTGTCCGACGGCGACCGCAGCGCAGTGCGGCAGGCCGGCGGCGGCCGCGTCGACCACGCGGGCTACGACACGGGCCCGATGCGCATGCTCGACATCCCGCCCGCCACCTTCCACCGCGCCTACAACGCGGTGGCCAACTCGACCCTGTGGTTCGTCAACCATCTGCTCTACGACATCCCCAACTCGCCCAACTTCGGCACCAGGTTCGAGCGCGAGTGGGAGTCATACCGCGACTACAACGGCGCCTTCGCGCTGGCGCTCGCCGAGGAGGCCGGCCACGGCGCGCGCGTGATGGTGCAGGACTACCACCTTACGCTGACCCCCGCCATGCTCAGGGCCGAACGGCCCGACCTGCGCATCGCACACTTCAGCCACACCCCGTGGGCGCCGCCCGAATACTTCTCGCTGCTGCCCGACGACGTCGCCAAGGAGGTGCTCGAAGGCATCCTGGGCGCCGACCACGCCGGCTTCCTCACCGACCGGTGGGCGCAGGCGTTCATGGACTGCTGCGAGCGGCTGCTGGGCGCCGAGGCCGACCGCGTCGGGCGCAGCGTCACCCACGCCGGCAGGAGCACCCGCATCGGCGTCCACAGCCTGGGGGTGGACGGCGCCGCGCTGTGGGAGCGGGCCTGCGAGCCCGACGTCGAGTCCCACATGACGGCGCTCAGGGAGCAGGTCGGCGGGCGCAGGCTGATCGTCCGCATCGACCGCACCGAGCTGTCGAAGAACATCGTGCGCGGGCTCAACGCCTACCGCGAGTTCCTCGCCGCCCACCCCGAGTGGCACGGCCGCGTGGTGCACCTCGCCTTCGCCTATCCCAGCCGGCACGACCTGCCCGAATACCGCGAGTACACCGCGTCGGTGCAGCGCTGCGCCCAGGAGATCGAGGACGAGTACGCCACCGAGGACTGGGACCCGCTCATCCTCAACGTCAACGACGACTATCCGCGCTCGCTGGCCGCGTACCGGATGGCCGACGTGCTGCTGGTCAACCCCATCCGCGACGGCATGAACCTGGTCGCCAAGGAGGGCCCCGTGCTGTCGCCGCACTGCGCGCTCGTGCTGTCGCGGGAGGCGGGCGCCGCGGCCGAGCTGGGCCAGCACGCGCTGCTCGTCAACCCGTACGACATCAGCGGCACCGCGGCCGCGCTGCACGAGGCGCTGGTCATGCCGGAGGACGAGCGGCGCAGCCGCCGCGACAAGCTGCGCGCCGCCGCGACCGCGCTGCCACCGCAGCAGTGGCTAGCCGCCCAGCTCGAAGCGCTGGCCTGACGCGTCACGAGGGGCTGATCGCCGAGACCAGCTCCTCCAGCAGCCGCACCACGCCGTCGGGGCCGTCCACCACCAGGTCGGCGCGCTCCGCGAGCGCGGTGACCTCGGTCGAGCCGCTGCACACGGTCACGCCGGGCAGCCCCGAGGCGCGTACGGCGTCGAACGCCGCCAGGTCGCCGAGGTCGTCGCCGACGAACATGACTGAGCGCGCCTCCCGCTCGGTGAGGAACAGGCCGAGCGCGTGGCCCTTGTCCATGCCGGGCGGCCGCAGCTCCAGCACCATGCGGCCGGGCTCGATCACCAGCCCGTGCTTGTCGGCCAGCTTGGCGAGCGGCTCGCGCAGCGCGGCGAGCGCGCCCTCGGGGTCGGGGCTGCGCCTCGTGTGGACGGCCACGGCCCGCCCCTTGTCCTCGACGCGCACGCCCCGCACGCCCAGCGATTCGAGCAGCAGCGGCAGCTCGGCCTCCGCGTTGGGGACGCCGGGCGGCGGCGGGGGCGCGGAGACGCGGCCGTCCTCCCAGCGTTCGAAGCCGTAGTGGCCGAGCACCACCAGGCCGGGCACGTCGGCCAGGCCGGGGCCGAGCTCCAGCGCGGTGGCCGCGGGCCTGCCGGTCACGATGGCCACCGCTCGGACGCGGGCGCCCAGCTCGGCGAGTACGCCGGGCGCCTTCGGATGGATCACGGCCTGGGCGGGGTCGGGCACGATCGGCGACAGGGTGCCGTCGAAGTCGAGCCCGATCACGGCGCCCGCCGGATCGTCCACGATCGCTTCCATTCCAGGGATGTTCTTCACTCGGCTGCCGTACCCAGACGGTCAGGGACGCATGCCGAGCCTTCTGGCCGCACGGTCGCGCCGGCGGGTGGATCGTAATCTGCGTAGCCGCTTGACCAGCATCGGGTCCTGCTCCAGCGCCTCCGGCCGGTCGATCAGCTCGCCGAGGAGCTGGTAGTAGCGCGTGGCGGAGAAGCCGAACGTCTCCTTGATGGCGTGCTCCTTCGCGCCCGCGTAGCGCCACCATTGGCGTTCGAAGGCGAGGAGATCGAGATCGCGTTGTGAGAGTGGTTGTCGGGACGGTTCCTGGGCAGCATTGTCACCGCTGAGCGGTGCTCCCATGGTGTCCTCCTCGAAAGGGGCGGGCGACGATCTCGCCGCCCGCACGCGGCCCGTTCGCCATCGTAATGTGCGGAGTGCGGCTGTTCACGACGGATTGGGAGACGTACAGTCACCAGATGTGACCTCTGTCATCACGCTCCTCACCGACTACGGGTTAGAGGATGGATATGTGGCGGCCTGTCATGGAGTGATCGCCGGGATAGCCCCTGACGCCCGGGTGATCGACGTCTGTCACCTCATCCCGGCCGGCGATGTGCGGCGCGGCGCGGCGGTTCTGGCGCAGACCATCCCGTACCTCCCTGAGGGTATCCACATCGCCGCGGTCGATCCCGGGGCGGGTGGCGCGCGGCGGGCGGTGGCCGTCGAGGCGGGCGGCCGGGTGTTCATCGGGCCCGACAACGGGCTGCTGTCGTGGGCGGTGCACGCCGGCGGCGGCGCGCGGGCGGCGTACGAGATCACCAACGACGCCCACTTCCTGCGCCCGGCCTCGCCGACGTTCCCGGGGCGTGACGTGTTCGCGCCGGTGGCCGGGCGGCTGTACGGCGGGCTGCCGGTGGCCGAGCTGGGGCCGCCGCTGCCGGTGTCGCGGCTGGTCACGCTGCCCGAGCCGACCACGCTGCTGCGCGACGGCTCGGTGGAGGGCGAGGTGGTCTCGGTCGACCGCTACGGCAACACGCAGCTGTCGATCCGGGCCGGTGACCTGCAGTCGCTGGGCGTGCGGGTGGGCGACACGCTCGGGGTGTGGCTGGGGCGGCGGCAGCTCGCGCTGCCGTACCGGGAGACGTACGCGGCGGTGCCGCCGGGCGAGCTGGTGGCGTTCGCGGACTCGGCGGGGCTGATCGCGATCGCGGTCAACTGCGGTGACGCGGCCCAGCGGCTGGGCCTGCCGCCCGGTGCACATGTCCGACTTTCCCCCTCTCCATAGGACAAAGAAGATAGTTCTGGAACTACTCCTCGTATCGGTCTGTTTACTGAAGCGTCCGTCCGTCGGCGTATCCGCGTGTCAGAATGCGAGCTGATCGGAGGTCCCTCCCCTCCCGCTCGAGGTCGACGTGTTCCAGTTGTCCGTTGTGCTGTCCTTCCTGCTGTCCGTGACCTGGCCCGCTCCCGTCCCGCCCGTGTCCGAGCGCTGGCGCGCCTGGCCGGTGACGCGCATCTTCCCCGCCACGGTGCCGGGGCACAGCCCCTCCGGGGCGCGGGTCACGTACGTGCTGGCCGGGGTCGCCCCCGAGGCCGCCTGCCCGGCCGCCTTCCAGGCCGCGGCCGTGCGGCCCTACTGGCCCTACTGCCGCGTCGCCTTGCGCGCCACCTACGCCGACAGCACCCAGACCTTCGTCGTCACCGCCGGCATCGCCGTGCTCGACCGGCCGGGGTTCTTCCTCCACGGCTCGGGGCGGCCCGCGACCGTGCGGCCCGCTGCGTTCCCCGGCGGGCCCGCCGCCCGCTTCGGCGACCGCCAGTACGTCACCGGCGTCGTGCTCGGCTCCCCCGGGCGCTACCTGGTGGCGACGGCGGCCGGGTACGCCGACGGGCGGGCCTACCGTCCCGGCGATCCGGTGGCCTCCCGCCTGCGCGCCGCCGCCCGCCAGGTCGCCACGTCGCTGCACCGGGCGCTGACGCGATGAGGCGGATCACCGTACCGGTCCTGCTGACCGTGCTGCTGTCGGGCCCCGTGCCGGCCCTGGCGGGGGACGGCGGCGACGAGATGGCCGCCGCCGCGAGGGCCGGGCAGTGGCAGCTCGGCGCGCTGCGCCTGCCCGACGCCTGGCGCACCAGCAAGGGCGAGGGCGTCACGGTCGCCGTGCTCGACACCGGCGTCAACCCGGGGCACCCCGACCTGCGCGGCGCCGTCATCGAGGGCCCCGACCTCACCGACCCCGGCGGGGACGGGCGCGGATGGGGCCCCCACGGCACCGCGATGGCCGGGCTGATCGCCGGGCGCGGGCACGGCGACGGCGGCAAGGGCGGCGTGCTCGGCGTGGCGCCCGCCGCCACGGTGCTGTCGATCAGGGTCACGCTGGAGAACGGCGACCCGCGCCGCGCCCACCGGCAGCCCGGCTGGCGCGACGCGCTGGCCAGGGGCATCAGGTACGCCGCCGACCACGGCGCGGGCGTGATCAGCATGTCGCTGGGCGGCGGCAGCGGCGCGTGGGAGGGCTCGGCCGCCGAGGAGGAGGCCGTCCAGTACGCCATCGGCAAGGGCGCGGTGCTCGTGGCGTCGTCGGGCAACGACGGGGCTTCGGCGAACAGGAAGAACTTCCCCGCCGCCTACCCCGGGGTGATCGCCGTGGGCGCGGTGGACCGGCGGGGCAGGGTGGCCCGTTTCTCCAACCGGCAGGACTACGTGTCGGTGGTCGCGCCGGGCACGGACATCGTGACGGCCGACGGCGGCGACTCGTACGTGGTGGGCGACGGCACCAGCTCGGCCGCCGCCATGGTGGCGGGCATCGCGGCGCTGATCAGGTCGGCGCATCCGCACCTGTCGCCGTACCACGTGCGGCTGGCCATCGAGGAGGGCACCAGGCGCCGGCCCTGCGACGGCTACAGCCCGGCCTACGGGCACGGGGTGGCGGACGCGGCGCTGGCGCTGCGCGAGGCCGCCCGGCTGGCCGCGCCCGCCGTCGTGCCGCCGCTGCCCGGCCCCTACTTCGGCGACGGTCCCTATCCGGCGTCCAGGACGGCGGTGGTGGCGGGGATGGTGCTGCTGGTGGTCGTGATGTCGGGGTGGGTGGTGCTGCGCTCGCGGGAACGGCGGAGGGATTCAACCTAGCAAGCGCTTGTGTGATACTCCGAGCTATGACGTACGCGATCGACGGCTGGTTCGCGGTCGAGCCCGGCGGTGTCCGCCTGCTCGGCACCCGGTGCGCGGGCTGCGGCACCATCTGCTTCCCGCCCCGCCGGGACTCCTGCCCCAACCCGCGCTGCGAGGTCACCGACATGGAGGAGATCCGGCTGCCCAGGCGCGGGCGGGTCTGGTCGTACACCAACGCCTGCTACCCGCCGCCCGCGCCGTACGTGGCGGCGCAGCCGTACGAGCCGGTCACGCTCGCCGCCGTCGAGCTGGACGAGGTCGGCATCGTCGTGCTCGGCCAGGTCAAGGGCCTGACGGTGGAGCAGCTCGCGGTGGGCATGGAGCTGGAGCTGACCTCGGGCGAGCTGGCCGACGGCCCGCTGATGTGGATGTGGGGGCGGGCCTCATGAGCGTGGCCGTGCTGGGCACCGGGATGCACCCGTGGGGCAAGTGGGGCCGCCCCTTCCTCGAGTACGGCCTGGCCGCCGCCCGCGCCGCCCTCGACGACGCCGGGCTGGCCTGGACCGACGTGCAGTTCGTCGTCGGGGCCGACACGATCAGGAACGGCTACCCCGGCTTCGTCTCCGGCGCCTCCTACGCCAGGGCACTCGGCTGGTCGGGCGCCAGGGTCGCCTCCTGCTACGCGGCCTGCGCGTCGGGGGCGCAGGCGCTGGACATCGCGCGTACCAGGATCCTCGCCGGGCTCTGCGACGTCGCGCTGGTGATCGGCGCGGACGCGGCGCCGAAGGGCTTCTTCGCCCCCGTCGGCGGCGAGCGGCCCGACGACCCCGACTGGCTGCGCTTCCGGCTGCTCGGCGCGACGAACCCGGCGTACTTCGCGCTCTACGCCCGCCGCCGCATGGCCCTGCACGGTTCGACCCCTGCCGACTTCGCCGCCGTCAAGGTCAAGAACGCGCTGGCCGGCTCGCTCAACCCGATGGCCCGCTACCGCAAGCCGGTGACCGCAGAGCAGGTGCTGACCTCCCCCATGGTGGCCGACCCGCTGCGGCTCATGGACGTCTGCGCCACCTCCGACGGGGGCGCGGCGGTGGTGCTGGCGTCGGAGTCGTACGCGCGCCGCCACAGCGTCGCCGCCCCCGTCCGCCTGGCGGCCGTCTCCACGGTCACCCCCGTCTTCCCCAACACGGTGCTGGAGCTGCCCGACTTCGCGACCGACTCGTGCGCCGCCGTGCCGCCGCCCGAGCGGCCGTTCCGCGCGTCGATCGCGCACGCCGCCTACGAGGAGGCCGGCATCGGCCCTGAGGACGTGTCGCTGGCCGAGGTCTACGACCTGTCCACGGCGCTGGAGCTGGACTGGATGGAGGACGTCGGGCTCTGCCCGCCCGGCGAGGCTGACAAACTGCTCAGGGACGGGCAGACCGCCCTGGGCGGCCGGATCCCGGTGAACCCGTCCGGCGGCCTGGCCTCCTTCGGCGAGGCCGTGCCCGCCCAGGCCATCGCCCAGCTCTGCGAGCTGACCACGCAGCTGCGCGGCCGGGCCGGCGCCCGCCAGGTGCCCGGCGCCCGTGTGGGCCTCGCGGCCAACCAGGGGCTGTTCGGCCACGGCTCCGCGCTGATCGTCACCACCTGAGCATGCGAAACGCCCCAGGGAGCGAGTCCCCGGGGCGTTTCAGGTGGTTCTAGCCAGTTCTAACCTACGTGCACCACGTCGTGGGTCTCCGCGAAGTGGCAGGCGCTGGCATGGCCCGTACCGGGCCTGATCTGCAGCAGCGGCTCCTCCTCCGCGCAGATCTCCTGCGCCTTCCAGCACCGCGTACGGAACCGGCAGCCGCTCGGCGGGTTGGCCGGCGAGGGCGGGTCACCCTGGAGGATGATCCGCTCCCGATGCTCACGCCCGTCGGGGTCGGGCACCGGCACCGCCGACAGCAACGCCTGCGTGTAGGGGTGCGCGGGACGGTCGTAGATCTCGGCGTCCTTGCCCAGCTCCACGAACTTGCCCAGGTACATCACGCCCACCCGGTCGGAGATGTGGCGCACCACCGACAGGTCGTGGGCGATGAAGATGTACGCGAGACCGAACTCGCTCTGCAGCCGCTCCAGCAGGTTGATCACCTGCGCCTGGATCGACACGTCGAGCGCGGAGACCGGCTCGTCACAGACGATGATCTCCGGCTGCAGCGCCAGGCCGCGGGCGATGCCGATGCGCTGCCGCTGGCCGCCGGAGAACTGGTGCGGGTAGCGGTTGATGTGCTCGGGGTTGAGCCCGACCACCTCCAGCAGCTCCTGCACCTTCTTGCGCCGGTCGCCCTTGGGCGCGACCTCGGTGTGGATCTCGTACGGCTCGCCGATGATGTCACCGACGGTCATCCGGGGGTTCAGCGAGGTGTACGGGTCCTGCATCACCATCTGGATGTTGCGGCGCATGCGCTTGAGCTCGCCGCCCCTGGCCTTGGCGATGTCCCGGCCGTTGATCCTCACCGAGCCCGACGTCGGCCGCTCCAGCGCCATCAGCACCTTGGCCAGCGTGGACTTGCCGCAGCCCGACTCGCCCACGATGCCCAGCGTCTCGCCCTTGTTCAGGTCGAACGACACGCCGTCCACGGCCTTGATCGCACCGACCTGCTTCTTGAGGACGACCCCCTGCGTCAGCGGGAAGTGCTTGACCAGGTCACGCACCTCGAGGATGGTCTCACTGCCGCTCGCCATCGAGGACCTCCCTCCAGTAGTGGCAGGCGCTGCCGCGAGTGCCGCTGATCTCGTAGAGCGGGGGGGCGTCGGTCAGGCAGTTGTCCTGCCGGAACGGGCACCGGGGGTGGAACGAGCACCCCTTCGGCAGGTTCAGCAGGTTAGGGGGCAGACCCTTGATCGCGTACAGGTCCTGGCCCTTGAGGTCGACCCTGGGGATCGAGTCGAGCAGGCCCTTGGTGTACGGGTGCGCGGGGGCCTTGTAGATGTCGTACACGGGGGCGTGCTCGACGATGCGGCCGGCGTACATGACCGCGATCTTGTCGGCCACGTCGGCCACGACGCCGAGGTCGTGGGTAATGAGGATCAGGCCCATCTGGCTCTCGCGCTGCAGCTCGGCCAGCAGCTCCATGATCTGCGCCTGCACGGTCACGTCGAGCGCCGTGGTCGGCTCGTCGGCGATCAGCACCTCGGGGTCGAGGGCGATCGACATCGCGATCATGATGCGCTGCCGCATGCCGCCGGAGAACTGGTGCGGGTAGTCGTTCACCCGCTGCCGCGCGGCCGGGATGCGCACCCGGTCCATCAGCTCCACGGCCTTCTTCATGGAGTCGGCCTTGGACATGCCCCGGTGCACCCGGAACATCTCGCTGATCTGCCAGCCCACGGTGAACACCGGGTTGAGCGCGGACAACGCGTCCTGGAAGATCATCGCGATCCGCTGGCCGCGGACCTGCGTACGGGCCTCCTCCGACAGCTTGAGCAGGTCGGTGCCCCTGAAGCGGATCTCCCCCTTGGGGATGACCGCCGGAGGCATGTCGAGGATGCCCATGATGGCCTGCGCCGTCACGGACTTGCCCGAACCCGACTCGCCCAGCACCGCGAGCGTCTCACCTGGGTTGACCGTGTAGCTCACGCCGTTGACGGCTCGTACGGTGCCGGCCCGCGTGTGGAACTCCACGTGCAGGTCCTCCACCGCGAGCAGCGGTCCGTCGCCCGGCCCTCCCTCGGCGGGCAACACATCCGAAGACGTCTTCTTCACTTGATCCCCCCTTCTACCTGAGCTTCGGGTCGAGCGCGTCGCGCACCGCGTCGCCCAGCATGATGAACGCGAGCACGGTGATGCTCAGGAACACGGCGGGGAACACCAGCGGCAGCGGCGCCTCCAGGAACCTGTTGCGCGCGTCGGCGATCATCAGGCCCCATGAGATGTCCGGCGACTGCACGCCCACGCCCAGGAACGACAGCGCCGCCTCGGCGGCGATGAAGCTGCCCAGGTTGATCGTGGCGACCACGATGACCGGCGCCAGCGAGTTCGGCAGCAGGTGACGGAACATGATCCGGCTCGACCCCGCGCCCAGCGCTCTGGCGGCGACCACGAAGTCCTGGCTCTTCGCGGTGATCACCGCCGCTCGCATGATCCGGAACACCATCGGCCAGCCGAGCACCGTCAGCGCCACGATCACCAGCAGGATGCTGTTGGCCTTGCCGCGGAAGGTGGCCGCGATCAGCAGCGCGCCGAGGATCGACGGGATGGCGAAGAAGATCTCCGTCAGCCGCGAGGCGATCGTGTCGGTCACGCCGCCGCGGAAGCCGGCGATGATGCCGAGCAGACCGCCGATGATCGTCGTCATGAGCGTGGTGAACACGCCGATGACGATCGAGTTCCGGGCGCCGTAGATGGTCCGCGCGTAGACGTCGCAGCCCAGGTTGTCGCGGCCGAACAGGTGGCCGGGCCCGGGGCCCTGCCGCGCCGTCGACAGGTCACAGGTCCTGGCGTTGTACGGGTCGATCGCGCTGAACAGCGACGGCCAGAACGACATGACGAGCAGCACCAGGATGATGATCACCGAGATGATGAACATCGGCCGGCGCCGCAGGTCGTGCCAGGCGTCGGTCCACAGGCTCGCGGGCTTGCCGCCCTTGCCCTCGGCGCCCTCGGTGTCGGGCGCCGAGGGGGCGACCGTGTCGGGTACGAGTGTCTGCGTCTCCGGGAGTCCAGGCCCGCCCGGTGGGGTTGGGTTACTCATAGCGGATCCTCGGGTCGAGCACGGCGTACAACAGGTCGACGATCAGGTTGGCCAGGATGTAGATCAGCACCAGGATGGTGACGATCCCGACGACAACCGGCTGCTCACGCAAGTAGACCGAGGTGAAGAGCTGGTTGCCGATCCCCTGGAGGTTGAAGATCGTCTCCGTGATCACCGCGCCGCCCATCAGGTTGCCGAGGTCGGCGCCCAGATAGGTGACCAGCGGGATCAGGGCGTTGCGCAGGCCGTGCCTGCCGATGACGCGCCGCCTGGACAGACCCTTGGCGATCGCCGTGCGGATGTAGTCCGCTCTCAGGGTCTCCACCAGGCTCGTCCTGGTGAGCCTGGTGAGGTACGCGACTGACACGCCGGCCAGCACGAAGCCGGGCAGGAGATAGCTGCGCAGCCCCGCGAACGTACCCGCGACGGGGAAGATGTCCAGCCCGGTCCACTGCTTGAGCTGCACACCCAGGACGAGCTGCAGCACGAAGCCGGTCACCAGCGTGGGCACCGAGATCAGCAGCAGCGTGGAGGCGAGGATGGCGGTGTCGGTGGCCCTGCCGCGGCGCAGCGCCGCCCACAGGCCCAGGCCCACACCGAGGAGCGCCTCGATGATCAGGGCGGTCAGCGCCAGGTTCAGCGTGACCTGGAACTTGCCTGCCAGCATTTCCGAGACGGGCACGTCGGCGAAGTTGACGCCGAAGTCGCCCCTGAAGAGCACGCCGCTGATGTAGTACCAGTACTGCAGGAGCAGCGGATCGTTGAGGTGATACTGCTCGCGCAGCACCTCGGCCACGGCCGGATCCGGCCGCTTGTCCCCGAACAGTGCCGCGATGGGGTCGCCGGGCAGCGCGAAGACGATGCAGAAGATGAGTAGCGTGGCGCCGAGCAGGACGGGTATCGCCTGGATCAAGCGCCTGATGACATATCGGCCCATTAAGCCCTCCGGTACACACTTGGAGGCAGCCCTCGGAGTCCGTGATTTACCCGGTCCGAGTGACTGCCTCCAAGCTCAGCCCTCCGACGGGCGGGCGGCAAGAGCCACCCGCCAGGCGAACGACGTCAGGCCTTCTCGATGTCGGCCCATTCAACCTGGTTCAGCAGGTTGAGCTTGACGTTCTTGACCTTCGTGGAGTGGCCGAAGTTGCTCCGGTAGAAGTAAACCGGGATGTAGGGCAGGTCCTTCAGCAGGATGTCGTCGGCCTGCTGGTAGAACTTCAGACCCTCGGCGGCGTCGGCGGCCTGGTCGCCCTTGGCCACCAGCTCGTCGAAGTCCTTGTTGGAGTAACCACCGTAGTTCGACCCGGTGCCGATGGCGCCGGTGCCGAAGATCGGGGTGAGGTAGTTCTCGGCCGAGGGGTAGTCGATGGCCCAGCCCATACGGAACAGGCCCTTGTACTCCTTGGCGTCCAGGGCGTCCAGGATGCCCTGGAACTTCTCGAACGGCTTCGGCGTGACCTCGATGCCCAGGTTCGCCCGCAGGTTGTTGGCGACGGCCTCGATCCACTCCTTGTGGCCACCGTCGGCGTTGTAGCCGAGCTCGATGGTCTTCGGGCCGTTCGCGGACTCGTACAGCTTCTTGGCCTCGGCCGGGTTGTACGTGCACGCCTCACAGGCGCCCTGGCGGTAGCCGGGGATGGCCGGGTTGATGAAGTCGTCCGCGGGGGCGCGGGTGCCGGAGAAGACCGTGTCGGCGATGGTCTTCCTGTCGATGGCCATCGAGATGGCCTTGCGGATGTCGACGTTCTCGAAGTCCTTGTTGTACTTCAGCGGGACGCCGATGTAGCCGATGGCCGCGTCGGGCTCGTCGAAGTAGCGGTCGCCGAGCACGGACTTGGCCGTGGCGATGGCGGTCGCGGGCAGGGAGTCGTGGATGTCGAGGTTCTCGGCCTGGAGGTCGTTCCACGCGGTCTCGGAGCTGGTGTAGACCTTGAACTGGAGCTTCGTCCAGCCCGTGGGCTTCTTGCCCGGGAACTTGTCGTAGACGGACAGCTCGACGGTCGGGTCGGTGCCCTTCTTGTACGGCTTGTCCATCTTGAACAGGCCCTGGCCGATCGGCTTCTCGCCGTACTCCTGGGTGACCTTGCCGTCGGAGCCGATCGCCGACTCCGGCATCGGGTAGAAGGCGGTGTAGCCCAGCATGGTCTTGAACTGGGAGAACGGCGCGGTCAGGGTGACTTCGAGCGTGAGGTCGTCGACGACCTTCAGGCCCTTCATCTCCTTGGTCGTCGGCGTCTTGCCCTCACCCGGGTGCACGTCCTCGTAGCCGTCGATCCGGCCGAAGAAGTAGGACGAGCTCATGGCGTTGTCCTGCAGAGCGGCGTAGTTCCACGCACGGGCGTAGTCGGCGGCCTTGACGGGGGTGCCGTCGTGCCAGGTGTAACCCGACTTCAGCTTGATCGTCCAGACCTTGCTGTCTTCCGTGGTGACCGACTCGGCGGCCTCCTCGACCGGCTGCTTGCTCTCGTCGTAGCTCACGAGCGGCGAGAAGACCGCGGCGAGAACCTCGGAGCCTTCGGTCTCGGTCGTGTTCTGCGGGTTCAGGAGCTCCTGAGGCTCACCGATTTCCATGCGGACCGGCGTTTCTGCGCCGCCCGCGGCAGTGCCACCGTTGTCCGAGGCACCGCCGCCACACGCGGCAACCGCGAGGGCGAGCAGCGCGGTACCGGCGACGATCTGTGCGCCCTTAGTAACACGCATGGTGAAAGAATTCCTCCCTCTACAGGTGGGCGCCAAGCGCTGAGCTGCGGTGATCGTGAGCAGCCTGACGGGGAGTTCCTGGTATCCCCCCGGATTTGGCTGACATGGTCAAACCAGCCGACGCCCTGCCAGTCGATCGCGACTATCCCTTACTACTTGCCACCAGGGAGTCTCTGGCGCGTTGCAGTTCGGTCACACGTGTGCCTATCCAGCGTCACAGACAATCGGCCTGATGCCTCGCAAATGGTACAGAACACCGCAGACCGGCCGGGCCTGGACGTGAACAGTCGATGAAAAATACCCCCTACATGACCGTGGTCGTGCCTCCGCCCACGCGGCCCGGCTCCCTGAGCTACGGTTGACCAGGTCTTGGTGACGCCTTGGAACCCGGCGCCGCCGAAGACCGTCCAACAGTCTGTCGTCGACCCGTACGACAGGCACCCCACCACCCGGGATCCAATAGAGTCCTTGCCATGAGCCAGCCGGAATCCGCTGTCGCGGACGCCCAGGCGGGCGGCCGAAGCGGGCAGGAGCCGCTGGCCAAGCTCGCCAAGAGATACGGGCTTCGCCGTGCCATCGCGCGGCCGAGGTTCCCGGTATATCTGCGCCAGCTGTGGGAGCGGCGACACTTCATCCTGACGTACGCGACCTCGCGCAACGTCTCGAAATACTCCAGCTCCACGCTCGGTCAGCTGTGGCAGGTGCTGACCCCGCTGCTCAACGCCGCCATCTACTTCGTGATGTTCGGCCTCATCCTGGGCGGCGGCAAAGGCATCGAGAACTACCCGGCGTTCCTGCTGACCGGGATGTTCATCTTCACCTTCACCCAGCGCACGGTCACCGCCGGGGCCAAGTCGATCTCCGGCAACCTGTCGCTCATCAGGGCGCTGCACTTCCCGCGGGCCTCGCTGCCGTTGGCGTACACGATCCAGGAGCTGCAGCAGCTCGCCATCTCCATGGGCGTGCTCCTCGCCCTGGTGGTCATCATGGGCCAGACGCCCACGTGGTTCTGGCTCATGATCCCCGTGGTGCTCGCGCTGCAGACGCTGTTCAACATCGGGGCCGGCCTCATCGTCGCCCGCCTCGGCGCCACGATGCGCGACCTCAACCAGCTGCTGCCGTTCATCACCCGCACCTGGCTCTACGCCTCCGGCGTCTTCTTCTCCATCCAGGACAAGGTCGTCGGCTCGGCGGAGCTGCCCCAGTGGGTGGCCAACGTGATGTACCTCAACCCGGCGGCGTCGTTCATCGAGTGGATGCGCGAGATCCTCATCCACACCTACAGGCCGGAGTTCGGCCACCACCCGCCACCGATGGTGTGGATGTCTTGCGTATTCTGGGCGGTGTTCGCACTCGGCTTCGGCTTCTGGTACTTCTGGCGGTCCGAGGAGAGGTACGGGCGTGGCTGAACTGACCAAGGAGCTGTCACAGGTGAAGGGCGACAAGCCCGCCGTCCCCGGCAAGGACGCCAAGAAGCGTCCCACCCCGGAGCCTTCGAGCAAGCGGCCCCTCGACGTGCCCACGGGCACGCCCACGGTCATCGTCGACGACCTCCACATCGTCTACCGCGTCTACGGCGCCGCCTCCGACGCCGAGAAGGGCAACGCGGTCAACGCCCTCACGCGCATCCTGAAGCGCCAGGGCCGTCCGCAGATGAAAGAGGTCCACGCGGTCAAGGGCGTGACGTTCGTCGCCTACCACGGCGACGCCATCGGCATCGTCGGCCGCAACGGCTCCGGCAAGTCCACGCTGCTGCGCGCCATCGCCGGCCTGCTGCCCCCGCACAAAGGAGCCGTCTACACCGACGGCCAGCCCTCGCTGCTCGGCGTCAACGCCGCTCTGATGCGCGAGCTGACCGGTGAGCGCAACATCGTCCTCGGCTGTTACGCCATGGGCATGACGCCCTCCGAGGTCAAGGAGAAATACCAGGAGATCGTCGACTTCTCCGGCATCGACGAGTTCGTCCAGCTGCCGATGTCCACCTACTCCTCCGGCATGGGCGCCCGCCTGCGCTTCGCCATCTCCTCCGCCAAGACCCACGACGTCCTCCTCATCGACGAGGCGCTGGCCACCGGCGACCGCGAGTTCCGCAAGAAGAGCGAGGCCCGCATCCGCCAGATCCGCGAGTCGGCCGGCACCGTCTTCCTCGTGGCCCACGACCTCAGGGTCATCGAGGAGACCTGCAACCGGGTCATCTGGCTGCACAAGGGCAAGATCAGGATGGACGGCGACCCGAAGGAAGTCATCGCCGCCTACAACAAGGGCTGACCTTCTCGCTTCTCGCTTCCCGCCCCCTGCACGACGATCGTGCAGGGGGTTCGTTCTTGTGTACGAAACGGGTGCGACGCGAGAGGCAAAAGACTGACAGCGCGGCGGGGGTTCCGCTAGGATTCGAACGTCAATTCGATCCGAGGAACGGTGATGGAGTGGGGGCTCGCGATGGGAGAGCTTTCGGCCGCGATTGACCACCTGGCCACCGAGGATGTGTCCGAGATCCCGCGGATCCAACTGGCCGAGCAGCTGCTGGAGCTGCACTGGCAGATGGCCCGCCTACAAGCCCAGATAGCCCGCCGCACCGGCGTCCGCCTCCCCTGACCACCCACCCGGGCCGCCGCAGAACCTCGTTCGAGGGGCCGTACGTGCGCTGGACGCCCGAACGGCCGGGAAGCCTCGGAAGGTGACGCACCCACAGCCGCCAAGGCCCCAGCACCCACCACAGCGCCGCCCACCCCACCACCCCCGCCCCTGAGGGCCGGAACGCTGCTGGGGCCGGGGGGCTACCGGGGGCTGGGCATGCGAAAGCCGCCGACCCCTGGGGGTCGGCGGCGGGGCGGGGCTCGCGTGGCGCCGCTGCCCTGCAGTGGCGGCGCCGTACGCGAGCACGCCCGGGGCGAGGGCGCGTCCGCCCTGGCCCGTCAGTCGGACCGTCCGCATGCCGCGGAGGTCCTCGTCATCTCTGCGCGTCAGTGCCTCAGGCGCCCGGCACCTGGGAACATCCTGATCGCCCTGCCGCACCCGGCCACGGCGCCCGTCACCTCCACCAAGGGAGATTCCGCGCCCGGCGGTCAAGAAACTGCCGTGGCGGCCGGTCTTCCCAGCAGGGGAACACCGGGACCTGCCGCGGTGGTGGCGTTCCGCCGAGGAAGCGCCGGAGCCGCCGGAGGGGGAATCCGCCACGGCAGCCGGCGATCGCGCCGGGGGAACACCGGATCCTGCTGGAGGGGAGCCCGTCGCGGGGCCTGGGAGGCGGGTCGTGCATCGCGGCGGTCGGATGCACGGGCGTCGGCACCTTTGACGTCCGCGTACCTTCATGCCGGTTCAAGGACGAGCCCGCGCTCACCCCCGGCCCGCGAGGGCTAGTGGTGAGCGGTGACGCCGCGCACCGAGCCGGTCAGCGCGTCGGCGGTCCAGCCCAGGGCGGTGACCACGTCGCTGTAGGAGCCCGCGGCCTTGGTCCCGCGGTTGGCGACGAAGGCGGCGGTGTCCTCGACCAGCGGCGCGAGCTCGTCCATGGCGACGGCCTGCGTCGTGCCTGGCACCGCCTCGACGACCGGCGCCACCTCGGCGGGCGCGACCCGGCCGACGACCGGCGACAGCCGGCCGCTCGTGCCGTGCGGCAGCGCCCGCGCGGCCGCGTCGCTGAGCCCGGCCACGAACGAGTCGGCCGAGACGGCCCGCAGGCCGGAGGTCGCGCTGTTGACGGTCTTGGCGGTGACGCCACTGGTGTCGGCGAGGCTGCTGCCGGAGGCCGGCAGCAGACCGGCGCCGGGCAGGCGGCCGAGCGCACCGCCGACGGGCGAGGCGAGCACGCCGTTGACCGTGCTGAACGCCGACGCCGCCGGGGCGGCGCCCTGGGCGCGACCGGACTTGACGGACGGCTGCGCCATGCGCGCCGCGCCCAGCAGGGGCAGCGACGAGGTGAGGGCGCCGCCGCCGAACGGCATGCTGGAGACGATGGGCGACAGCTCAGGGATGGGCCCGCCGGTACGCGTGATGTCCTCGAACCCGTTGCCCCTGGCCTCGGCCTGCTGCTGCATCCGCATCTCGTTGAGCCGGTCGCGCTCGACCTCGCTCATCTGGCCGGACGGAGCGGCCGCGGACTTGGCCTTGCTCCCGGGGAGCAGGCCGCCCAGCAGGTCGCCGCCGACCAGGCCCCCGAGGAGGCCGCCGAGCGGGCTTGCTCCAGTGGTGCCCCCGCCGTCGACCGGTGCGTGCGCGGCGGTCTCTGATTGAACATCGGCTTGCGCCGGCACGGCCATGGCCGCCGCCGCCAAGCCGAAAGCTGTGACGGCCAGGGCCGTCTTGACTACTCGATTCATGATTGCCTTCCCGGCTCGTGATCGATCGCTCTCGAATGCGATGGAAATGCGAATCGATAACCCCCGTATGCCGTCGCGTACGCGCTATGGGCACCACACTGAGCGTGTCGCCACGGCTGAGCTACGAAAGCAGTTCTATCACTCGCCCGGAGTGGCCGCAGGCGCATGAATGCCCATGTAGCAGGGGTTTGCAGCCCGGTTACCGAGTAAAGGGGGAGCGTTGAGCGGGGAGACAAAACGGGATTCAGGCGGCCTTGTTCACGATAAAGCGCGGACCAGACCGCACGAAGTCGGAAGCGCCCCGGCGGCCCGTGCACAAAGGGTCGCGAAAACAAATGTCACGGGCCGGGGGCGCGGTTTTTCTCTGGTCGCGGTGGACGCGCGCGACCGGCGTCAGGCGGGCAGCAGGTCGTCCGCGCTCTCGAACGGGAAACGGTCGGCGAAGGCCGGCCGCAGGTCCGTCAGCCAGACCGCCGACGGATCGTAGCGGGCGAAGAAGGGCCGCCCCACCAGCGACGGGTCGCGGGCCTGGATGAGGTGGAGCATGAACACCTTCTCGCCGGCGATCTCGGTGACGCCGTCGACGCAGACCTTGCCCGGCGTGGCCGACATGGACGGCCCACGCACCGTACGGCAGAGGCCGGAGACCGAGGAGTAGGCGTCCCTGAAGATCTCGTACGCCCGCGCCAGCGGGACCGCGAAGTAGTCCTGGGGGCCCGTGTCGCGCTCGACGAACATGTAGTAGGGGATCATCCCCATCCTGTGCTGCCGCCGCCACATGGACGACCAGGTGGCCGGGTCGTCGTTGATCGACCTGATCAGCGGCGCCTGGGTCCTGATCGTCGCCCCGCTGCCGAGGATGTTCTTGACCGCGGACTCGACCAGCGGCGACTCCAGCTCGCGCGGGTGCGAGAAGTGGGCCATGAACGCGAGGTTCTTGCCCTTGGCCACGACCTGCTCGAACAGCCGCATGGTCTCGCCGGCGTCGGGGTCGGTGGTGAAGCGCTGCGGCCAGTAGGCGAGCGCCTTGGTGCCGATCCTGATGGATTCGAGCTGCTCCAGCTCCAGGAGCGGCTCGATGTAGCGCCTGATCACGGGCTCACCCATGATCATCGCGTCGCCGCCGGTGATCAGCACGCTGGTCACCTCGGGATGCTGGCGGAGGTAGCCGACCATCTGGTCGATGTCGTCGGAGGCGAACTTCAGGTCCGCGTCGCCGACGAACTGCGCCCACCGGAAGCAGTAGGTGCAGTAGGCGTGGCAGGTCTGCCCCTGTTTGGGGAAGAACAGCACGGTCTCCGGATATTTGTGCTGCATGCCAGGGACGGGCTCGTCGCCGATCTTCGGGACGTTGAGCTCCTTCTGGCCTGCGGGGTGCGGGTTGAGCTGGGCGCGTACTCGATTGGCCTCCGCCTGGATCTCGGCGTTCGGCGCCTCGGCCTTGAGCAGGTCGGCCAGCCGGGCGACGTCGGCTGCGGGCAGCATGTCCTCCTGTGGGAAGACCAGCCGGTAAATCGGGTCGTCGGGAGCAGCCGACCAATCTATGAGTTCATCCACGACGTAGGCGTTGGTCCGGAAAGGCAGCACCGTGGCGACGGCACGCACCTTGAGGCGCTCGTCGTCTCCGAGCCCCGCACGCCGCAGGAGCTCGTCGAGGTGCTTGGACGTGTACGCCCGGAAGCGTCGCGTGCCGGCTTGGTTCAAGATCACTAGGCCTTTCCCATCTTTTTTGTTCGATCGCGTGTAAACCCCACGACCCTGTCGCGCGTCTACGGTTCTTAATACCCGGACGCGCCCACTGCCGTCACCGGTTCCGCCGGTCTCCAAGTTTTCCTTGAGGTTCGGAACACTCGCGACATATCGCGTTTGCGCGTACACTGACATATCGTGACCCAGGATCCGCAGCTCCGCGCCTCAGACGAAGACCGCGACCGCGTGGCCGCCGTCCTGTCAGAAGCACTCGCCACAGGAAGACTCACCAGCGTCGAGCACGCCGACCGCCTCGACGTCGCCTACAACGCCAAGACCGTCGGCGACCTGGTCCCCCTCACCCGCGACCTGCCCGACGTGACCGCCTCGGCCGCTCCCGTCGCCATCGAACGGCAGGTCATCAGCTCCACCTTCAGCAAGATCGTGCGCAAGGGCCGCTGGGTGGCCTCCCGGCACCTCAAGCTCCGGGCCGGCTTCGGCGCGCTCGTCATCGACCTGTCCGACGCCGTGCTGCCCGGCCGTGAGATCACCATCGAGACCAGCGCGAGCTTCAGCAAGGTCATCGTCAGGGTGCCCGCGGACGCCCGCGTCATCGACGAGGGCGGCTCCGTCTTCGGCAAGCGCGACGTGAGCACCGCGGGCGGCAGCGGCGACGGCCCGCTGATCCGGCTGACCGGCTCGTCCGCGTTCTCGAAGGTCATCGTCACCCGCGGCCTGGACGACTGGAACCTGCGCTAGCCGCTGGAACCCGCGCCGGCCGCGACGCGCCCCCGGCCGGGGACCGTCAGGGTCTACCCGCCGGTTAACCTGGCAGTCGCCGTGCCTGCGATGCGGACATCCGAGCCCGCGTTCCGGCCCAAGCCGTGACGGCGGGCTCGAAGCCGTACGAGGTGACCATTGTCAGAGAGCAGGCCGATCGCGCTCGACGCCATGGGCGGCGACCACGCGCCCCACGAGATCGTGGCGGGAGCCGTGCACGCCGTCCGCGAACGCGGCCTGCCCGTCGTGCTCGTCGGCTCGCCCCGCGTGCTGTACGAGGCGCTCGCCGACCACGACGCCACCAAGGAGATCCCGATCGTCAGGGCCGAGGAGGCGCTGGCCATGGACGAGGGCGCGCTGGCCAGCCTGCGCCGCCCCAGGTCCAGCATCGCGGTCGCCTGCCACCTCGTCCGCCGCGGCGACGCCGCCGCGGTGGTCTCCGCCGGATCGACGGCCGGCGTCGTCGCCACCGGCCGGCTGCGGCTCAAGGGCCAGCAGGGCGTGCTCCGACCGGCCATCGCCGTCGCGCTCCCCACCCTGCCCTCCCCCACGGTCCTCGTGGACGCCGGCGCCAACGCCGAGGCCAAGCCGGAGATGCTGCTGCAGTTCGCGCACCTCGGCGCCATCTACGCCGAGCTCGCCCACGGCGTCCACGACCCCAAGGTCGGCCTGCTCACCATCGGCAGCGAGGCCGAGAAGGGCAACAAGGTCGTCAAGCGCGCCCACGAGCTGCTCCAGGCCGGCCCCGGCCTGCGGTTCGCCGGCAACGTCGAGGGCCACGACCTGCTGACCGGCAAGGTCGACGTCATCACCGCCGACGGCTTCACCGGCAACGTCGCGCTGAAGACCATGGAGGGCGCCGTCCGCTACGCCTTCACGGAGTTGCGGGAGGCGATCGAGGACAGCAGGATCGCCAGGCTGGGCGCCGCGCTGCAGCGCTCCCGCATCCGCGGCCTGCGCCGCCGCCTCGACGCCGAGGCGTACGGCGGCGCCGTCCTGCTCGGCCTGAACGGCACCGTCGTCATCGCCCACGGCGCCTCCAAGGCCCAGGGCATCAGCGCCGCCTGCCGGCTCGCCGCCGACCTGGCCGCGGCCGGAGTCGTTCCCGCCATCGGCGAACGCATGACCGCCACGGGCCGCTCCCATCGATTGTGGTGACAGAATCAAGTCACCCTCGAGGAAGGGCGCCGACCCTTTAGGGTGTGACCGATCCACACAAACGGGGGGTTATGTGGAGGGGCTCACCTCGGTGGTCCACGGGCTCACGTCCGCCCAAGTAGCGGGGGCCAAGGCCAACCATGTGCCGCGCCGATCGAGCAGGTCGCTGAGCGCCATCCTCAGGGCGAACGTGTTCACCCTGTTCAACCTGGTCATCGGCGTGCTCTGGGCACTGATCCTGATCTTCGGCGAGTGGCAGGACGGCCTGTTCGGGCTGGTCATCGTGGCCAACGCGTTGATCGGCATCGTCCAGGAGCTGCGCGCCAAGCGCACGCTCGACCGGCTCGCGGTCATCAACGAGGCTCCCGTACGCGTACGCCGCGACGGCGAAGAACGCCTGGTCGCTCCCCGCGACGTGGTGCTCGGCGACCTCATCCTGCTCGGCCCCGGCGACCGCCTGCTGGTCGACGGCGAGGTCGTCCACTCCGACGGCCTGGAGATCGACGAGTCGCTGCTGACCGGCGAGGCCGACCCCGTGCACAAGCGGCCGGGCGACCGCGTGCTGTCGGGCAGCTTCGCGGTGGCCGGCTCGGGCGCGTTCGTCTCGACCAGGGTCGGCACCGACGCCTACGCCGTGCGGCTCGCCGAGGAGGCCAGCCGCTTCCACCTCGCCCACTCCGAGCTGCGCGCCGGGGTGGCGAACTTCATCAAATACATCACCTGGCTGGTCGTCCCGATCGGCGCCCTGCTCATCTACAGCCAGCTGAACCACTCGGCCGACCTGGGCACCGCCATCACCGGCGCGGTCGCCGGCATCGTCACCATGATCCCCGAGGGGCTCGTGCTGATGACCTCCATCGCGTTCGCCGTCGGCGTCGTCCGCCTCGGCCGGCGCCGCTGCCTCGTCCAGGAGCTGCCCGCCATCGAGGGCCTGGCCAGGGTCGACGTGCTCTGCCTCGACAAGACCGGCACGCTCACCGCCGGCGGCATGGACCTCGACCAGGTGCTGCCCGTACGCGACGGCGAGCCCGTCGAGCAGGCACTCGCCGCTCTGGCGAACCTCGACGACCACCCCAACGCCACCGCCGAGGCCATCAGGTCCCGCCACCCCGACACGCCCGCCGGCTGGAGCGCCCGCGCGAGCGTGCCGTTCTCCTCGGCCCGCAAGTGGAGCGGCGCCGACTTCGGTACGCGAGGCACCTGGCTGCTCGGCGCCCCCGACGTGCTGCTCAAGGGCGGCGACGCCTACGACAGGGCCACCGAGCTGGCCGCGTCGGGCACGCGCGTGCTGGCGCTGTGCCGTACCGACAGCTTGGAGCAAGCTCAGGACGGGCACGCCGAGATCGAGGCCGTCGCGCTCGTCACGCTCAGCCAGCGCATCAGGCCCGACGCCCACGAGACCCTGCGCTACTTCGCCAAGCAGGGCGTCACGGTCAAAGTGATCTCCGGCGACAATCCGCTGTCGGTCTCGGCCATCGCCACCGGCCTCGGCATCCCCGGCGCCGAGCGCGCGGTCGACGCCCGTACGCTCCCCGCCGACCCCGCCGCGCTCGGCGAGCTGCTCGACCGCCACACCGTCTTCGGCCGGGTCACCCCGCAGCAGAAGCGCGCGTTCGTCACCGCGCTGCAGGCCCGCGGCCACACCGTCGCCATGACCGGCGACGGCGTCAACGACGTGCTCGCGCTCAAGGACGCCGACCTCGGCATCGCCATGGGCGCCGGCAGCCCGGCCACCAAGGCGGTCGCGCAGGTCGTGCTGCTCGACGACACCTTCGCCACGCTGCCCCATGTCGTCGGCGAGGGCCGCCGCGTGCTGGCCAACATCGAGCGCGTCGCCAACCTGTTCCTCACCAAGACCTTCTACGCGATCGTGCTGTCGCTGCTCGTCGGGCTGGCCGGCATCGCCTTCCCGTTCGCGCCCCGCCACTCCACCCTGACGAACGCGCTGGTCATCGGCATCCCCGCGATCTTCCTCGCGCTCGCGCCCACCCTCGAACGCTCGCGGCCCGGATTCGTGCGCCGGGTGATGCGCTTCGCCGTACCGGCCGGGGTGCTGTGCGCGCTGGCGGTGCTCGCGACGTTCTGGGCCGCCCACCACGACTCCGCCGATCTGCTGGAGCACCAGACCGCCGCCGTCATCACCCTCTTCCTCACCACCTGGTGGGTGCTCGTGCTCATCGCCAGGCCGCTCAACTGGTGGCGCGGGGCGCTGGTCGGGGCCATGGCGGTGCTGTTCGCGATCGGGCTCGCGCTGCCGTTCGTCAGGGACTTCTTCGCCCTCCGGCCGGGCGATCTCGGCAACGACCTGACCGCCGTCGGCATCTCCCTCGTGGCGGCCGTGATGATAAGCGTGGCGGTCAAGCTCGCCGGTACCCTTAGACCATGACCGACCCGCAGAAAGTGCTCACCGAGCGCGTCCAGCAGGCGCTGGCCCGCGCGTTCGGCTCCGAGCACGCCGACGCAGACCCGCTGATCCGGCCCTCCCAGTTCGCCGACTTCCAGGCGAACGTCGCGATGAGCCTGGCCAAGCGCCTGCGACGGAGCCCGCGGGAGGTCGCAGAGGCGATCAGGACCGAGCTGTCCGACTTCCCCGGCACGGTCGAGGTCAGCGGCCCCGGCTTCCTCAACATCACGCTCGACGACGGCTGGATCGCGGCCGAGGCCGGCGAGATCCTCGCCGACCAGCGGCTCGGCGTCGGCACCAGCGCCCCGCCGCAGACCGTGGTGATCGACTACTCCGCGCCCAACGCGGCCAAGGAGATGCACGTCGGCCACCTGCGCACCACCATCGTCGGCGACTCGCTGGCCCGCCTGCACGAACACGTCGGCAACACCGTCGTCAGGCAGAACCACCTGGGCGACTGGGGCACCCCGTTCGGCATGCTCATCGAGCACCTGCTCGACATCGGCGAGCCCGCCGCGATCGCCCAGCTCGAGGCCGGCCAGGGCACCGAGTTCTACCAGGCGGCGCGGGCCAAGTTCGACAGTGACGAGGCGTTCAAGGCACGCGCCCGCGCGCGGGTCGGCACCCTCCAGTCGGGCGACCCCGACACGCTGCGGCTCTGGCACGTCTTCATGGACGCCACCGTGCGCTACTTCAACAAGGTCTACGACATGCTCGGCGTCACCCTCACCGACGCCGACATCGCCGGCGAGAGCATGTACAACCCCATGCTCCAGAAGACCTGCGACGACCTTGAGGCGTCCGGCACCGCGCAACTGAGCGAGGGCGCGCTCTGCGTCTTCCCGCCCGGCTTCACCGGCTCCGACGACAAGCCGCTGCCGCTCATCATCAGAAAGAGCGACGGCGGCTACGGCTACGCCACCACCGACATGGCGGCCGTCCGCTACCGCGTCCACGACCTCAAGGCCGACCGCATCCTCTACGTCGTCGGCAGCGACCAGGCGCTGCACTTCCGCATGGTGTTCGCCGCCGCCCGCATGGCCGGCTGGCTGCCCGACAACGTCTCGGCCGAGCACGTCCAAATCGGCATGATGCTCGGCAAGGACGGGCGGCGCTTCAAGACCCGCTCCGGCGAGTCCGTCAAGCTGATGGACCTCCTCCAGTCGGCCGTCGACAAGGCCGCCGCGCTGATCGCCGAGCGCGGCTACGACGCCGAGACGCAGGACGAGATCGCCCACGCCGTCGGCATGGCCGCGGTGAAATACGCCGACCTGTCGGTCAGCCACGACAGCGAATACGTCTTCGACCTCGACCGCATGGTGGCCTTCACCGGCAACACCGGCCCCTACCTCCAATACGCCCAGGCCCGCATCCGCTCCATCTTCCGCAAGGGCGCGATCGACCCCGCCACCGCGACCGGCCCCATCAGGCTCGGCGCCGCGCCGGAGCGGGCACTCGCCCTGCAGCTGCTCGGCTTCGGCAGCGTGGTCGAGCAGGCGACGGAGCTGAGCGAGCCCCACCGGCTGTGCGCGTACCTCTACGCCACCGCCTCCGCCTTCACCGACTTCTTCGAGCAGTGCCCGGTGCTCAAGGAAGGGGTCGACCCCGACACCCGCGCCTCCCGGCTCGCCCTCTGCGCGCTGACCCTGCGGGTGCTCGAAACGGGGCTCGGTCTCCTCGGTGTCCCTGTCCCCGAGCGCATGTAAACCGGCAGTTGGCTCAAAGTCTCCCCTATCGTCGTGGGCGCGCCTCCACCGGGTTCGCGCGCCCCAACGGCTAGGCTTTACGCGGTCATGAACCGCGGCCGAAACGGGGAGTTCTCTGCCTTGAGCACGGACCTGACTGCGAGCCCCCCAGCAGCGACCGAGTTGCACCGTTATGCCGAGGCGCTGGTGGCGCACCTCGCCGCCAACGGCGCCGCACCACCGGCCGCACCGAGATTCAGCGACATACCCGGCTACTGGCTGCCACCGGCGGTCGAGGCGCTGGTCGCGCTGCTCGCCGGCGACGACCCACTCGAGCCGCTGAGCCGAGCCGCCGGGCGCGACCAGCAGCAGACCGCGCTCTTCCTCTGCCTCGCGCTCGCCGTCTCCGGGCAGGGCAGCCGCATCCACGCGTCCTGGCTCGGCACGGCGTTCGGCGAGCTGTCGATCGACCGGCCCGTCACCCACGGCCAGCGCTCGCTCTGGCTGGCCGCCGCCCGAGGCGCCTACGGGCCCGCCGGCAAGATCTTCGTGCTGCGCAAGCTCGACGCCCTCGCCGTCCAAAACCACGCCGACGCCCAGCAGTGGGTGCAGGCAGTGGTGCCCGGCGAGCCCTCCGTCGTCGTGCCGCCGTCGCTGGCCGACTTCCCGGAGATGGCGGAGATCCCCGAGCTGGCCAAGCCCGCCGTGGCCGCCGCCCGCCTGGCCCGGCTGCGCGCCCGCTGCGCCGAGATCACCTCCGCCCGGCACTCCGAGCAGACCCCCGGCGCGCCGCTCGACAACAGCGCCGGCGACCCCGCCGGCAACTGGGCCGAGGACGAACCGCTCGCAGTGCTGCGCTCCCTCATCGGGCAGGGCGGGCCGGCCGGGCCGATGGCCTCGCTCAGCACGTACCTGCTCGACGACCTGCGCCCCGGCGCAGACCCGCACCTGGCGGCGATCGCCCTGCACGTCGCCGCGCCCATCCTGCGCGGCGTGGCCGAGGAGCTCGAAGCCGACAGCCGCCTCGAACCACCCGAGACGCTCACCGTGCCGCTGCTCGGTCACCGCATCCGGCTGCACCCCGAGGGCCCCGACCAGGAGTCACTGGCCGCGGCCGAGCACTCCATCCTCACCGAGGGCGTGGTGCCGCGCGGCCGCCCGTGGGCCGCCATCGTGCTCATCGTCCTCGGCGTCGCCTGCCTGATCGGCGCCGTCGTGGCCGAACACCTGCTCGCCGCCGCGGGCGTCGCCATGATCGGCCTGGCCGGCTGGCAGCTCTGGCAGCGCCGCAAACTCATCGAGGCCGACGCCCGTTACGTCGCGGGGCAGGTCAGCGAGCTGAAGGAGCTGGCGGAGGGCGCGGTGTGGGCGCTGCACGCGTACGCACGGGAGGCCGAGGCCCGCGCCAAGGAAGCCGCCGAGGACGCCACAGAACTCACCCGCCTGATCCGCCGCGGCCCCCGCGCCGCCCACTGACCAAACCCAACCAAAACCACCGACCTTCCCGCAGCCAACCCACCCGCCCAAGCCGGCCTCCACGGGCCGACCACCACGGGCCGACCATCACAGGCCGACCGTCACGGACCGACACCACGGACCGGCCGTCACGGCGGTCCGTCCGCTGCGGACGGTCCCCTCGAGATGAGCGCCCACTGAGCGAAGCGCTACCAGGACCGGTCGCCCACAGGGCCGCCGCCCCTTAGACGACGTCCATCCGGCGACCCGCCCCCTAGACGACGCACATTCGGCGGCCAGCTCCCTCGGCTCCGCCCTTGCATGGGCGGCCCGCCCCTCGGAGAAGCCTCGGAGAAATTTCGGAGAAGCTCGGAGCAGTTTCGTAGAAGTTCATGGAAGTGGCCGGGCGTTCACGAAGGGTGAGGGCCGGAGTGCCCAAGGGTCCCCCGGCGAAAACAGGGAATGGGCGCGGCCTGGGACCGGGAGGGAGACGGCCCAGCTCGCATGGCATCGACACGGGACCGACACGGCGCCACGACGGCGTCGAGACGGCACCCGGCCACCTCGGCCGGGCCCGGCGCGCGGAATCGCCGGCGTGAACCGGCGCCACCCGGTCAGGTGGTCTCGATCTCCACGTGCGCCGGCGCGAGCAGGAACACCCGCTCCGCGATGCGCTCGATCCGGCCCTCGCACCCGAACGCCAGCCCGGCCGCGAAGTCCACCATCCGCGTCGCCTCGGACATCGACATGCCCGTGACATCCATGATCACCGTCTGGCCGTCACGGAAATGCTGGCCGATCAACGGTGCGTCGTTGTACTTGAGCGGCTGCACCATGACGATCCGCGACGAGTCGACGTTCGCACGCCACCTGCGGGCGGCCCGCTCGGTCGCCGGGACGTATTCGTCCTCGTACTGCTCGTCGTACTCGTAGCCCTCGTCGTAGTGCTCGACCCCGCTCAGGCCAAGGTAGCTCACCACCTTGCGCACTGCCCCCATCGGCTTGTCCTTTCCTCAGGAACTCACCGTAATCGGCACGTCCCTACACATTGGACGGTAACCGACGATTCCGCATTCGCCACGCGACACGCCCAGCCCTAATTCCATTTTGTACGGCTTGCAGCCCGCTTGCAGCTGGATATCCGCCCCCCGTATACCATCGGCCACATGCGCCTCTTCACCGTCGACGCCTTCACCGGCACAGCTTTCAAGGGTAATCCCGCAGCCGTCTGCCTGCTGGACTCTCCGGTTACTGACCGATGGATGCAGAGCGTAGCGACCGAGATGAACCTCTCCGAGACCGCTTTCCTGCTCGGAGATTCCCTGCGCTGGTTCACCCCCGCCGTCGAGGTCACGCTGTGTGGCCACGCCACGCTGGCCACCGCGCACGTGCTCTATTCGACAGGAGCCGCGACGGGCCCGCTCGAATTCCGTACGGCCAGCGGCACCCTTACCGTGAATCGCCGCCCCGACAACATGATCACAATGGATTTCCCAGCCAAGGAGGTGTCCTCCGCCACTGTTCCTCCCGGCCTGGAGAAAGCGCTCGGCGTCACGCCGGTCCGGGTCGGAAAAAGCCAGCTCGACCTGCTGGTGGAGGTGGACTCGGCGGAAACGGTGGCGACCCTGACCCCCGATATCCCCGCCCTCACCGCACTCGACGCGAGAGGCATCATCGTCACCGCCGCAGGCGCGAACAAGCCGGATACCGAGACAGCCGCAGGCGCGGACAGGCCGGATACCGAGACGGCCGCAGATGCGCATACCGAGCCGGATTTCGTCTCCCGCTTCTTCGCCCCGAACGTCGGCGTCCCCGAGGACCCGGTGACCGGCTCGGCGCACTGCGCCCTGGCGCCGTACTGGGCGGACCGCCTCGGCCGTACGTCCCTGGTGGGGGCGCAGCTGTCCAAGCGCGGCGGCATTGTCCACGTCACTTACACCGGCGATCGCGTTCATCTCGCCGGCCAGGCGGTCACAGTGATGTCCGGCACCCTGCACCTCTGACCCGGAAAGATCGCGCCAAACGCTCGCGGGCTCGCTGAGCTGCCGAAAACCCGTTTCGGGCCACCGCCGCACCCCCGTAAAGTAGCCCGCATGGCAACGGACGTCATCGTGCTCAACGGCGGATCCAGCTCTGGCAAGTCAGGCATCGTACGCTGCCTGCAGGCCATCCTGCCGGTCCCATGGCTTGCTCTAGGGGTCGACACGATGGTCGATGCGCTGCCGGCGGCACTGCAGGCGTCGGAGGCGGGCCTCGACATCGGCCCCGACGGCAGCGTGAGCGTCGGGGCCGAGTTCGCCGCCCTCGACCGAGCCTGGTCCGAGGGCGTGGCCGCGATGGCCCGCGCCGGAGCCCACATCATCATCGACGACGTCTTCCTCGGCGGCGCCCACTCCCAGGAACGCTGGCAGAAGGCCCTGGCCGGCCTCGACGTCCTATGGGTCGGCGTCAAATGCGACAGCGACGTTGCCGCCGGCCGCGAGCTGGCCCGCGGCAACCGCGTCCACGGCATGGCCGCCCAGCAAGCGGACGTGGTCCACCAAGGCGTCTACTACGACGTGGAGGTAGACACCACCCACGCCGAATCCCTGGCCTGCGCCCGCACCATCGCCACCCACGTCACCTGAAATTAGGGGGAATCGACAACGCACCCCCGCGACCAGGAAGACGGGGCCAGGCCATGAGGCCCGAAGGTTAGGAAGCCACGAGGCCAGCGGACAGACAGGCACGGATCAGGAAAACGCCAAGCACAAGGCCCAAACGGGCCCGCCTCCGGGGGCATGGGCCCTCGGGGCATGGGCCCTCGGGAGACTGCGGTTGCGCGGCACGGGCTCGAACACGGCAGCCAGGGGGACACGGGGCGCGGGTTTGAGGCGCGGAGGTGAGAAGTGCCTACAGGCAACACCGCGCGACGATCACTCAACCAGCGGTGGCCGGGCGCACCTCAGCGGCGCATGATGGTCACATCGACGACCGCAACACTCCTACCGGCTCCACTCAGGAGCCCGATCACCACCGACACCCCGACCCACGGCTCCCCCGAAAGCCCAGCACCATCGTCTCCGTCACAGAGCGCCGACTTGTGGGAGGACGTCTCTTGCCGCATCGCCAGCAGGTCACCGTGGACGTCCACGTGATCCTTGAACGAGGCAACGACATCCTCCTCTGCCTACGCCAAGGCACCGGCTACCGGGACGGCTGGTTCTGTCTCCCCTCAGGGCATCTGGACGAGGACGAGACGGTCATCGAATGCGCGCTACGAGAAACCAAGGAAGAGGTCGGTGTCCACCTCGACCCCGCTTCCCTCCGTCCGGCAACCGTCCTCCATCACCTGAACCCCGAAGGCAAGCCCCGCATCGGCTTCTTCTTCGCCACCAGTCATTGGACAGGTGACATCATCAACGCCGAACCGCACAAGTGCGCCGCCGTCGAATGGTTCCCGGCCAACCGCCTACCGGACAACACCGTCCCATACACGATCGCCGGCCTCGACCACTACCACCGCAACCAATCCATTGGAATCAGCGGCTGGTCCCACCACGGGAACGACCCCAACCCCTCCGAGGGAGCATCGGACCGCCCCTCTAGGTGATCAAAACACGAAAAGGCCCCGACCAAATGCCAACCGGGGCTCTAGCCGAACAACAACCACCACAACGTCAAGCAAGACGGACAGGCGCCGGCGTTGCAGAAGAGCCGGCAGCACCAACCAGAACCACCGACCGCCCCACCCACGAAGAACCGGGCCGCCGGAAATGCCCCGCCCACCGACTCAAGACTCAGCCGAACTCCGAAAACCGGCAGCAGCCCCAAGAGCCAGCTCCACCGAAGAAGCCCCGGCACTCGAGAAGACGAGCGGTCATCCGAAAGACCGCGGCCCTCGAAGACCCGCAAGCGAAAAGACCGCCACCCCCGAAAACCCGCACAGACGACGAGACCACAACCTTCCAAGCAAGACCAGGAACACGCCGAAAAGACCCTCGGCCATGCGAAGACGACCCGATGACCCCGGCCATGCGGAAAAAAAGGGGTCCGGGCATGCGGAAAGGGCCCCAACACCAGAACCTGGCGTTGAGACCCTTCCCTTGAAAGATTGTGCGGCGGTGACCTACTCTCCCACACCCTCCCGAGTGCAGTACCATCGGCGCAGGGAAGCTTAACTTCCGGGTTCGGAATGTAACCGGGTGTTTCCTTCCCGCCATAACCGCCGCAACCCCGCGAAACAGCACACTGCTTGCTGTCTCAGAATTGCCTAGTGGACGCGAGCAAAACTAGAAAGTCTGCTTTGTGGTCAAGTCCTCGGCCTATTAGTACCGGTCAGCTCCACACGTTGCCATGCTTCCACCTCCGGCCTATCAACCC